>DKEN01000055.1:0-50569 GCA_002452515.1 Spartobacteria bacterium UBA6821 | reverse complement strand
TTGGCGAAAACCGGATCAAGACGATTTACATCAAGCCACGCAGTCCATGGCAATTGAGCAGCAGCGACATAGAGCCTTCGAAGGAGGGTCCGAAGGGTGAGGCGAGAGTCGAATCAAAACGGCTATGTATAGAGTTCCCATGGACGCCTCCGGGACGAATGTCTCAACAAGGAGCAGTGCTGGACACTTGCCGAAGCCCGCATGGTGATCGACGATAACCGCAACGAATACAACACCTTCAGGCCACACAGCAGGCTCGGCTTCCTAAGCCCAGCCAACTTGCCGCTCAGGAATCAGCATGGACCGCAAGGTATTCCCAATTCATAGGGACTATTACAGCAACAACCTCTATGGAAATAAACCAGTTCTTCCGCAGCATGATTTTGATTGGCGAGGGATTTGGGCTTTCATCTATCCTTTGAAATTGCTGTCTTATACCCTTCCCTCAAATCTACTTCCCATCGACTCCATGAAACGTTTTCCCTCTCATCTCGTACCCACACTCATTGCAACGGTGGCTATCGGTATCCTCTGGCTTTGCAAAGGAGCGTCGGATCAGGAGCTGCTGGCCAACACTTCGAAGGCGCTTGATTTTCATCCTTGGAACGGGTGGTGGAGTCCCTTGTTTCTAGGAGGAGGATCGCAGGCACCAGGACTCACGACAGGATTTTCCTACCTCATTCTGAAGGCATTCATCTTACCGTTTGGAGTCATCTTTGGGGCAAAACTGGCAGCCCTCACGGCAGCATTCCTTGGCGGTCTGGGTGTTGCTGCATTTTTGAAGCGTTGGACGGGTGACGAGACGGCGGCATGGCTCGGATCCGTCGCCTACATCCTGGGGCCGCAGATGGCATTGCGTTTGGGAGCAAACGAGCATCTTCCCGTGGTTTTTGCCATGGTCTTCGCCCCTTGGATACTTTGGGCATTGTTTGGATTGGCGAAGTCTCCAACATGGCAAAGAGCTTTTATGCTCGCGATTCTTAGTGCCGGAATGACAGTCACTTTCACCAAGTTGGCCGTGGTTTTCGCTCCACTGGCCCTTCTCTTTACCGTTTATCTCTGTATTGAAGATCGTTCATCCAGGGATGAACTCATCAAGTGGCTGGGGCGCTCATTGCTGGTATTTCTGCCGCTTGCAGTCCTTCCGTTGCTGCCGACGTTGCGTGAGATGCATTGGCTGGCGATGTTCCAATTCGATCCATTTGAAAGCTGGCAGCAGAATTTTTCACTCAAGTCGGTGTTGTCATGGCTTGATCGCGGAAACGAATTGCAACAGGGAATGCCTCCTGGTTACACCGCAGATCTGGGGGGGTTTTATGTTGGTTTTAGTGCGCTCATTTTCGGACTGCTGGCCTGGTGGAGTGCTTCAAGAACTGCCGAGAAAGAAAAAAACGCACTACTGAACCCATTAAAATTGGTCTTTGGCGCTCTTCTCTTCCTGAGTTGGATGAGTGCTGGTCCTCGATGCATCGCCCAAGGGGCGTTAGAGTTTCTCCGATCGGCCCAAGGGGTGGCGGATTTTACAATTCCACTCTTCTGGGTGGTAAGCGTGGCCCAGTGTGTCCTTCTTTGGAAAATCTGGCCAGTACATCCCCATCGGGACCTGGCACGCATTGCAGCGCTGCTTGTCTACCTTGGTGTCCCTGGCTTTCGTCTCTATGAGTTGTTCCCCTTTGCTCATGATATCCGTGCTCCATGGTCCTTCTGGCAGGCAGGAGGTTCATTTGTCGTGGCATCGCTCTTTGGCATTGCAGGGTCACTGCTGATAAAATCAGCTTGGGCACGCATTTTTCCTGCGGGGGGAATCGCCCTGATACTGTTGCTGTTGCTAGGGGGAGACTACTCTGTCTACCTGATGCGATATGCTACAGGCGCTCTCCCCGAGGGGACCTATCCGGCTTTCGAGCAAGTCTGTTCCCAACTCAAACAGGCTCCAGATAACGGATCAATTTTTCCGCTCTCGGGACGCTACTTTTATCTCCAACTGCCCTCCCTGACAGGTAAGCCTATCGAGCAGGAAGCGTTCAATGGTTACTTCGGACTTACTTGGCGCCGTGCTCTGCAGAATGCCTCGATGGCTTCCATTGATAGTATCAGGACCGGCCTGAGTCTTTTGGGCTGCAGTTATATTTTTATCGACAAGCAGGATCCGAACACGCCCAAGGATCTCCAAAAAACATTTCAGTCCATCTTTCCCACATTGATAGAGAATGAGTTTTTTGTGGTGCTCACAAATCCCCAATCTTTCTATCCGGGCTTCCTGGCCCACAATTTTGTCGTGCTACCTCGCGACAGTTTTGCCATGGCTCCCGCAGCCCTGCAGCTTGCGCCACAAAATTTGGTCACGCTTGAATTGGACGGCATTGATCCCTCAATGCCTGGCTTCGCGGGAGCTGCCAAAGGGGCGAACCAGATTGAGCTTCAGCAGAAATACCAGGGACATGGAGGAGAGCCATTCGATCGCATTCCACTGCAAAGCTACCATTCAAATAATGGCGACAACATGAGCTTTCAGATTCCGCCCACTGCTTCCGGGTGGCTTATTTCGACCATGGCCTACCATCCGGATTGGACGGTTACCATCGATGGTCATCCTTCGCAGATAAAACGTGCTGAAGTAGCACTTCTTTCGACTTTCGTTCCCTTGGGATCGCACGAAGTTGTTTTTCAGTTTGAAGCTCCTGAATGGTATAGCCTCAGTTTGAATGCCGGTATCCTGAGTTGGATGATTGCACTTGTAGCACTTATCTATCTTCCCTCAAAATTGGCTCCCGACCTTTGGCGGCGCTGGTGGAATGGGCTGCTTTAACCCTCTTCTTATCAATACGATGAGTGAATGTTCTTCTCTCCCCCGCAAGGGCATCATTCTGGCAGGCGGTACAGGGTCCAGGCTTCATCCCCTGACCATGGCTGTGAGCAAACAGCTCATGCCGGTTTATGACAAACCGATGATCTATTATCCGATTTCGGTGCTCATGCTCGCTGAAATCCGTGACATCCTCATTATTTCAACCCCTCAGGATCTCCCATCATTTCGGCACCTCCTTGGTGACGGTTCCCGTTTTGGTGTGCGCTTTGACTATGCCGTACAGCCTTCGCCTGATGGGCTTGCCCAGGCATTTCTTATCGGTGCGGAGTTTCTTGCCGGAGCACCTGCAGCACTTGTGTTGGGGGACAATCTGTTTTACGGACAGGATTTTACCAGTTTCCTCAAAGAGGCCGATCAGAAAAAAGACCGCTCCACGGTCTTCGGCTACGAGGTTGCCGATCCTTCTGCTTACGGAGTTGTGGAGTTCGATAAGGAAGGCAAGGCTATTTCCCTTGAGGAAAAACCAACGGTTCCCCGGAGCAACTATGCTGTCCCTGGCCTCTATTTCTATAGCAGCGATGTCGTTGAAATGACACGATCCCTTAAGCCATCAGCCCGAGGTGAACTTGAGATCACGGATTTGAACCGACTTTATTTGGAAGCTGGTCGCTTACAGGTCCAGCGACTTGGACGTGGAGTTGCGTGGCTTGACACGGGGACTCATGAGTCCCTGCTTGAAGCAGCGGATTTTGTGCGGGCGATTCAAAATCGTCAGGGATTGCGAATTGCCTGTCTCGAGGAGATTGGGTTGCAAATGGGCTTCCTGGATGAAGCAGCATTTGAACGGGCACTTGAACCACTTGGAAAATCAAGCTATGGTAATTATCTTCGCGAAGTGCTGAAACGGGGGCAG
Source organism: Spartobacteria bacterium UBA6821 (assembly GCA_002452515.1). Classification (GTDB taxonomy): domain Bacteria; phylum Verrucomicrobiota; class Verrucomicrobiia; order Chthoniobacterales; family UBA6821; genus UBA6821. Next base: position 46,847 of record DKEN01000055.1, on the reverse strand, counting down.
AAGTGATATGGAACGGATCGCCACAAAAGTCGATGGTGCCTACCGCCTGATACCCAAGGTGTTTGGGGATAATCGCGGCTTTTTCCTGGAGTCTTGGAATCGGCAGACATTCGCCGAAATCGGTATTGATGAGGAATTCGTTCAGGATAATCACTCACGCTCTCAGCATAATGTCTTGCGTGGCCTTCATTACCAAATCGAGAACCCGCAGGGGAAACTCGTCTGGGTAACACAGGGGGCGGTTTTTGATGTTTTCGTTGATTTGCGAAAGAACTCTCCGACATTCGGCAAGTGGGATGGGCATATCCTCAGCGCCGAGAATAAAGAGCGGCTCTGGGTTCCCCCCGGGCTGGCCCACGGATTTCTGGTGCTGAGTGACACGGCTGATTTTCAATACAAATGCACCGAGTACTACACGCCAGCGAAGGAAAGGACGCTTCTTTGGAATGACCCCGAAGTTGGGATTGATTGGCCCATCAGTCTGGAGGAGAGCCCCATTCTCTCGGCAAAGGATTCTGTAGGAAAGTTGTTGAGGGATGCGGAATTATTTTAACCGACGCTCCTTACGGGAAAAATTGTTTCTCCTTTGTCCGTGTAATCTAGTGTCGCCAGCTTTCTCGGAAGCTGATGAAATAATCGATCATTCCATTGCTGCACAACGCAATCTTCAAACATAAACCCTCCTTTTGGAGAGTTTACACACAAAGGCCTTTGAGAGAAATTTCCAAAATGGCCAGGGGCGGCAGCATGGTGTGGATGACAGATTCTGACTATGTCTAGAACTTTACTGGTTATTCCCCACTACAATGACGTGGTGCGGTTGAGACCATTTTTGATCGAACTACAGCGGACATTGCCTGGTCATTTTTCAATTCTGCTTTCAGATGATGGATCATCATCGGATCAACGGGAAAAACTAACCTGGTTGTGGGATGAGTTAAAGCAACATGGAGACCTTTCTGCTCCAGAGTTGTTAATGCCTCTATTTGTGAATCGCAATACCGGCAAGGGTGGGGCCGTTTATAGGGGATGGCAGAACTCGGAGGGATGTTCTCTGATTGCCTTTGCTGATGCCGATGGGGCAGTGAGTGCAAAGGAAATTATTAGAGCGGAATCCTACTTTCGCTCGGGGGAATGCACTGCGGATGCTCTCTTTGCCAGTCGAGTAAAGATGCTGGGGCGTACTATCAAGCGTTCCTTAGTGCGGCACATATCTGGGCGCATCTTTGCAACCCTCGTTTCTGAGTTAGGGAATATTCCTGCGTATGACACTCAATGTGGTTTTAAAATGCTAAAAACCGAGTCTTATCAGAAGATCCAGCCATATTTGAAAACTCAAGGATTTGCCTTCGATGTGGAGATTGCTCTAATTCTACAAAAATTTACCTGTAAAATTATCGAATTTCCCATTGACTGGCATGATGTTTCAGGGAGCAAGGTCAGCCTTATGAGTGATTCAATTAAGATGGTTTTTGAAGTGATAAGAATTCATAAAAGAATTGATTTTTTGAAAAACCTGAATTTCTTGTGAGAAAACCACATCCATGGTTACATCTGCAAGAAATATGATTGGCTATAAGGTATAAAAAAAAGATAAAATGATATCCCACGGACTTTCAAAAACGCTTTGCGAGCATCGAAAAAAATTAGCCTATCCCTTTGTTTACCTTGATATTGGGGCGCGTGGCGCATCACTGGGAATTTGGCAATCATTAGGTGAAAATCTGCATTACGTTGGTTTTGAACCCGATGAAAACGAATGCACTCGGATGAATGCTTCCTATCAAAAGAGTTCCCAAAACCCCATTCAAAAGTATTGGCCCATTGCGTTGGCCGGTGAGAATGGACGGGTGCAGTTTGTGGTAACGCGCGATCCAAACTGTTCGTCGTTACTTGTTCCTAATATGCACACGGCTAGGTTGATTGGATTGGAGCAGCTTTTTGCAGAATCCAACCGCTTTGAATTAGATGCTATGACTCTAGATTCATGGGCTGAATTTCATGCAGAAAATCTCCCTAGTTTTATTAAGCTCGATATCCAAGGTGCGGAACTTGCTGTGCTGAAACATGCTGGGCGGGCGCTTAATGATTGTGCTGGCTTACAGGTGGAGGTTGAGTTTTTAGAGGTTTATGAAGGACAGCCCCGGTTTTCAGATGTGGACCAAGAGATAAGAAAACTAGGATTTATTCTAGTGGATCTGCGCAAAAAATATGCGCGGTGTGGTAGCACCCTCATGTCCACCCGTGGACTCTTGGCCTGGGGAGATGCAGTTTATGTCCGTGATCCTGCGAGCTGGCTACGAGGCGAATCTCAACAGGATCAAAATGCTGTCCTCAGAAAAGCCAGCAGTCTGCTTATTACCTGTGAAGCCTATGGAATCCCTGATTATGCATTCACTAGAATAACTGATTTTCTATCAGATGCTGAGGTATCTGATGAAATTAAAATAGAACTCAAAAAACTCATAGAAGAATGGCAAGGAGAGCTCTTAAAACGCAAGATATCTGATGATTCCAATCCAGGATTTTTTAGAAAAATTGCGAACCGGCTTAAGTCAAAAAAAGAGATTATAAACGATAATAACAACACACACACATTTACTTATCCAGCAGATTCACCACGAACTTATTCGGAAAGATTTCTTTTTCCAAGCGAATATAACTAGAATTCTAATTCTATAAATCAGAATAAAAGTTATCCAAGGATAATCCGTGATATCCATTGCCCATATAGTTAATCCGGTAATAGTAAGGCCAGAATCGGATCTCTACGATGCCCAACTGGTAACCTTCGCTAGTATGGAGAAGGCGCGATCCTATGCGCATGGCTTGGTTCATGTTGAACTTTATTCAGCCCAGTATGCAGAAGATCGGTCACTTGTACCTGAATTTATAATAAAAACGAGGGATCTTGAACATTCTGTTTTAGATTGCTCTAACTTTTTAAAAAAGAAAAAACTTCCTCTTATCACTGATATTTTGAGCAGACTTTTGGAGGTTTCGAATGCTGATTTCTTCATGTACACAAATGTGGATATAGCATTACTTCCATTTTGTTATACTCTTATCGCGCGAATTATCGGCGATTTTAAGGAAAAAAACGAGGCTTTTGTGATCAATAGGCGGGTAACTTCTGATAAATGGCACTTATGTGGAGATCTCGATTTAATGTTTGCCCAAATTGGTGCCTCTCATTCGGGTTACGATTGTTTTATTTTCAGGCGTGACATTCTTACAAAGTGCGATTTTGGCAATGCCTGCATCGGTGCCAATTGGATTGGCCGTGTAATTATAGCCAATCTCATCGCCAATACTTCTCATTGTCAGATCTATAAGGATTTGCATGCTACTTTTCATATAGGAGATGCCGGGGCTTGGATGACAGGTGAATTTAATGAATTCGATGAACATAATCGTTCCGAACTCACTGCATTATTGCGTCGACTGTTACAGCGTTCAGATGTGCTGAATAGCCCTGAACGGTTAATGGCACTGAGTGAAATCAGTGATTATCTCAAAGAGTGGTATTCTCCAAAAATTGAAACAAATTCGATAGAAAACATGCCGAGGAAAGAATCATTATCAAAAAGAATTGCAGGGGAAATCATTAAAATGCTTCAAAAAGTTAACTGACGCTTATCTGTTTTTATAACATTTCTACTTCTTAAAAAAGGAAAAAAATGGCATTAATCGGTGAAAATAAGCCAAAGATAGTGTCATGAATTGTTAAATATGAGTAAAAGTACATAATATGCATCTTTCCAGTCAACCTATCATTATCCTTGGAAATCCTCGTTCAGGCACAACTCTCTTGAGACTCATTCTTGCATCACACTCACAAATAGTTATCCCTCCAGAAGCGGGCTTCATGTGTTGGCTATCGCAATATTATGCTTCAGTAGCGCCGTCCTCTTGGAAAAATAAATTATTTCTCGAAGAATTTTCAGTAGAAGTATGCAAAAGCAAAAAATTTATCACGTGGGGACTTTCCGAAAAANNGAGCTTGTGTTGGCATTTATTTATTATACGCTAAAGTCAACAAAAGCGGTGCTACGGTTTGGGGTGACAAAAATAATTTTCACACAAGTCACATTGAGAAATTGAAAGAATTTTTCCCCCAAGCCATATATTTACATATTATCAGAGATCCGAGAGATGTAGCCTGCTCATATCGTGATATGCAAAAATTGGAAACATCAAGTTCTTATAAACCAACCCTTCCTACTGACATATCCGAGATTGCATGCGATTGGGTACTCAATAATAACTCCGTAATCAAGAAACTTGCAGTGCTTCCCAAGGAACGAATTCATACGGTGTTATATGAGAATCTTGTAACGAATCCTTTTCGAGAAATAAAAAAAATATGTGATAGTTTAAAAATTCCTTTTGAAGATGAAATGCTTGAGTTTCACATTCTCAATAAAAAGCATCAATTGGAACCTGAAGCGACGTTGGATTGGAAAAAACGCACGTTGGAAAAAATTACTCCCTCTCAGGTTGGTCGTTTTAAAAATGAACTTTCAGAGGATGATGTAAATAATATTCAGTTTAAAACGGCTGATTTAATGAAAAGATTTGGCTACACCCCCGTTTGATTTCCTGAAGATGAACTTATTAAATGCAGGAAAAAAACTTCATGTTGGAGCACCCAATATTGGTTCGAGAGAAGTATTGTTTAGCAGAATTAACGACATTCTAGATAGACGATGGCTCTCAAATAATGGAGTTTATCTCTTAGAGTTTGAGCGTAAAATATCAAATATTCTTGGCGTCAGAAATGTGGTTGCTATGTGTAACGCAACTGTTGCTCTTGAGATTGCGGCTCGTGCACTTGAATTGCATGGCGAGGTAATTATTCCAAGTTATACTTTTATTGCTACGGCTCATTCCCTTTATTGGCAGGGCATAACCCCAGTGTTTGCTGATATCGATCCAAAAACGCATAATATTAATGTTGAGGAGGTCGAGCGTCTGATAACTCCAAAAACAACGGGTATTGTTGGTGTTCACATCTGGGGGAGAGGATGTGATACTGAGGGACTTGGGATCCTTGCAAAAAAATACAATCTCAAGGAAATGTATGATGCTTCACATGGGTTTGCCTGTTCGAAAAATGGACAAATGTTAGGTTCATCCGGGAAATGTGAAGTTTTTAGTTTTCATGCGACGAAATTTATTAACTCTTTTGAGGGGGGGGCTGTTGTTACCAATGACGATGAATTAGCGGAAAAAATGCGTCTTATGAGGAACTTTGGCTTCAAGGGGTTTGATAACGTTGTGCATTGCGGGGTTAACGGAAAGATGAGCGAGGTGTGCGCGGCAATGGGGTTGACGAATCTTGAGCAAATAGAAGAAATCATTACAATAAATCGTAGAAACTACTTGGCCTATCAAAAAGGCCTTTCGGGAATCAAGGGTATCAGCCTTATTGAGTATGATCCGAAAGAGCAAAACAACTTTCAATACATCATTATTGAAGTTGATTCCGAGAAGTATGGACTAGATAGAAATAAACTTGTTGAACGCTTGCACGAGCAGAATATTATCGCCAGAAAATATTTTTGGCCCGGTTGTCATTTGATGGAACCCTATCGATCACTTCACATTAATTCTCCTTACAATTTACCAGAAACCGATCGTGTGGCTGCTAGAGTAGTTGTATTGCCGACCGGGCAGACAGTCGATGAAGAAACTGTGGATCACATCTGCCAAATAATTAAAAATCGCCCCTAATTCAACAAATTTTATTTACATAAATGAGTGCCCCAAAAATTTCTGTAATTCTTACGTCATATAATCATGAGGGATATATTCGTGAGGCGATAGAGTCGGTTTTAAATCAAGCATTTACCGATTTTGAGCTCATCATAGCTGATGATTGCTCTACTGATAACTCGCTTGATGTTATTAATTCTTATAAAGATAACAGAATAAAGATTTATAAAAGTGAATCAAATGAACGAGGAATTATCAATAAAGTTATTTTAGCAGGTATAGTAAAGAGTGATCTTATTGCAATTCATCATTCTGATGATGTTTGGGAAAGAGAAAAGCTGGAGAAACAGTATTCATTTCTCCAAAATCACCCTGATATTGGAGCTGTTTTTACCAAAATAAAAATTGTAGATGAAGCTGGTAAAGAAATTAGCGATAATGAAAACCTAGACAGTACAAGTAAGGCTTATCTCAATATATTTGATGTTGAAAATCGTACCAAAGAGGCATGGCTGAATCATTTTTTTTATTATGGAAACTGTCTTTGTCATCCGAGTGTTTTGCTCCGTAAAGAATGTTATCAGCAAGTGGGTTTTTACAATACCTATTACAAACAGCTCGCAGATTTTGATTTCTGGGTAAGATTATCTCAGCAGTATAAAATCCATGTACTCAATGAAAAATATGTCTGTTTTAGAATGCGTAATAACAATGAAAAAATCAGTTCGCAGACACCAAAGGCATTAGCACAACTACAGTTCGAGTTTTTTCAAATACTTGGCAACTATCGAAAAATTGGGATAGAACAGTTGATAGAAATCTTTCCAGAAGAAAAAGACAATATTATCATTGATGGCTCTGTACCTGAATATTGCTTGGCCAAAGCGGCAATCAATGCTGAAAATCCCTCTGCAAAGGCATTTGGCACCATATTACTTGCTGAGTTGATGAGGAAAGAGGAAACAAGAGAGATTATTAGTAAAATTCACAACTTTAATTTAAATGATTTCCACAAAATCATAGGATCGATGGATCTTTTTAAGACCGTAACGATATCAACGCTTGAGCATAAAATTTCAGAACTTAGCAAGAATATTGATGCTATAAATGAAGAAAAAACTCTTTTAGTTGGAAATATCTCAACTATTACACAGAGTAAATCTTGGAAAATTACTGCTCTGCTTCGGAGCTTGGATAACTATTTTAACAATAGCAGAAAATTTTTTTAAAACGTTATCTTCTATTGTTTAAATCCTCTATAAAATAATGTCCAAGTGGCAATAAACAGTCGCGCGACACTCTTTTTATATAAAACACCCATGAGATTTATTCCCATTGATTTCCCTTACATATTGCGTCTTTTTGTAGCGCTCACCTGGACCAATTTCAAAATGCGCTATTATGGAAGCATTCTGGGGTATGTCTGGACGTTGCTAAAACCGCTGGCGCTCTTCGGGGTGCTCTATTTTGTCTACACCTTTGTTTTCAACCAAAAGACTCCCCATTATAAACCCTTCCTTCTATTGGGGATTATGCTCTGGGACTTGTTTTCTCAGGCAACCATGGCGGGTATGATGGGATTTATCGGGAACTACCAGATGATCCGCAAAGTGTATCTTCCTCGAATCATTCTGGTGGCATCAGCCGTTTCCGCCGCTTTTATCGGACTCTTTTTTAACCTTATCATCTTTGCCTTATTTGCATTTGTAGATGGGGTTCCTCTGCATTGGCGTGTGCTTTGGTTTCTACCCCTTCTCATTGCCCTTTATCTGTTGGTGATGGGAATTGGTCTGATCCTCAGTATCGTTGTGGTGAAGGTTCGAGACATGATCAGCCTCTGGGAGGTGGCAATTCAACTTGGTTTTTGGCTGACACCGGTCATCTACCCTATGAGCCAGGTCCCTGAAAAGCTGCGTTTTTATATGTTTATCAACCCCATGAGCGGCATCCTAACCTATTCGCGCTTTCTTCTGGTTGGAATTGGAGGACTGACCAAGTCCGGGTATTGTTATGTTATTGCGATGAGTTGTCTCATCTTCCTTTTAGGTGTTTTTATCTTCACTTTGAAAGAAGGGGAAATGACCGAAGATCTCTAACAAACTACTTTTCACTGAAATTCCATAACCTAGGCGTTTACCAAGCTATGCCTCCCGTCATTACTGTCCGAAATCTCTCCAAGACCTTCCGCCTCCCGACAGAGCGCCGTGGTACGCTGCGTGAACGCCTCATGAAGGCACATGTCAGCAACGAACGGCGAACTCGAAAGACTCTTGATGATATTAATTTTCATATCCACCAAGGGGAGTTTTTTGGCATTATCGGTCGTAACGGATCGGGTAAATCGACCCTGTTGAAAATTCTGGCCGGAATTTACCGTCCTGACAAAGGGAGTGAAATTGCCATTAACGGGAGGATTGCTCCCATGCTAGAACTCGGGGTGGGATTCAATCCGGAACTTACTGGGCGTGAAAATGTTTTCCTGAATGCCACGATCCTAGGTCTGACGAATCGTGAAATCAGGGCAAGGTATGAGGAAATTGTTCACTTTGCGGAATTGGAAAACTTCATGGAACTACAGGTCAAGCACTACTCGAGCGGTATGTCGGTGCGGCTTGCCTTTGCCGTAGCGATGCAAGTTAATGCTCCAATCATGCTCCTTGATGAAGTGCTGGCAGTTGGAGACTTTGTTTTTGCAGAAAAATGTTTTGCCCTTTTTGAGCGCTATAAAAAAGAGGGCAAAACCATTGTTCTTGTCACCCATAGTGCTGAGTCAATGAAACGTTTTGCAGACAGAGCCATGTTGATCCACGAATCACATATTGCCGCAATTGGAAATCCTGGGGAAGTCATAGAGCTTTATCATAAGTTAAACTAGATTCTCTATTGGGTTGTACTTTAACTGTGGAAAACACATTTTCAGTTTGTATTCTCTATCGAAATCAATATTTATTTGATAAATTAGTTGCGGAACTGAAATGCAATGGTTTTGTTAAGGAAGTTGAACTTATTGCGATAAATAATGCTGAAAACGCTTGGGATAGCTATCGGGCAATTCGCTATTTTATCGAAAAATCACAAACAGACTATGTCCTCATCTGCCATGAGGATATTGAATTCAAGCAACTCACATTCGATCAACTCACCCTAGCCGTTCAATCTGCCGTGAGACATGATGAGAGAGCTGCTGTTTTCGGAGTCGCTGGTATCAGCAGAAAGTCCAACAGAGGATGCGGGCATTTTTATAGCAAGCGGGGAGAGGAAAAGTGGGGAATTCAGGATCATGGAAGAGCTATCTCTCTTGATGAATGTTTTCTTGTGATCAGGAAAAACTCCGGAGTTACTGTCTCGGAAGATCTTTCGGGATTTCATTTTTATGGTGCCGACCTGTGCATCAATTCGGAGAGAGCTGGTTTTACGAATTACGTGATCGAGTATCCAATTGCTCACTATTCTGAAGGAACTTTGGACGGAAGCTTTTTCAAGGCAAGAGATGCGTTTGAAGAGCATCTTAAGGTTATTGACTACAGAGGATTTATCCAAACAACGTGTACTTTTTTGTATGGTGGACAATCCTCTATTAAACGTGGTTTTTCATTAGCTGTCTCACTGCTAATGGTGAAGAATACACTGCACAAGGATTTTCAAAAATCGCTTCATGCCCTCTTGCGTAGGGGATACAAACTTTATGGGAAAAACTCTTTTAATTTCTTCTTGTTGTTTGCTCGGTATTACATTTATGGGAGAAAGGTGTTGGGAAATATTCATTTCATTTGGAGTTATATCATTGTTGGCATCATTTACTGGAAAGTTCTTTATCCCGTGTCTTGGCCGGTACGCCGCCTGGTTGGTGATATTCAGTGGTGGTCTCATCGAATTCTAAAAAAGACGAAGGTTTAGAAAGGCAGAAACTTGTGGTGAAAGTTATTATCCCAGTTTATCGCAGTTCAATATCATCTCTTGAAGAATTGTCTTTATTATCAATAAGGCGGCATATTCCTGCACAAATACTCAGTTTTATTGTTCCGGAATCACTTGATATTTCCGGTGTTCTGCGACCTGGTGAATCGGTTGAGTTTTTTCCCGATAATTTCTTCGATGGGATTGAAGGTTATAACCGTCTGATGACAAGCACCGGCCTGTATGAGCGATTTGAACAGTATTCTCATCTGCTTATCTGCCAATTGGACTGCCTGATTTTCTCTAACGAATTGGAATACTGGGCAGCGCAAGATTATGATTATATAGCAGCACCTTGGTTTAGAAGATTTGAAGATAATCCCACAGAAGGTCTCTGGAGAGTGGGAAATGGGGGTTTTTCCCTGAGAAATATTCATTCCCATCTCAGGGTTTTGAAACGTCTTGTTATTCGAGGCAGTATTTATCCAACTCATGGAAAAACACCTTGGGAGCCAACGGATGCAACGGCTGAATTAGGATCCTACGAGAAACTTTACCCTTTGTATCAGAAGTTAAATCCCTTGCTCGACTGGATAACCCTTGAAGAAGAGCTGAAATCTTATCCCTTTAATGAGGATCTCTTCTGGTCGTTGGAAGCTCCCAAACATGATTCTCAGTTCCGTGTAGCATCTGCAGAGGTGGCTCTGCCATTTGCTTTTGAAATGAGCCCCTCATGGTGTTTTGAAAATAATAATAATAAACTTCCTTTTGGATGCCATGCTTGGGCCAGATATGACCGTGCCTTTTGGGAGCAATACCTCTTCTAAGAGCCGTAACCTAGAGAAGACTACAAAATGAAAATTTCCATCATTACTCCATCGTATAACCAAGCCGGCCATTTTCGCGAAACGTTGAATTCTGTGCTGGGGCAGGGGATCGATGATTTGGAATACATTGTCATCGACGGAGGATCTCAAGATGGTTCCAGAGAAATTCTTCAGGAATTTTCAAGCCGATTAGCGTACTTTTGTTCGGAACCCGATGGGGGACAGTATCAGGCAATCAACAAGGGATTTGCCAATAGTACGGGTGAAATAATGGGATGGCTTAATTCATCTGATCTTTACATGCCCTGGACTCTCAAGACGGTGGAAGAGATTTTTACTCAATTTCCAGATGTTCAATGGATTTCATCACTGAAAAAAGTCTGCGTTCGAGAGCAGGGCGCCTTTGAAGGACTCGATGAAATTCAGGGGTTCTCTGGCTATCGTCTTGCGCATGGCTTGCATGGCGGGGCGACTAACAGTGATTTCATCCAGCAGGAGACCTGCTTTTGGAGGAGATCATTGTGGGATAAGATTGGAGGGGAAATAACGGATCGCTACCGATTCGCAGCCGATTTCTGGCTTTGGGGAGAGTTTTTCAAACACAGCCGTTGCACTGGGGTGGATGCTCCATTGGCGGCATTTAGATTTCATGGTGATCAGCGGAGTGGAGAAGATCGTTATCGCAAAGAGGTTGTTGAAGTTATTCATGAACTTCGTGGAAAGTTGGCAACCGGTGGTCTTGTTCAGGGATCTCAAAATGTTGTGCGGCACTGGACTCCCTCTCCTTCAGGGATTGGAGGAACTTCCTCATGGAAGCTCGTGACACATTACGATGATCGCTTTCTTGGAATCTTGGAGTTTTGGGCTGAGATGGCCAGCAAGATCAAGTGGGCAGCAGCTTCGTTGACCTATCTCCCCATTGCGGCCTGGAAATTTTCCCGGCGCGGTTTTCGTCGCATAAAAGACTGAGAGCTTTATTGGGCAGGCTGTGGGGAGTTAACGACAGAAAAGGCGTTTCCATTCATCCCGTAGCGCACGTCGAAGGTAGGCCAGAATTCCACCTTGATATTTTGACCGGAGGTTTTCCAGTTGAGATTCCAACTCTTGTCGGTAAGTGAATTGATCAGACAGCCATTGGCGGACAACTTGGATGCTACTGTCGCTGGATTCAAACCAGCCAAGCATGACAGCAACCTCAGGATCGTGGGGGCTTTTTAACGTTAAAGATTGGATCGCAAGTTTCGCAAGTTGGCGGTGACGAATCAGTTGTTGCTCTGGGGTTTCATTTTTAAAACTCGTTTGACAGTAAAAATGGGCACACGATTTTTGGGTGAAAGCAACCCGCGCGATTGGGGCGATGGATATGCCCCAGGCGGTGTCCCCGCAGTGACCGAAATCGGTGGGAAAGGGATTTTCTTGAAGGAGCGTGGTGCGGTAGAGATTGCTGGCACTGCTGCCGAGAAGTCCATGAGGGAGGAAGCCACAGAACATGGAGATCGTTTCGGCTCTGTTGAGTAAACGATCCTCAAGGCCACCTGTACGAAATGATTCGGCGAGATGGTTGGCGGGCATTTTTTGTTCAACTGATTCCGTTCCGTCATGATTTAGCATTTCTGGAGGGGAAATGATCACATCTGCGTTGTGACGGTTCATGACGGTTACAAGATGATCCAAGCCTTCACGGGTAATTGGATCTTCAACGGTGGAGATATAGCACCAAGTGGATGTGGCTGTAGCGATGCCTGCATTCCAGCTCTGGTAAAGACCCGGAGGATTATGAAGAAAAATTGCTTTGAATGGAGAGAGTATTTCCTTGGCGAGTTCGAGTGAGCCATCCGTTGATCCGCTATCCACAACGATGATCTGCTCAACGGCATCGGCCCATTTTTCAACGCTCTTGAGATGCCGCGCCAATCGCTCCCTGCAATTGAAAATCGGGAGAATGGCAGAGATGGGGAGAGTCATGTGATTTAGAAAATAAGATATGCAATTAAGCAGGAAAAACTAAATTCGATAAAGCAATCTGGATCGAGTCTTCTGCTGTCTATCCTCTTTTTGCAGTTTGGCGGTATTGCAAACTGGGATTCCGTCGTCTTGAATACCCCGATTAATCATGAAATGAATCCATGTCTTTCCGTCATCATGCCTGTTTATAATGAGCGGGCGACAGTGGCCGAGGTGATCGAGGTTGTCTTGCGTCAGCCTCAGGTGGCCGAGTTGATCATCGTCAATGATGCCTCTTCGGATGGCACTCGTGACGCACTTGAGCAAATCAAGTCAACTGATTCCCGGATCCGGCTTTTCGAGCATGAAGTAAACCAGGGAAAGGGTGCCGCACTTCGTACCGGTATCGCTCATGCCTCCGCGGAGATCATCATTATTCAGGATGCTGATCTAGAGTATGATCCGGCAGAATATGGAACGCTGTTGAAGCCCATTCTCAAAGGTAAAGCTGATGCCGTGTTTGGTTCCCGATTTATTGGTTCGCAGGAGCATCGTGTGCTTTATTTCTGGCACTCGGTGGGCAATCGTTTTCTCACTCTTCTCTCAAACATGTTTACCAATCTTAACCTGACGGATATGGAGACATGTTATAAGGCTGCTCGTCGAGAAATTCTACAATCTATACCGATTCAGGAAAATCGCTTCGGTTTTGAGCCGGAAATAACGGCCAAACTGGCGAAGAAAGGGATTCGCATCTATGAGGTGGCAGTCTCCTACCATGGACGCACTTATGCAGAGGGAAAGAAAATCAACTGGAAGGACGGGATAAGGGCAATCTGGTGTATCCTAAAGTACAATCTTTGATTGGGATTTTGTGTGTGCACTCGGAATCCGCTGCAAGATTAACCATGCACAAGAAGGCGTCCGGTTTTTTTCTGACAATCGCTCTGGCAGTCGGGGGATTGACGATTGTCTGGGGAGGGACAACTTCCTGCGGGCGGGCGATCCCTGGTGAACTCCTCGATGCACGACTAAATAATTATTTACTAGAGCATCTCTGGCAGTGGTGTCAGGGGAGGATGCCGGCACTCTGGAGTCCATCATTTTTCTATCCCTACGAGCATGTGCTTGCCTTTAGTGACAATCATTTTGGAACAGGAGTGGTCTACGGACTGGCTCGATCAATTGGGATGAGTCGGGAGAGGGCTTTTGATTTCTGGTTTCTGTTTTCATACCCTCTGAATTTTGCCTCTGCATGGTATGTGCTGAGACGCCTAAATTTCGGAAGTGTTTCAGCCGCCTTCGGGGCATTTGTATTTACCTTCTCCTTGCCTGTTTTCGGGCAGGTCAATCACGCTCAGTTGGGATATCGCTTTGCAATTCCACTAGCCATTTTTTGGCTCCAACAGACTTTGGAACGAAGCGGAAATAAGGCCGTTCTTGCGACAGGATGGTTCCTGTTTTGGACAGGGTGGCAATTCGCCTGTTCCATCTATCTGGGATTTTTCCTCTGTATGACTTCGTTTGGCTGGGTGGTAGCTTGGTTCCTGACAGGAGGTAGAATCGATACTGATCACTGGGGAGGAGGGGAGCAAGGGAAGGCGAAATTCGGCTGGATCAGGTGGATTCCCAGCGTGCTAGGAATGGTGCTGATTCTCGGCACCCTCATTCCATATGCTTTGGTCTCCAGGGAATATCACTTCGTCAGAGAGGAGTGGGAATTGCTAGGCATGATTCCTCGCATTGGGAGTTATCTCATTGCGGATGACAGCTGGTTTTCAGGTGTGTTTGGAAAGCTTGTTCAAGGAATTCCAATGCGGCATGAACACCAGTTGTTCCTGGGGTTCTTCCCATTTCTACTATTGGGGCTTGGTGGCTTGGCTTGTGTGCGGAAAAAACCGATTCCCTCCCTGAATCTTGTACGGATTGCGTTCATCTGCTTAGTCCTTCTGCTTACCCTCACGACGGTTGTTGCCGGTTATTCCTTCTACTATCTGCTGATTCACCTTCCTTTGGCGAATGCTCTTAGAAGTGTGAGTCGGATCACACTTGTGATGCTTTTTCCCGTATCAGTGATCTGTGCAGGAGGCGTCAGCTTTCTACAAGAGTTGATCGTCGTTGGCTGGCTGCGGCGGCTGTTTTTCATCCTGCTGGCGGGTGCATTGCTGTTGGAAATCAGCCATTTTCATTTCAGCACCTTATCGATTGTGGGAATGCGTGATAGGATAACGAGGCTTCACGCCTTGCTGCCTGATTTCATTCCCAAAGACAGTATTCTTTTTGTGGAGAAAGATCCTCGTGAGGGAGATTATCTTTCCGAAGTGGATGCCATGATTCTTGCTCAAGAATTGGGTCTTCCAACTTGGAATGGGTATTCGGGAAATGTCCCTCCCGGGCATGGTGATGGCAGGGCATTTTCTGATGCAGTACGGCAGATGGCGCTCTACTCCCTATTCCGAGGAAAAAGGGAGGAGTCTTATCGGCAATTGGTACAGCGAATCCTCCCATTACGATCTCGAGAAGTTTTCCCTGACAAGATTCCTGCACTTCCTGTTTTGGTCAAACAGTCGGATCTTACTCAGCAGGATTGTGAGAAAATAGTTATCACCATTCAGAAGATGGAGATTGTAGAGGGAAATCTTGTGCGCATCCATGGCACTTTGTTTAACGGGAGTAATGTACCGCTCAGATCGGTCTCGCTCGTTGCCCATCCGGTGAGATTTACCTGGAAATGGATTCCGTTGTCCGACACTGGAGAGGAAACAGGTTATGCAAAACGGTGTGATCTCGATTGGGATCTGCCTCCATTCCAAACACAGGAGTTCACAATTGATATTCTTCCGCCTGATCATCTGGGTCTCTATGATCTTAAAGTGACCTTGCTGGAAGAAGGGCGTAGATTTCTAAATGATCAGGGGATGAAAATCCCCCAGGCTTCCTCTCGACTGAATGTTTCGAAGGATCATCGCCTTAATCTTGTTAGCCCAAAGTAAAGAGAGGTGAGGGGACAATGCTGACCATTGGAATTTCCTGGATCTATATCACGCTGCTTTGCGGTGGCATTGGATGGATTTTTGTCCAAACGGTCGGACACTGGGAAAGAGAAATAAGCGATGCGGTTCCCCTCTCTCTCTTTCCCTTTCTTGGTTTGGCACTTATTTCGGTCGGCACGGCAGTTATTTCCCTTTTTGCACCGATTTGCTGGCAGTGGAATATTCTCTTTATCGTGATACTCGGTCTGGGGGGTGCGTTTTACGGAAAGGGAGCAGCCTTATCCCTGTTCTCGCGGTGTCGCACGGGTTTGTCTCATTGGTCCATTTGTCTGTTTCTAGGAGCCTGTTTTTTTATTCTTCTTCTGAAGAGTTCCTGTGTAGTTGACCTCTACGGAACCGGAGAATCGGTCTTTCATAGCGACACGGGTTATTATCATGCACAATCAATCCGATGGATTGAGGAGTATGGGGTTGTGCCGGGATTGGGAAACCTACTCTCTCCGCTGGCGATTGATTATCTGTGGTTCCAGCCGTGCGCCTTGTTCAGCTTTGCGGCATTTCTCCCTCAGAGACTCCATGCCTTAGAAGGGCTTCTTGTTTTTTGGGCCATGCTCTATGCGACAGGGGGAGCACTGCAAGTGCGGTCAAAAAAATCTGTCGGTAGGAAGTTTAGCGACATTTATCGCGCGCTGCTCTTCATTCCGCTTTTCGAAGTCGGTAATTATGTTGTTTCAGATTCAGGGGATGATCCCGTAGCGGTGATGGTTTTGGTTTCCATTGGGGCAACATTGCTTTTTCTGGAAAACATCCGAAACCAAGCTGATTCTGAAGGAGGATGTAGGGGAGGGGGGAAACTTCTGCTCTGTGCAACTGTTCTTCTCTTGCTCTTTACTGTTGGCATCAAGCTGAGTGCGCTGCCGTTGCTGTTGCTGGTTGCACTTTTGATGATGCCCTTGATCTTGCGACGAGAGTGGCAACAAGTGGGAGCCATTTTGCTAATTTGCTCCTGTGTTTTAGTGCCGAAACTCGTCAGATCCGTCATTCTCTCAGGATATCTTCTGTATCCTTTGGCTGCATTGGATCTTTTCAGATTCGATTGGAAGATGCCTTCGGCAGTTTTAATTTCAGAAAAAGCCGCCGTTGCCAGCATGGCTAAGATTCGTTTTGCCCAACCGGGAACTGTTTTGAATGGTGGCATGGAAGTTTGGTTTTTCTCGTGGTTGCTGAAATTCATCCAGGCACCGGTGGTAATCGCCTTGATTGGCTCACTTTTGATTTTTATCGCAGGAATGTTCTTTTTTCGGAAATCGCTGTTTCAAAAGCTGATGTTTTTCTGGGAAGTCTACCTGACTGTTGCGCTCGGTCTCGTCTACTGGTTTATCATGGCGCCTGATGTGAGGTTCGGTTTCGGATTTCTGGCGGCAGCGTCAATACTTCTGTACGTCCCTGTTATTTGCCCTGCTCTGGAGAAAATGTCCCAAGTCTTTCTGAAGTACTCGATGGTGAAACCGGTGTTTGCAGTCCTGGCCCTGTTCCTCCTCACTGGAATGCTTTTTTCCACACCTCGACCGATGCCAGGTGATTCATTCGGGCGTGGCATCGTTTTCTCCCAGTACTACCCGCTACGATTAATACGCGCAGTGAGCAGCGATCCCTCGGCCAGTTTCCTTGTGTATCAAGATCCTTATCCGTTTCCCGAGATGATTCGTCTGAGATTGGGAAATTTGGAAATAAACCGCCCTAAACGGGGAATGCATTGCTGGGATTCCCCGTTGCCCGCAACTCCATTCTTGTACAGCAGGATTGAAATGCGAGGTGACTCGCTCAAGCAGGGATTCAGACCCTGCTCAGGGCCAATTGATGGATTCTCCGGTTTTAGGCTCGCTGAAGAGTGGAAGGAACTGCAAAGCAAAACTAGTAAGTCTCAAAATAAGAAATCACCTTGAATAAGCATTCATTTACGCAGCCTGCAACCCGGTTGATCACGGTTGCGAGTATGATCCTCGCCGCAATTCTGCCTCTACTTGTTTCGTTCCTCCTTCATGTGCCGAGGGTGGCTCTCGATAATTTTACAGACGCGGTATTTTATCTTTCCTATGCACGGCAATTTGGCGAGCTCGTTTCACGATATGGTTTTATCTATTATGCCACGCGCTTTGGCGGAATTCTCCCTGATGCACTGAGTGGTCATCTCTTCGGTGAAATCAACGGAATTTGGATATTGCGGTGGGGACTTTCGATCGCAGTCTCGCTGACACTTTTCCTTTTTTTTAGAAAACGATACGGCCTGTTACCAGGCATGATCGCTTCTCTTCTCTGGAGCCTGAATCCCGCTGCATTGCGATTGCTTTGCACGACCTATGTCGATTCCACGGCTGTGCCGTTCCTCATTCTC
Organism: Spartobacteria bacterium UBA6821; assembly: GCA_002452515.1. Classification (GTDB taxonomy): domain Bacteria; phylum Verrucomicrobiota; class Verrucomicrobiia; order Chthoniobacterales; family UBA6821; genus UBA6821. The sequence continues at coordinate 29,073 of DKEN01000055.1, read as the reverse complement.
GGCTGTGTGCTTTTTGCTGCTGCCGGCGGAAATCGTCTTGTTTGTGTGCTTGCTGGAGTACTCTTGGGGCTGGCAGCTTCAGCCCATCTGTACGCGGCATTCGCGCTGTTTCTGCTCGTGCCGTGGATGATGGGATCATTATATGAAAATCGAGCAGTTCTTGTGCGATCTTTCACTTGGACGTCTGTTGGTTTTTTGGGAACTTTTCTGATCGGATGGCTCTGGTATTGGGTTGTCTGGAGAATGCCTGCGCTTTTTGGTCCCACCATTGAGCTAATGCGCGATCTCGGCGGTGGACAGGCGGCTCTCTGGAAAAAGCCGCTGATTACGGCTCTCCGTGAAACCCCTGCTTGGTTTGCACCATTTGCACTACTTCCTGCACTGATGCTTGCTTCGATCCGCGAGAATCCTCTTATTCGAGGCGCTGCGCTTTCACTCTTGATGAGTGCAGGATTTTTCTGGGGTGGGGATCTGTTTGGCAACGCCTATGTACTCTCGATGCCGTTTTACTATTCATTTCTAATTCCCGTGATGACGCTCTCTTCGGCGACTCTTTGCGGGGAGCTGGTTGCCAGGAAGGAAAAGTGCAAGAGTTTGATTTGGCTCTCGGTAGCCGGGATTGCCCTCGCTTCGATCTTGGTGGGTTCCACGGGAAAATTTGCCCAGATGCTGGGACATTATCGTGCGAAGGATATTCCGGTTATTGAACTTGCATCAGCATTGAGCGAGGAACTTCCAAAAGCTCAACAGGATGGCAAGGTGATGAGATTTTGGTATGATGATGACCTGTCAAAACCAGGGGGATCTGATCGGAGGATGATTGGAGCATTCTGGCTGCACACTTTTGTAAAACTCTTGGGAGAAAAAGAGTTGTATGTTTCATTTCCCATAATGAGTCCGGGGGATGCTGAGACCATCCGTTCTTCAGAAGTGAATCGGATCGTTATCTTTGATCAGGATCCAATGCTAGTGAATCGCGCCCTTGAGGAAATCAAAACGCAAAAACTGCCTTACACAATTTCCAAAATGACGACCTTGACGGCCCTTAGCGATTCAAAAAGAACCTTGTCAGTGGCTGTGTTGGAAAGAAACCATCCTTTAATCACGGAAGTATCCTCAGTCGATTTTAAGGGGTGGAATGCCTACCATAACGGCAAGATTCTTTCGCAGACATCAACAGGAACTGATCTTATGTCCGGGAAGATCAAATGGTGGGATTTTGCGGAACTTCCGATCGGCTCAATGAAGAAAGGGACATCGATTGTGATCTCATGTCGTGTCGAGAGTGGAATGATTCGCTTTGCCTTGCATGAAGGGACAGGAGGCATTCTCGAACAGACCGAGATGTGGCTCACCAAGAATATTCAGGAACTGATTTTAACCGCTCCCTGCGATATTAAGGATGCCGTACTAACTCTCCACAGCATGTATCCTAGGGGATCCCAAAGTCAGGTGTTCATCGAAAAAGTTGAAAAAGATGAATTGCCGATCGCTCCATGAGTTCTTCACTTCCGTCATTGCTTATCACGGCAACGCTCGATGCGGGCAAGACACCCCAGGTGGCTCTTCAGGGGATTAGGGAGCGAACCTTGCGGCATATGGAGGGTTTGCTGGCCTAGCTCAAGGATCCAGCAATTAACCAGGTTGTTTTTACAAAAAATTGCACTGCTCAGATCCGGCCTAAAATCCTGATTGAAGCGGCTGCCGACTACGGAAAAGAACTTGAATTCATCCAAACTGACTCATCGCCACGAACTCTTCTTCAAGGGAAGGGATACGGTGAGGGGGATATAATCCGGCAGGTTTTGGAGAAAAGTACCTTTTTAAGGGATGCAGAAGAGTTTCTCAAAGTCACCGGAAAGTTGTATGCTCCCAACGCTGAGCATTTCTTTCCAGGCGCAGGAGATGGGGAATTTCTTCTGAGTTCCGGGGAGGATCTCACAAGCCCTGAATATTGGCGCCGGAGCATGCTTGGCCCGTGCTATCAAAATGAGACGGCATGTTCGCTGTTTGGGTTTTTACGCAGGAATCTCAGGATTCCATGGGGGCTTCTCGCCGCTCCAGTGATCGGACGGGTCGACACCCGAATCTACCGGGTGCGTCGCACTTTTTATCAGGAAAATCTTTTGAATGCCTATCGTCGTGTTCACGATTCTCTGGGCTATACACTGGAAGCCGTTTTTTATGATGAGCTGGGGAATCTACCTGCGATTCATTTTATCCGCCCGGAGCCGATTATTTTGGGAACCTCTGGAACACTGGGGACAACTGCCGGGGTCTATTCAACTCAGATTCAGGAGGAGTCCCGTGAACTGACATCGAAGCTGCTGGTATCCCCTTAGGGAAACGCCGATTCTTTCCGCATGACAACGACGGGTTCACCTCCTCTTATCTCCATCATCACACCTGTGATGAATGCGGAAGGCACGATTAAAGAGGCTCTGGAAAGTGTCGTTACCCAGGATCATTCGGATGTCGAGCAACTGCTCATCGATGCAAAGTCATCTGATGGAACATTGAAGATAGCTGCGCGGTATCCCCATCTTAAGATTACCTCCGAGCATGATCGTGGAATCTACGATGGAATGAACAAAGGTGCGGATCTGGCTTCCGGAGAATGGCTACTCTTTCTACAGGCAGATGACTGGCTCCCGGTGGGCTCTCTAGCGGCGTATCGGGAGGCGATTAAAAATCATCCCGATGCCGTGATGATCACCGGCGGAGCCGAGGCAGTGAAATGCGTCGGCGGAAATTGGATGTCTGTCTGGTCGGTCAATGATCTTGAAGCAAAAAAAACGACTATTGCAAATTTCGCACTTGGGGAGCCGATGATCAATGCACGCCTGATCAGGAAGGATTACTTCCAAAAAATTGGGGGGTTCTCGCTAGATTATTCCCTAGCTTCTGATCGGGATTTTCTCCTTCGGGTAGCTGGTTCGCCTGGGACAAAGGTTGAAATTCCGGCTCTGACTTATCGTTACCGATGGCACTCCGGATCCAGCACCATGACCGAGGGAAACAAGCTGACGCAGAGGCTCTCTGCCGAAAATCTTGCCGTCGCAAAAAAGCATCTCTCTATTCAGGCTGGATCCGGGAGGAAAATTTTTAAAAAATGGCACAGCCAACTCACCATCCAACTGGCGATGAATGCGTTGGAATCATTCAATATGAAAGGAGTATTGGGAGCCATGAGGGATGGGATAGCCATCAATCCCTTCTGGCCGTATTTTTTCATTCTGGAAATCCTTCACTCTCTACCAGGTTTACTTGCCCGCGGGGGAAGAACCCGAAGCCAGGTTTTGAGTGAGATGGCTCCCAAATGAGCGACAATTCTCAGAGATCTGCTGCACGGGACTGGCGGTGGCTCATGATGGTAATCGTATTTTCCTATGCCTCATTGGTGTTCGTAATCCCAATGTTAAAAATAACCTCAGCGAAGCAGCTCTTGCAGGGTTTCGGCGTGGCTGCATTGGATTATCCAATGATGGATCTCAGGGGTGTAGCGGTGTGGTGTGATGCTGCAAAGGAAGGAAAAAACCCTGCCACAGTGCCGACTTGGATTCACTTGCCCGGAGAGTCGAATCCACATCCCAATTTCCTGATGAACTATTCGCCTCAGGTGCTCCTGCTTGGAAAGTTGGGACTCTCGGAGAGCACTATCGTCAAATGGGGCATCGGATTATCACTGCTTTATGGCGTGTCTCTGTGGATACTCTGTGGACCTTGTTCCTTCCCCCGCGCAATGCTGTGGGCCCTGCTGATCTGCTCTCCGGCCTCTGTTTTAGTGGTGGAGCGGGGCAATCTTGATCTCTTGCTCTTTGCACTTTTGGTGGGAGCTCTGCTTCTGCGGAAGCATCCTTGGGCTGAAGCCCTGATGATTCTCGCGGGCGCAGCGCTCAAATTTTTCCCCTTTGCCTCATTCTGCGCTCCATGGAAGGAAGAAAAAAGCGGAGGGCGTGCGGCAACGCTGGCGGCAACCTTAATCTTTATCATCTATCTGATTGCCCTGTATTCACATTTGGCATCAATCATGGGCAGCCTTTCGGGTCAGTTTCAAAGTGCCTTCGGATGTACGACAATTGCCGACCTCTTGTCTCACGACGGGGTCCTCTCAGGAGCGAGAAAAGAATGTTTTTATATCGTTTCAAAAGTTACCGCTTTGATCGGGTTGGGGAGTTGCTTTCTTGCTGGTCGCTATAGGACGCGATCTGGCGGCTATGCGAAAGTCCCGGAGCGTTCATGGCACGCTTTCTTTCTGGCTGCGCCGATCATGCTCGGGCTCTTCGTGTTGGGGCCGCAAATGGATTACAAATGGATCTTTTTTCTTTTCATGGTTCCGGCGGGATTGGATCTGATCCATTCGTCGTGTGAGACGGAGGCAATTGCCGCGAAGGCCTGGTTCGTCTGCATGGCTCTCTACTCTTGGTGGACATTTTTTTCCGATGAAGGATCATTGCGAAATGCCCTGCTCAAGCAGGGAATGATGTGGATTGTAATGTTGTTGAGCACCTTTCTTGCAGGTGCACTTTGGAACCGCAGAATTTCTGAAAAATGTCCCGAAAACTAGCGACTGTTGTGATAGCGGCGAAGGCTGGACGACTTGGAAACAGACTTTTTCTGAGCGCCTACTTCATGGCCAACGCACTGGCCAAGGGGTATAGACTTCTGAATCCAGCGTTTGGAGAATATGCCCCACTTTTTGAGGGAAGTGCCTCGGATCCTTTGAGCCGCTTTCCCGAAGCTACTGATGGAATGAATCCGGAATTTGCCTCGCAGTGTCGTGATGCTTTTCTCGGTTTTGCTTCAGTAGCGGGCATCGTGACAACATCGTTGGGGCTCCCTGAAGTGCAGCAGCTTGATATTCGTGCTTCCCATGATGCCTCGGATCAACTCTACGATCTCTGCAGTGAGAACTTCGAGCGTGTCTTACGCTCGAATCGACTGCTGATCGTGAAGGGGTGGAAATTCCGCGATGACGCTAATCTGGTGCGTTTCCATTCGGAGATTAGCCGGTATTTCAGACCCATTTCCTCAATTCGTCGTCCTGCCGAGATCGCGGTGCAACAGGCTCGTGATTCGGGGGATTACATTATGGGCATCCATCTCCGTCAGGGGGATTATCGGGGATGGAAAAATGGTGTGCATTACTTCGAGACGGAACAATACGCGCATTGGATGAGGGAAGTGGTTTCACTCCTGCCCGGAAAGAGGATCACCTTTCTGCTTTGTGCCAGTGATCCGATCGACAGGCGTCATTTTCAAGGGCTCAGCACCATCGATGGACCAGGAATCGTGGCTTCAGATCTCCATGCGCTCTCCCTCTGTGATGCAATCATGGGGCCACCGAGCACCTTTTCAACATGGGCATCCTACTCGGGACGGGTTCCACTTTGCATGCTCCAGCACGCTGGGCAGCGAATTTCCTCCCATGATTTCGCATTGCATGACAGGGTATAAAAAAGCTCAATTCTCCGCCCGTTTGAGAATGATCATTCGTTCTGCAAGGAAATCGATGTCATGTGGGTACGACCATGGGGCACGGGGTTTCCAGGATTGATCAAATACCTTCACGTAACCCATTTTTCCGTCATCGAGCGCGTGATAAAAACCTAACGCCTGCTCGTCATCGGTAAATTGAAAGGCCTGGTTGCTGAAAGCCACAAAATCGGGGTTTCGCTTTTTGAGTCCTTCCAGGGTAAAGGTATCCGCTGGATATTCAGAGGTTTCAAATTTTTCAATTCCCTGCTGGATCACGGAGTTCTGACCGAAGAGCCTGGTAAAGCGGGAGGCGCGGCTGCCCGCCGAGGGGAGGTGGGGAGCCTTGACGGTCAGGCCAGGTAGTCGGCCCCAGTCTGGAGCGTTTGAGTTTTCGATGACCGCGCCTTTCCAGAAGTATTTCAAGGCAAAGAGTTGTGCGTCCATGCGCGGGTCGGACAGAAACCGTTGTCCTACCTCCACGCTGCAAAAAATATTGTAGATCAGGATGACGCCCAGAGTTACTGCGGGGATGATCTGCTTCCAACAAAGGCGTTCGAATCCCGGTGCTGCGAAGAGAAAGAGAAACGGTATCACAGGTAGGACGAAGCGATCAGCCATCCGTGGGAAACGTCCAATGGTCACATAATAAAAGAGAAAGACCGCTCCTGTTGCTGCAAGAAGGGCGAGTTCGTTTCGGGAAAGTCGGCCCCGGAACAGCAAATAAAGGGAGATCATCATCCCGATACTGATGAGAACCACTCCGGGCCATCCGATCAGATCGGGGATGCGTGTCAGGAAATCAAAGTAGCCTGCACCAGCGGTTTTTCCGTCATAAACTGGAGTGGTGTAGAGATTGTAGAGGAAATCCTCGACGAAGTTCTTTGAATCAAAAACAGCACCCGGATTACCGAGGATGAACCCGAGGGGAACGGCAAAGGCTCCGACCCAACATTGCTTGCCAAAGAGGAATTTCCATCCCTGCAGGGTCACGATAGCCGCCGGAATGGCGATGGCCACCCCGAGTCCGTTGTACTTGTCGGCGGTGGCGAGTCCGGCCACAAGCCCGGCATAGAAGGCATCGAGAGTCCTGCCTGTGCGTGCTGCCTTCAGTGCCAATGCAAAGGATGCCATCATCCAAAAAAGGAGAGGGGAGTCCGCTGTGGCGAAGTGGTTGAACATGATGAGTCCCGCGGTTGTCGCCGTGATCAGAGCGAGTACACCGGCTGATCGGGGGCCGCAGTTTCTCCTCGCAACGTGATAGATCAAAACGATAGTGCCGCAAAAAAGGGCAAGTGTGACGAGACGTGCACCCCAAAGCTGCAGGGGGTACTGCCAATTATGCTCGAAACCGAGGACACTCCTCAAAGCTTCGGCAGGTTTCATCACCAGCGTCTGATTAAGGTAGATGTGTAGTGGTGGCTTCAGGTAGCCGCCGCATGGGAGAAAATTCGGCATTACGCCCCGGAAGGCCATATTGTCGAGATTCCAACACTCGACACGGCCCCAGTTGGCACCCATCAGTGAGAGGCTGATTGCCAGCAGGAGAGCGATGGAGAGGGCGCGATGTGTTCTGACCCAGAAGCCGATCTGGTTGAGACGGGATAAAATCATGGGAACTAAGAGTATAAAAAGGATGGCATCTGAACAGGCGTTTCCAGCACTCTTGTTGCTCCCATGCTTTTTAGTGTCATCATCCCCACCTACAATCGGTCTCATTGCATCCGGCGTGCGCTGAAGAGTGTGGGGATGCAGGGGGGTGCCGATCTGGAGGTGATCATCGGCGATGATGCCTCCACGGACGAGACGATCGCGGTCGTTCAGGAGATGATGCCTGAGGCCCGGATCGTGAAATTGGATGTGAATCAGGGAGCCGCCGCCGCACGTAATGTAGCAATGAGAATTGCCAGAGGAGAATTTCTTGCATTCTTAGATTCCGACGATGAGTGGCTGCCTGGAAAGTTGGAATCTCAACTCGATTACTTGAGAGCCAATCCGTCCTGCGCAGTCTGCGCTACGGGGTACTTTCTCCAAACAAAAGAGGGGAGGAGGGTCGCCTTTCCTGGGGTAAACCCATCGGACTGGCGGAAAGAATTGCATAGTGCTCAGAGTTTCCATGGAGCAAGCACGCCGCTTGTCCGTCGCTCCATCCTGGAAAGTGTGGGGCTGCAAGATGAGGAACTTCGAGTGTTGGAGGACTGGGATTGGATGCTCCGCATCGCCAGAAACCATCCCATCCATGTGCTGCCAGAAATGTTCAGCGTGATTCACGAGAATAATCCTTCCAATCCCGATTATACGCTTCGCTCCATGGAACGATTTCTCAACAAACATCGTGGGGAATTTCTCTTCTACGGCTCCGCTCACGCCAACAGGGTGATCGCCCAGCACGAGGAAAATACGGCCCGTTCCCTGATCCGTCATGGTCGCACAAAGCAAGGATTGTACATGCTCGGGCATTCCTGGCGGCATGCCCCCTTCCGAAATCCAGCCCTGCTCGCGGCATTTCCCATTGCTGCTTTGGACCGTATTTTTGGAACAAGCCTGTTGCCGGAGATACTTGCCCGGAGGAACCGACAACCTCTGCGCCAGCGATGAAGTTTTTCTTTCTCTCCAGTCATGCACATTATGCACTCGACCCCGAAACGAGCAGGGTTTCGGGAGGTGCTGAATTGCAGGTGGCTCTTCTGGCTAAGGAACTTGTCAGTCGTGGTCATGAAGTTGTCATCGCTGGGGGAGACACGGGGCAGAAAGATCAGCGGAAGCTGGAAGGGGTGCAAACCCGAACTGCTGGAAAGTTTCATACGGGAGCATTACTGGATACGCTTTTCGCGTTGCCGCGTATCATCTACCTAATCACGCAACAACGTCCGGAGTTTGTAGTTGTGCTCGGTTGGACTGCCTGGCTCATGATTCTGGCCTGCATTCGCCCGATTCTGGGTTTCAAGCTCATCTTTATCTGTGGTCTGGATACGGAGATTGATGGAACATTTGCCAAACGCCACGGGTGGAGGGGAGCTCTCTTTGAACAAGGGGTTGCTCTTTCAGACTGCCGATTTGCAATGTCAGAGTATCAACGTGAGCTCTTTGGACGCGCTGGCCAAAGTTGTGGCTTCTTCCGCAATTTGATCCTTCCTCGGAAGGAAGACCTTACGTGTGCAAAAGTTGTCGATCTGCTCTGGGTGGGGCGTTGTCAGAAAATCAAACGCCCTCATCTATTTCTCGATCTTGTGGAGCGACTGCCTGAAGTTCGATGCGAGATGATTTGCCCCAAGGAAGATGTGGAGCTTTGGCATGCCGTGGAAGCTCGGGCCGCCAGACTACCTAATCTTATTTTTCATGAGCGGATACCGTATCACGAAATTCAGAGGCATTATGATCGCACGCGCTTTCTCGTGAGCACATCGGAAGCGGAGGGATTTCCTAATGTGATGATCCAGGCGGCGCAAGGAAGCGCCGGCATCCTATCATTCAATCTTGATCCTGATGGATTGATTGCAACGTTTGGAGCAGGCTATTGCGCCGGGGGTGATTTTTGGCTGCTTGTGAACAAAACACGTGAACTCCTGTCGACTCCATCCCATTCAGAGCAAATAGGTTTAGGAGCGGAGCGCATGCTCGAGGAGTGGTTTGATAACCAACGCAACACGGATGCCTTTCTGGAGGGGTTGACATGAAATCGCCGAGGAGGGTTCTCCATGTCATAGATAGTTTTGATCTGGGTGGAGCGCAGACTTTTCTCCTCGACCTGGTGAAGCATCTCGATCCTGAGCGTTTTATTGGCGAGGTCGCGGCGATGCATGGTCACGGTGTTTTTGAATCCTCGTTTCGGAAGGCAGGGATCAAGATTCATTCGCTCTCTTCGGGAAAATGGCCCCCCTACTATCTGCTGAATTTTCCACGGCTCATGCATCGGGGAAAATTCGACATCCTTCATTTTCATCTGTTTGGGGCTAATCTTTGCGCCAAGCCGCTGGCTATCGCTTGCGGCCACCGTGCCATCGTCGTGCATGATCAGTGCAATGATGCTACACGTGATCAGAGTCCTCTGTTGCTAGCCGCCGATGCGATGGCCAACAAGGGGGCTTCCCGCATCATTGCCGTCTCCGAGAGCGTGCGTCGCTATCTCGTAGAGCACGAGGATATCCCGCCCTCTAAAATCGAGATGATCCCCAACGGGATTGATGCAGGAGAATTTATACCTGCATCAGACGAACAAAAGCGGCTGGCACGCGCCAAACTTGGCATCCCCGAAGGGGAATTTGTGATCGGTGGAGTGGGGCGACTCGTGGCGCAGAAAAATTTTAGCCTCATTCCGGAGATCGCCGCCCAGATCAGGGCCGGGGATCGAAAGCTTGTGTTTGTGATCGCGGGAAGCGGACCGCAAGAAGCTGCATTACAGGCCCAAGCCGTTGCTCTGGGAGTTGAAAAAAGAGTTCGCTTCCTCGGTCATATTGCGGATCGGGTAACTCTTTATCACGCCCTGGATGCACTTTTGATGCCATCGAATTTCGAAGGGACACCCATGGCCCTCCTGGAAGCGATGGCCGCCAGTCTGCCTGTGGTTGCTTCCGGGGTGGATGGGATTGGTGAAGTTTGCACCAACGGGGTCGATGCATTGCTTGTACCTCCTGGGGATGTAAAAGCCTTCACGACAGCCTTGGAACAATTGGTTCGCGATGCTGATCTGTGTGAGGTGCTGGGTGCGAATGCCCGTCGGACGATTCTCGCCCGCTATGATATCCGCGCACTCGTGAGACAAATTGAAATGCTTTACGAAGAAGTGCTTGCTGGTTGAGTGCTGGGAATAAGAGAATCTCGTCCATGGGGAGCATTTCATGATTATTTGGCTTACAGGTTTATCGGGTGCAGGAAAGTCCACTCTTGCCGAAGGGCTTGTGGAGATTTTGCGCCGTGAGGGGATGAACCCTCTTCTTATTGATGGAGATGGTCTCCGTGAAGATCTCTGTCGGGATCTGGGATTTTCTGCCAAGGATAGGATGGAAAATATTCGCAGGGCAGGTGCGATTGCCCTTCTCGGGGCAAGATGCGAAATTCTTTCCATATGCGCCCTGATTTCACCATTGCGCAGTGAGCGCGATGCTGTAAGAGAGCTGTGTAAGAAGCGGGGCGTATCATTTATTGAGGTCTATGTGAGCACCCCCTTGGAAACCTGTGAGATGAGAGACGTCAAAGGGCTCTACAAAAAAGCAAGGGCTGGCCTCATTTCTCAATTCACGGGAATTGATTCACCTTACGAGCCCCCGATTAATCCCGAACTTGTGATACCCACAGAACAACTCGAAATTTCAGAGGCTCTCGCCTTACTGAAAAGCAAAATAGACGAGTACAAACTCCTTGGTTCTTAATGACCGTGTTCATGTTGCGTTTTCGGTTGGCCACGCTCATTTTGATGGTAAGTCAGCTACTGTCGGGCTGTAGCTCCATCGAATACCCACCGGACAAGGCTCCCCGGATGGTGGTGCTTCATGACGGCGTGCCGTTCTACCTTCACGGACCTGCTCAGGGAAACGGTTCTGATGGCACGCTGGCTCAGGGCGATGAGGTTCAGGTATTGCGCAAGGAATTCGGGTATAGCTTTGTTCAGCGTGATACCGGACAGAAGGGATTTGTGGCCAACGAGGAATTGGCAACAGCACCGCCTCTCCCGAAGCAATCACCCACGCCGTCTCAGAATTTGTCAACGCCCAGCCTCTGGCCACAGGAGAAGAGTCTGCCAGACATTCGTACACCGGATCTCGATACCAATGAGCAGCTGGCTCCCCCGGGGTTTCGCTACTGATTTTTTCAACGTTCCGGACCGCCAGTGAGTGATTCATCAAGAGCGACCAATCCCTTCCAACGTTCCTTGAACCCCTTGTCGTAGCGTTGATCTTGCCATTCGTTCATCAGTTGACGGTGGGAAAGAATCTGATCCATCACGGAAGTAAGCTCCATGAGGATTTCCCGTAAAAAACGAAGGGCTCCCGGATCGCGGTCCCAGAGCGTGGCGTAAGATTGGATGAAATCCTGGGCGTATCCGAATTCCGAGCGGTCATTGGGATGCCAGATATCGGAGGGAGGGAGTGGGAGATCGAGAAGCAGTGGTGCGATATAGATATTTTTAATCATCGCCATTCGGTAAGCTTCACGAGCCATTTCTTCACTGCCGATGCGCCACTGAACGAGCCCTTTGCCGAAAAGGAGCGCCGGTTCGCAATAGTCGTCAGGGTAATTCAGTTCATAGAGTTCCAGACTCCTGAGTGCCTCGGCGTCGTTGTCCTCCAGTAGGTGAACAAGGGGGATGAGAAAGCGCACTCCCTGGTTGTCGGAGGGATTCAGAGTGAGCAGTCGCTGAAGATCCGCCGCTGTTTGTGAAAATCGACCCTGTTGCCACTCCGTCATGGCGTGTCCATAGAGTGCTCGAAGGTAGGGACGGGTTTCCAGATCGCTCCACCATTCGGGATGTTCTCCGTGCCAGCGGCGTTGTTCCCTATCGATGATCTCTTGGTAGCCCCGACGGCATTCATTCCATTTTCCTGATTGATAATCAGTGTCGGCGAGTTCAATCCGTGCCAGTGCACATTCCTCATCCTGTTCGAGAGCCTTGCGAAGGTGGGCTACCTTTTTCTCCACCGAACGCAGACGGCTTGCCGTGGCGACGAGGCCGCGAGCAACAGCGGAGGGGGCATGGAAAGTCTCACCCTGCAGGCGTTGGGCGATTTTACGGGCCACCTGACGAAGTTCACCCGGTTTTCCCGATGGAAAGGTGCTGAACGAGATTTCAAGCCGGCAGTCCACCGCAAAACTGCGCCAGGCTTCCGTATCCCAGTCGCCGCTTTCAGCAATCGTCAATCGATCTGGGGTGCCATGCTCTTCAAAAAGTCTGCCAAGAAGCTGTTCGGCACGGGGTTGATCAAGTTCCTCCAGAATTTCCGGTGCTGAGAGCGGTTTTCCCGATGCCGTGGTCACAAGCATGCAGGTTGGGAGGTAATATTCCAGCCCCTTGACCGAGGGGAAAATGGTGAGGGCAGGGGCCGGCAATCCCTGCGCTTCCTCAACTATCTTGGGCCTCGGCACTGGTTCATCAAGATCAAACCAGAGGAGCCTCCAGCTGTTGCGGGATGTGTCGAGTGGCTGAATCATAGTTCAATTTTCAAGGTCTGTTTTCTTCCGAAACGGTCGGTGTAGTGAAGTTCGCCATGCTCCATTGCGTATTCATGGACAAGCTTGGTTACTTTCACATCAAAGCAGCAATATTCGGCAATCTCCATGATTTTACCCTCGCGCCACCAGCGAATGGCGTCCAGTCCATCGCCGGTTTTGCCAATGCCGAGCGTTGCCTGAGCCACAGTATCCAAAGAGAGACGGTGACCAGCGGCCTTTTCCACAACCTCCAACAGATCGAGAGTCGGAAGCTGATGCGGCAGGTCGAGGATCGTGTAACCCATCAGCACCTCGTAGTCGAAGCGCCGGTTGTTATAACCAACGACCAGATCGGCACGTATGAGCAGATCAACCAGATCAGGAACCCGTTTTTCAGAGAAAATTTCATAACAGTTACTTGCTGTGCTGTAAGTCACTCCAAGGGAAATGCCCATTGCGCCCTTCTTATCCCATCCACCAACATCATTGGCTGTGCGTTGGGTTTCTAAATCAAAATAGACGATATTTTGCGCGTTAGCCATGAGTCGAGGCAGCCTATCTTAAACAATATGAAGATCCTAGTTCTATTCGCAATTGATCGTTATTAGTAATAGGGTCTTTTTTAGATAATTTGGCATTTTCGCCGAAAAATAGGTGATGCAAAAAACAATAGTTGCTAAAAAATGATGATTTTCCTTGGCAGATACAGAAAATATCTTTACTAAACTTGACCTTTATGGCTAAAGAAGAAGCAATTACTACAGAAGGTGTTGTCGTCGAGGTTCTCCCCGGTACAATGTTTCGGGTTGAACTCGGCAATGGCCATGTGGTGCTTGCCCATATTTCCGGGAAAATGCGTAAGCATTTCATCCGAATTGTCCCTGGTGACAAAGTAACGGTGGAGATGTCCCCTTACGACCTCACCAAGGCTCGCATCACCTTCCGTACAGCATAACTTAGAAAGAAGAATCCAATTATTACTCCACGAAAATGTCCATTCCTGACTCCCTAACCCTTCGCAAAGCCACCAAAATTGCTACCAAAATTGAGCGCCTGCAGGAAAAGCTTCATGATCTTCTCGGCGACACCCTGGAGCTTCCTCCTGCCACGCTGGCCATCACCACACAGTTGCTTGAAGTAGCCAAGATTCCTCGTCGTCGCGGTCGTCCTCCCGGTTCAGGACGCAAGTTGGCTGAAGATGGCACTCGTGGTCCTTCCAAACTCGCTGGTCGTCCCCGTCCTGCCTCTCCCTCAGGCCCACTGGCTCCGGCCGTTGTGAAGGTCCTTCAGCGTTACGGTCGTGCGATGAAGGTGAACGAGATTCTCATCGGGTTGGAACACGACAACTACATCTGGACGGCTAAAAATCCCCGTCAAACCCTCTATGTGCGCATTGGCAAGTTGGCCGGCGTGAGCAAGGTGGATGAGGGACTCTATATTGCCACGGAACTTCTGGCTGGTACAGCAGCTCCCGTTGGCATTGCTCCCGAGCCAATCATTACTTCCGAGCCCATTGTCCCCGTGAATACCTTTGAGTCATTCACTCCAATGCCCGAGGCACCTGTTTCACCGGAACAGCACTCCTACTAAGAATCATTCCCGTGATATCCCTGCATGAAGGCAGGGTTTCACGGGATTTTTTTGCCCCTTTCTCATGACTGGTCGGATTTCAGCGCCGACCCTCGCTTCACTCTATGCAAAGGCTGGGGTGGATTGGGGGGATCACCCGGCCTTTGCCATCCGTCGGCACGACGGCTCCTTCCGCTCCATTTCTTACTCACAATGGAGGGATCGCTCCCTGGTCCTCGCTGAGGCCTTGATCGAGTTGGGAGTGAAGCAGAGAGAACATGTGGCGATTCTTTCGAATAACCGATTCGAATGGATCCTTGCAGATGCGGCGATTCTGTTTTCAGGGGGGGCGGATGTTCCTCGAGCATCCGACATTACCGAGCAGGAGATTGCTTACATTTTGGATCACGCCGACGTCGAGGTCGCCTTTGTGGAGAATGAATCTGTCCTGTCCAAGGTCAGGGCTGTGCGGGATCAACTGCCGAAGCTTCGGCTCCTGATCCTCATGGAGGGCGGTGAGAACAAGGAATCGCTACAACAAGGAGACCACCGTTTGCGGGATTTGGAAATTAGGGGAGAGGTGCTGAGGGAAAAGGGAAGTCGCGAGGCCGAGAAACGAATTGCATCCGTCTGTCCGGAGGATCTCTTCACGATCATCTACACCTCAGGAACAACGGGAGTCCCAAAGGGAGTTCAACTCACGCATTCCGCCATAGCTTCGCAGATCCGCAATCTTCCATTTGAGCTTACCCCCTCAGACAGGGCACTCTCCATTCTGCCGATCTGGCACAGCTATGAGCGGGTCTTTCAGGTGATTTCCATCTCCTGTGGCATCTGCACCTACTATACTTCTCTCCGTTATCTTGCAGAGGATCTACAGGTGGTGCGTCCCACCATCATGATCTCCGCCCCTCGACTCTGGGAGGGGCTTTATAAAAAGATTCTTGGCCGTGTGGAATCGGGGGCATCTTCGACACGGAAGCTCTTTGTCGCGGCAAGGATATCCGCCCATGCCGTGCGCCGTGCCGAGGCATTTTTTAGAGGCCAGCAGTTGGATTTGCGTGGACGCAACCCGTTCGTTTTCGGAGCGCTTGCCGTGCAGCACGCCGTTTCCTGGATCTGTTTCATCCTTCCTCACGGGTTGCTGGACAAACTGGTGTTGAAAAAACTCCGCGCCGTCGTGGGAGGCTGTTTCCGTGGGACTATTTCAGGTGGGGGAGCCCTTCCTCCGCATGTGGACGAGTTCTTCAATGACATCGGCATTCCCGTGCTGGAGGGGTATGGACTCACCGAGAGCTGTCCGGTACTGGCTGTACGTACTTGGGATCGTCTCGTGATCGGCACGGTGGGTCCTGTTTTTCCGGAAACGGAAATTAGGATCGTTGAACTCGGGACCGGGAGGATTTTGTATCCCGACCCTTCCAGATCAGACCTGGGACATGGTCTGAGGGGGGAGATTCATGCAAAGGGGCCGCAGATCATGAAGGGCTATTACAAGGATCCCGAGGGTACGGACAAGGTATTGCAGGAAGGATGGCTCGCCACCGGCGATCTCGGCATCATGACCTTCAATAAATGTCTGAAAATCGTCGGTCGCTGCAAGGAGACCATCGTCCTGCTGGGCGGGGAAAATGTGGAGCCGCTCCCCATCGAGTCCCGCTTGTTAGAATCCCCGTTGATTGATCAGTGCATGGTGGTCGGACAGGACAAGAAGCACCTTGGACTTCTAATCGTGCCATCGCTGAGTGGATTCGCCGGAGTCGGAATCAAGGCTCCAGATCTTGCCGCTCTGAAACATCATTCTCAGTGCCACGATTTGCTCAGAAGTGAGATGATCAGATTGGTGAGCGGTTCAACGGGATTCAAAGCGTTCGAAAGAATTGCCTCCTTTGATATGTTGGAACGTCCCTTTGAGGTGGGCGAGGAACTGACAATGACCTTCAAACTGAAGCGTCATGTGATCGCGGAACGATACGTCTCACAAATTGAGCGAATGTTTACAGCGTAGCCACTTGTCAGAGGAAGGTTCCCGCAGCATAGTAGATACAGTTATGCAGATTTATATCGACGGCAGTTTTTATCCCGAGTCCGAGGCAAAAATCTCGGTGTTCGACCATGGTCTTCTTTACGGGGACGGAGTTTTTGAAGGGATCCGATTTTACGGTGGCAAAGTCTTCCGTTTGGAGGAGCACATGGAGCGACTTTATAAATCGGCTGCCGCCATTGCTCTCACGGTTCCGCTGGATATGCCCGCTCTCACCGAGGCTCTTCTCGAGACGATCCGTCGTAACCGACTGACTGATGGATATATTCGGCTCGTGGTAACCCGCGGCAAGGGCGATCTTGGGCTCAGCCCTTGGAATTGCCCCAAGCCAACGATCATCATCGTTGCCGCAAAAATCACACTTTATCCCGAGGAGAGTTATGAAAAAGGACTCAAGGTGGTGACCTGTGCAACGCGCCGCATCGCCCATGGCGCGCTGAGTCCGATGGTCAAATCGCTGAATTACCTGAACAATATCATGGCCAAGATCGAGGCCTCCCATGCCGGTGCCGGCGAGGGACTCATGCTCAATGAACAGGGGTTGGTGGCCGAGTGTACGGGCGATAATATCTTTCTGGTGAGCGGCGGCCGCATCACGACTCCTCCGATCTCCTCCGGCGCACTTGCGGGGGTGACCAGGGCTGTGGCGATCAAGTTAGCCGGTGAACTTGGCATCGAGGTTTCCGAACCCCAGACGACCCGTTACGACATTTATACAGCGGACGAGTGTTTCCTGACGGGCACAGCCGCCGAGATCATCCCTGCCGTGGAGTTGGATAGTCGTCCGATCGGGAATGGAAAGCCGGGTCCCGTAACCCGACTCCTGATCGAGCGTTTCCGCGAACTGACCCAAAAGGAGGGGACTCCGTTTTGAGGAAGTGCTGCTTGAATCCCATGAAGACCGCTGAAGAGCATTTGCTGATTTTTGAAGGCGCGAGTGCTGGGCAATACCCGCAGCGGTCTTGCCCGAGCGAGCAACGCCACAAAAATCGACAAATGGCTTCAGCCCTTCGGGTTGCTGCGATAATAGGTCGGAGGCTGCGTTGGCTTTGTAGTTACAGCCCGCTGCGGGGATGCGCCTGCAAAGCCGTCTTGCCTGCGGCCCATTCTTATCGCAACGGTCTCAATGCGATTCAACCAGTGCTTCCATAATGTTCTGCGATGTCTGCAAATCAAAAGAGGCCACTGTCTTTCTGACTCAGATCGTTGAGGGGAAGATGCAGAAGGTGAATCTCTGCGAAAGCTGTTCCAAGGAGAAGGGGGTGAACGATCCCACTGGATTTGCCTTGGCTGATCTTTTGCTCGGTCTTGGAGCCGCTCAGGAGATCGAAAAAAATCCCGCAGGGATTCGTTGTCCTGTCTGTGGATTTTCTCAGATTGATTTTAAGAAGACGGGCCGTCTTGGCTGCAGTGCCTGCTACGATGCCTTTGCCGAAGGACTGAGTGGAATGCTCAAGAATATGCACCGGGGGCTTATTCATGTTGGCAAGGTGCCAGCCAGCCTGGCACTCACCCGCCGCCGCACCCAGGAGTTGACGAAACTTGAAGAGGGACTTGCCAAGGCTATCGCCTCTGAACATTTCGAGGAAGCCGCGGCATTGCGTGATAAAATTCGCACGCTTGAAGCGGAATCCTTTGCACAGTCGGAGGAGCCAGAGCCGGTGAATAGAATTGCATCGCTTGCTGAACCGGAGGCTCCGGTCTTGGGGCCGGCTCCTAAGTCCCGGAAAAAGCCATGAAACTCTCCCGGATCATCGCAAATACCGGCGAGTGGCTGAGCGGCTCAGGCCCCCATGATCAGATCGTTGTCAGTAGCCGGGTTCGCCTTGCGCGCAACCTGAAAGGCAAACCGTTTCCCGGATGGGCCAAGAAAGCCGAACGGGTAGCCATCCTTGAAGAGATTCGAGGAGCTGTGGAGCAGCTACCTGAAATGCAGGAATCCTTTTCCGAGAAGCTGGAGGATCTTTCCCCGCTTGAAAGACAGGTGCTCGTGGAACGTCACTTGATCAGCCGCGAACATGCCGCCAAGGGAGCGGGTAGCGCCGTCGTGATGAATACCGCGCAGACCCTCAGTTTCATGATCAACGAAGAGGATCATTTGAGAATGCAGGCAATCAGGGCGGGCCTTCAACTCGACGAGGTTTTTGCGATGATCAACCAAGCGGATAGTGAGCTGGAGGAATCGCTCGATTTTGCCTTTCACAACGATCTTGGTTATTTGACGGCCTGTCCCACCAATGTAGGTACAGGGATGCGTGCCAGTGCCATGCTTCACCTGCCGGGGCTCGTCATGTCGGAACAGGTGAATAAGATCATCAACTCAGTCAATAAAATTGGTCTGGCCGTTCGGGGGCTTCATGGTGAGGGAACGGAGGCGATGGGAAATCTCTTTCAGGTTTCCAATCAGACGACCCTGGGCGAAGCGGAAGTGGAAATCATCGGAAGGCTGAACAAAGTCATCTACCAGATTCTGGAGCATGAACAGAATGCGCGTCAGATCCTTCTCCAGCAACGTGCCGAGACCCTGCTCGATCAGATCGGAAGGGCCTATGGAATTCTCTGCCATGCTCATTCTGTCACCTCGAAGGAG
Source organism: Spartobacteria bacterium UBA6821 (assembly GCA_002452515.1). Taxonomy (GTDB): domain Bacteria; phylum Verrucomicrobiota; class Verrucomicrobiia; order Chthoniobacterales; family UBA6821; genus UBA6821. Next base: position 10,249 of record DKEN01000055.1, on the reverse strand, counting down.
GCGCTAAACCTGCTTTCCTTTATCAAGATGGGGATCGATCTCGGACTTTTCCCCTCCAAAAATCGCCTCCAGGTTGATGAGCTTTTCATCGAAACCCAGCCCGCCCACCTGCAAAAAGGACTTCAAACAACAAAACTTGGCGCGGAAGAACGAGACTCCTTGCGCGCGGCGTTAATTCGAGCAAAGTTAAAACAGATGCCGGAACCGGAAATCGGGAAAATCCCGACGACTCCGACAACCACCACTCAAGAAAGCACTGAATAAATCTCATGAAGCCCGCTGAAGTTCATTCGCTGATTTTTCAACGAGATGGCACCAACAGTTTCCATGCGATAAATTCGGTTCAATCTTCAAAGGCGAGGAATCATGATGAATAACTTCACCCCACGCGCACAACAGGTTCTGGCCCTTGCCCGCAAGGAGGCCGATCGGTTCAACCATAACTATGTCGGCACGGAGCATCTGCTTCTGGGCTTGATCAAGCTTGGTCAGGGGGTGGCGGTGAATGTTCTCCAAAAAATGGGTCTCGATCTGGAGACCGTGCGTCAGGAAGTTGAGAAACTGGTCGGATCTGGTCCAGAGAACAAAATGTCGGGGAACATTCCCTACACGCCGCGCGTGAAAAAGGTCCTTGCGCTTGCCGGCAAGGAGGCGAAGGCGCTGCAGCATTCCTATGTCGGCACCGAGCATATCCTGCTTGGACTGTTGCGTGAAGGTGAGGGAGTTGCGGCTCAAGTTCTCAAAAAGCTGGAGATCGATCTGGATCGCACGCGCAACGAAGTCCTTAAGGAACTCGATCCGAATTTCAATCCCGAGGAGGGTGAAGAGGAGGTTCTCGACAGCGAGGAAGTCGCTTCCGGAGGAGCCGCACGCAAGGAATCAAAGACACCGGCGTTGAAAGCCTTTGGCCGCGATCTAACCGACCTGGCCGAGAAAGGTGAACTCGATCCCGTCATCGGGCGTGCCGAGGAAATCGAACGTGTCATTCAAATTCTCTGCCGCCGCAGTAAAAACAACCCTGTCCTCATTGGTGAAGCCGGTGTGGGCAAGACCGCCATCGCGGAAGGATTGGCCCAGGAGATTGTTTCAGGAAATGTTCCCGAACTCCTTGTGGACAAGAAAGTGATCACTCTTGATCTGGCCCTCATGGTGGCCGGCACGAAATACCGCGGTCAGTTTGAGGAGCGCATTAAGGCTGTCATGGATGAAATCCGTAAGAACAGGAACATCATTCTCTTTATCGATGAACTTCATACGATTGTCGGTGCTGGTTCTGCCGAGGGAGCGATGGATGCCTCCAATATCATCAAGCCTGCTCTCAGCCGCGGCGAGCTTCAGTGCATTGGAGCTACGACGTTGAATGAATACCGCAAGTATATTGAAAAAGATTCCGCGCTGGAGCGCCGCTTCCAGTCGGTGAAGGTGGAGGCTCCCTCCGTGGCCGATACCATCCTGATTCTCAAGGGACTGCGGCCCAAGTATGAGGCGCATCACAAGGCGGTCATTACTGATGCCGCGCTGGAGGCCGCCGCGAAACTTTCAGATCGTTATCTCACAGGGCGTTTTCTGCCCGATAAGGCCATCGATATCATGGATGAGGCGGGCTCCCGGGCCAGGATAGGGGCCATGACGCGGCCTATTGCCACCAAGGAACTCGAGGCCGAAATCGACCGGATCCGTGGAGAAAAGGAAGCCGCTATCAAGGCCCAGGATTTTGAAAAAGCCGCTGCTTTGCGCGATTCTGAAAAGAAGGCGAAAGAAGATTTGGAGACTGTTCTGGCCAACTGGAGAAAAGACCGCGATGAGCACGAAGTAGTTGTCGACGAGGAGGCAATCATGCATGTGCTTTCCAAGTGGACCGGTGTTCCGCTTCAGCGCATGGAGCAAAAGGAGACCATCAAACTCCTTGCCATGGAGGATGAACTTAAGAAGCGCGTGGTTGGTCAGGATGAGGCGGTCACTGCGATCAGTAAGGCGCTCCGCCGTTCCCGCGCTGATCTCAAGGATCCCCGCCGTCCGATTGGTTCCTTTGTTTTCCTCGGTCCCACAGGCGTCGGAAAAACTTTCCTGGCACGCTCGCTGGCGGAGTTCATGTTCGGCGATCCCGATGCCCTCATCCAGATCGACATGTCGGAGTACATGGAGAAATTCACCTCCTCCCGTCTCATCGGTTCACCTCCGGGTTATGTTGGTTACGAGGAAGGAGGACAGCTTTCCGAGGCGGTTCGCCGTCGTCCCTATTCCGTGGTGCTTTTCGACGAGATCGAAAAGGCGCATCCCGATGTCATGCATCTCTTGCTTCAGATACTGGAGGAGGGAACAGTAACCGACAGTCTCTCCCGCAAGATTGATTTCCGTAACACGATCATCATTCTCACCTCCAACGTGGGTGCCGAGTTGATCAAGAAGCAGACAACGCTTGGTTTCGGGGCTCCGACACTTGACGGGAGCCATGACACGATGCGTGACAAGATTTTGGAGGAGAGCAAGCGGGTCTTCAAACCCGAGTTTCTCAACCGTCTCGATGACATCATCGTCTTCCACACGCTCTCCAAAGAAATGCTCACCCGCATTGTTGATCTGGAGGTGACCAAGGTTGCCGCCCGTATCAAGGACAAGGATATCCATGTCACTCTAGATGCTTCCGCCCACGAGTTGCTCATTGAGAAGGGGTATGATCCCTCCTACGGAGCAAGGCCGATGCGCCGTGCCGTGGAACGCTATCTCGAGGATCCGATCGCCGAAGATATTCTTCGTGGCGTGATCAAGAGAGGGGATCAGGTTGGCGTGACGCGTGACGGGGATAAGCTCTCCTTCAAAGTCGTTTCGGGAACCCCTCCCACCGAGGCGCTTGAAGAAGCCGCTAAGGAATAAGGGTTTTCTTTCATCCAATCGTTTTCCCCCGGGCGTATGTCCTTTCCGTCATCGTCTGGTTCAGCTACGTCGAAAGAGCATCTGAACAAACCGATTGCGGAATTTCTACGCCCAGGCCCTCCACCCCTCAGGATGGATCAAACTGTCGCCGAAGCTCTGGAGGCGATCCGTACGACAGGACTTGAGGAACGGATTTTTTACTTTTATGTGGTCGATGCCGACGGGCGACTCTCTGGAGTGGTGCCCGCTCGCAAACTCCTGACGGAATCATTGGATCGGTTGATTGGGGGGGTGATGATAAAAAGGGTGATGTCTCTTCCCGAAGGGGCGACACTACTGGAGGCGTGCGAATGCTTCATCCTGCACAAATTCCTTGCCATACCTGTTGTCGATTCAGAAAAGCGGTTGAAAGGGATCATCGATGTGGGGCTTTTCACTGATGAAGTGATGGAACTAGGAGAGGGGAATTCCACGGACCAGCTTTTCCAATCCATCGGTATTCATGTTCAGGAGGTCCTACACGCTTCTCCATGGAAAGCTTTCCGTATTCGTTTTCCTTGGCTGGCGGCAACGGTTTCTGGCGGCGTCCTCTGCGCCATGATGGCTGGTGCATTTGCGACAACGCTTCAGCAGCGTGTGGTGCTGGCGGTCTTTATGGCACTTGTTCTTGGTTTGGGGGAAGCGGTGGCGGCACAGTCACTGGCGCTGACCGTCCAGTCACTTCCCCAGTCCAGAATCCGCAGGAAATGGCTGCGGGTTAAATTGCAGAGGGAGGCATTGACTTCCATTCTGCTCGGGTTACTCGCCGGAGCTGCTGTCGCCTTAATGGTGGAGTTCTGTTGGCATGATCTTCGTTCGGCAATCGTTATCGGCGGGAGTGTGGTGATCTCCATCTTCATGGCTTCCTTGATTGGGGTGCTTGTCCCAACTCTTTTACGTGTGGTGCATTGGGATCCCAAGATTGCAGCTGGTCCCATTACCCTGGCTGCCGCTGATCTTTTTACCGTAAGTTGTTATCTCATAACGGCTAAGTTGTTGCTAGGCTAGTAAGAGGCTTGGGGTTGAACTCGGGAGTGTCCACGCCGCTCTTCCACTAAAATCATTGCGCCTTGGTAAAAGAAAAATGCACCTCTGCAGATGGGGTTGGATATCAACTTACTTTAGAAAGTCTCTGCCTAGTGGATGTGTTACCTGCGAGGTGAACAGAGAGTGCGTTTTTTTCTCGTTGGGTAGTTACAAGTTGGGTCATTATCATTGCTTATGGCTTTGCGCGCTCTTTTCTTCGATCTGGATGACACCCTTGCTGTTGATGAGGCGGTCTCTCATGAAACTTTTGCCCATGTGGCGGCGGTTGCTTCCTCCCGATTTGGGGTGGATCCGGCTCTTTTTGCCCGGGATTCGATGGCGATCGCGCGGGAGCTTTGGAGCGAGGGAGAATGCCGCCCCTACTGCCGCTCGATTGGGATCAGTGCCTTTGAATGTCTCTGGGGAGGATTTAAGGGGGAGAGTACTGAACTTACGGCACTCCGCAATTGGGCGCAGGCCTATCGCAGGGAGGTATTTGCAAAGGCCCTCTCGGCGCAGTTGGAGAAGTTTCCTGCAGATGCCCCAGAATTTTTGCCCGCTGAATTCGCCAGCACTCGAAGGGCCCGACAGCGGCTGCTTCCAGGTGCACGCGAGTTAATCGTGCAGCTTGCATCACAATATAGTCTGGCATTGCTGACCAACGGTGCTCCCGATCTTCAGCGCGAGAAGATCGCCGCAACCGGCCTGGAACCCTTTTTCAAGGCGATCGCTGTTTCAGGGGAATATGGGATTGGAAAACCGAAACCGGAGATTTTTCACCATCTGGTCGGAGAATTGGGCGTGAGTGTGGATGAGGCGATCATGGTGGGGAACAGTCTGGAGCGGGACATTGCCGGGGCCCGCAATGCCGGCATCCGTTCCATCTGGATCCGTGTGCCGGGTTCGGAGGAGCATGCGGAAGTGAGTCCTGACCATACCATCACGGCACTTAACGAAATTCCCGCCATTTTGGAGCAGTTTCAAGCCATTGTCGGCAAATAGCGGCTTGACCCTTGCTTGTCGGCAACTCATCTAAGGAAGCGCTGATTTAATCCCATGAAGACCGCTGAAAACCATTTGCTGATTTTTGAAGGCGCGAGCGCTGGGCAATACCCGCAGCGGTCTTGCCTGAGCGAGCAACGCCACAAAAATCGACAAATGGCTTTCAGCCCTTCGGGTTGCGCCAATAATAGGCCGCATGCTTTGTTGGCTTGGCGATTACAGCCCGCTGCGGGGATGCGCCCGCCAAGCCGCCTTGCCTGCGGCCCACTCTTGCCGCAACGGTCTCTATGCGATTAAATCATCGCTTCCCTAATGGGCATTTTTTGTGCCTCCTCGATTTTTACTCAAAAGACTCATGACCAGCCTCCGATTTTCAGCCATTTTACAACTCTTTCTGGGAGTCTGCCTGATCCTGTTTCCAGTCCACCATCTCTCAGCCCAGATGCCCCCGCAAGGGCAGGCACCACCGGTTATTCAGCAGATCGATGTGCAGTTTGTCGGTGAGACTACGTTGAGCAAACAGCGTGTGCTCGACAACCTCGCGACCAAGGTGGGGGCCCCTTACAACGACCGTCTGGTGGATGAGGATATCAAGTCTCTCTACGCCACGGGGAATGTTTCCAATGCCCGTATCTTTGCCGAGCCCGTCGAAGGGGGATTGAAAGTTACCGTTCTTCTGCAGGGTCGTTCCACCGTCGGGGAAGTATTGATCGAGGGAAACGATGTGATCGGTTCCTCAAAAATCAGGAAGGAGATCTCCACCAAACCAGGTGACCCAATGAGCGAGGAGCGCCTATCCGAGGATCGGCAGAAAATCATCAAGCTGTATGAGGACAAGAATTTCACTGATGTGAAGGTGGATACGAGAACCTCACAACTCGCTGATAAGCATATGCAGGTGGTTTTTTCGATCAACGAAGGCCCGAAGCTCGTCATTCGCCAAATCACCTTCACTGGTAACGATTCAGTGCTTCCGAAGGATCTGCTCAAGGTGATGAAGACCAAGAAGGCAAATATTCTTTCCTTTCTAACCAAGGCCGGTCGCCTGGTTCCCGCCCAGATGGATGACGACAAGGAGGCCATCAGGAATCTCTACATGAACAAAGGCTTTGCCGATGTCCGCATCACCGATGTCCAGACCCAGCCCCTTCCAAGCGGCAAGGGAGTTGATTTGGTGATTTCCATTTCCGAGGGAATCCAATACCGCGTCAACAAGCTGGACATCGAGGGGGCCGCGATCGTGCCAGCCGCCGATCTGGAACGTGCTCTCCGAATGAAGAGCGGCTCACTGTACACGCCAGACGGCATGGGTGCGGATCTTAAGAAGCTGCGCGATTTTTATGGTTCCCGTGGTTATGTCGACATGGTTGCCCAACCGCAGATTGATCCAGCCGGAGAGGGGCAGGTAAACCTGACCTATCACATCGACGAGGGCGTCCAGTCTTATGTGAACCTGATCAATGTGCAGGGTAATACCAAGACCAAGGACAAGGTGATCCGTCGCGAACTGGCGGTCAGTCCCGGTGGCGTTTTTGACACGACGCTCGTCGATGTCAGCAAATCACGCCTGATGAATCTGAACTACTTCAATAAGGTGGATATGGCCCCTCAGGATACCTTGGTGCCGGGTCGCAAGGATCTCGATGTCATCGTGGATGAGAAAAAGACCGGATCGTTCAACTTCGGTGCCGGATTCAGCTCCATTGATAGCCTTGTCGGGTTTGCTGAGCTCCAGCAGTCCAACTTCGATCTCTTCAACTGGCCTTACTTTACGGGTGCCGGCCAGCGCTTCCGTATCCGTGCCCAGTATGGTCTCCAGCGTCAGGATTTCACCATGTCACTTACCGAGCCGTGGTTCATGGGGTACAAAGTGTCGGTCGGTGGGGAACTCTACTACCATGCCGCAACCTTCCTGAGTCCTGTCTACAGCCAATCCAATCTCGGAGGTGCCCTTCAGGCCCGTAAAGCACTCACCCCCTTCACTGCGCTCCGCGGAGAGTATCGTCTCGAGAACATCAGGATCTATAATCTGACGGGAAACTACGGAAATGTGATTCAGAACGCAGCTGACAATTCCCCTTACACCAAGAGTTCCGTTCTCCTCGGTCTCGACTACGACAATCGTGACAGCCTCTTCCTTCCCCGCAAGGGACAGACCGTCAACCTGAGCGCTTTTGTTGCCGGAGGAGGTCTCGGAGGGACGGTGCAGGATTATGGAGTTACCCTGAATGCAAAGAAATATTTCTCACTCCCCTGGGACATGATTCTGGAGACCAAGGGCGGCGTGGGTGTGGTCAATGGTTGGGGTGGGGGCTCGACGCCGCCGCCGATCTTTGACGAACTTTACCTTGGTGGAGCCAATGACATGCGCGGTTTCGCCTTCCGCGAGGTCGGGCCTAAGGATCAGTATGGCAATCCGATTGGTGGCTCGACATCGGTCGAGGGTACGGGAGAGCTAACCTTCCCCATCATTCCCCGACTCCGTGGGGCATTCTTCACCGATTGGGGTTATGTGAATGCCGGGGCCCTCTCTTTTGCTCCCACTGCCTANNCAGTTTAACTTTAATGTTGGCTACACCTTCTAAGTGGGGGTATAGAAGCTTTTCCACAACCATCATTTCATGAAATCTCTCCTCCGTACCTCCCTCATTGCTGCCCTGCTTTTTATTGGTGCATCAGGCCTTGCTAACGCTCAGGTCAAATTCGGCACTGTCGATATGAACCGCGTTTTCAGCGAGTACTACAAGACCAAGGATGCACAGACCAAATACGCTGCTGCCGAGGCCGCTGCTAACAAAGATCTCAACGACCGCGTTGAGACGCTCAAAAAGAGCATGCAGGAGATCAGCCAGATCAATACAGATCTTGAGAAACCTGATCTGAGCAAGGATGATAAGGATGCAAAGTTGAAGGATCGGGAGACTAAGGTTGCCGCCGCCCGCGCCTTGGATCACGACATCACGGAATATCGCAGCACCAAGCAGAAGACGCTTCAGGATCAGTTTCTGCGCATGCGGAAGGACATCGTGGATGACATCATGAAGACCGTGAACGATCTTGTGAAATCCAAGGCTTACGACATCGTATTCGACAAATCAGGACTCAGTGCTGGAGCGGTTCCCGTGGTGCTTTATTCGCGTGATGATCTTGATTTCAGCCAGGATGTCATCACTGCCCTGAATAAGAACGCCCCGGCTGCCGACACCAAGCAGTAGGTTTACTTCAGGCACCAATTAAAATCAGCAAGTAGCTTCTTCTCGATTGATTTCATCAGCCTCCATGAGACTGCACGAGATTGCAAAGCTCGTGGGGGCGGTGCTTGAGGAGGGCGTGCCTGATCTTGAGATCAAAGGTGTGGCCTCGTTGATGGAGGCCCGTTCCGGGGATCTGACGTTCTTTGGAAACCCCCGCTATCTGGCCCAGTTACGGGCCAGTGTTGCCTCGGCTGCCATCGTTCCCATGGAGTGCCAGGAAACTGTTGCCCCGATCTTGCTTCGTGTGGCCAATCCCTCGGTTGCGTTCGCCACTATTGTTGCTGCGTTTGCGCCAGTTGAGGTGGTTCCTGCACCTGGCATTCACCCCTCAGCTGTTGTTTCTCCGGAAGCTCTTCTGGGCGAAGGAGTTTCAGTTGGAGCGCTTGTTGTTATTGATGATGGCGTTGAAATAGGTGCAGGAACGGTGATTGAGTCGGGATGCGTGATCGCTCATGGGGTTCGTCTTGGCGTCAATTGCCGGCTTTACCCCAATGTGACGGTACGGGAGCGCTGCATCCTAGGGGATCGTGTCATCGTTCAGCCTGGTGCGGTGATCGGATCGTGCGGGTTCGGCTATGAGTTTCAAGAGGGACACCATCAGAAAATTCCCCAGACTGGAATTGTCGAGATCGAGGACGATGTTGAAATCGGGGCGAATACCACCATTGATCGGGCTCGCTTTGGACGCACAGTGATCGGTCAGGGAAGCAAAATCGACAATTTGGTTCAAATCGCCCATAATGTTCAGGTTGGTTCCCACACAATTATCTGTGCCCAGGTAGGTGTCGCGGGGAGTACCCGGATTGGATCCTATGTGACGCTCGCTGGTCAGGTCGGACTTGCCGGTCATTTGGAGATCGGGGACAAGGCAATCATTGGAGCACAGTCTGGTCTCTCCAAGAATGTGCCATCAGGAAGTATGGTCATCGGTGCCCCTGCGAAACCAATGAAGGAGTGGAAGCAGACCAATTTCTATATCTCCCAGCTCCACAAGCTGTTTGAACGAGTGAAGGAACTGGAAAAATTAGTGGAAAAGTAAAAGGTGGAAAAGTGGGAAGGCAACCCACCAAACCAAGGTGTCATCAATCAGTTGGCAGATGGATGCCAAGATGACCGTGGAATACCTCAAAACTCTGTGTATCGAAAATCCTGAACTTTCCTACTTTCGTACTTTCCCACGCCTCTCCTCCATCCCTATCATGTGGTGTATCAACCCCTAAACGCCTGACAGGCCCAATACCTTGTATAATCAGAACGAAAAAGTCGAACCAATCGATGTCGCCGAAGAGATCTCACGATCCTTCCTCGATTACTCGATGTCGGTGATCGTCTCGCGGGCGCTGCCCGATGCGCGCGACGGCCTGAAGCCTTCCCAGCGGCGCATCCTTTACGCCATGGAAAACCTGTCGCTGTTTCCGGGGCGCAAGCACATCAAGTGCGCGAAGATCTGCGGCGATACTTCCGGTAATTATCATCCGCACGGTGAAGCGGTGATTTATCCGACGCTCGTCCACATGGCGCAGCCGTGGGCGATGCGCGAGAAGCTCGTGGATGGCAAAGGTAATTTCGGTTCCGTCGAAAACGATCCGCCGGCGGCGATGCGTTATACCGAGGCGCGTTTGACGCATCTCGGCGCGGCGCTGATGTCGGACATGGACAAGGACACGGTGGATTTCGTGCCGAACTATGACGAACGTCTCACCGAGCCGAAAGTGTTTCCGGCGGCGTTTCCCAACTTGCTGGTCAACGGCGGCACGGGCATCGCGGTCGGCATGGCCACGAACATGGCCCCGCANNATCACGATTCCTGAGCTGATGAAATTCATCAAGGGCGCGGATTTTCCGACCGGCGGATTTCTCTGTGGCATTGAGGGCATCAAGAATTATTTCACGACCGGCAAGGGCAGTTTGAAATTGCGCGGTCGCATCGGCGTGGAAGAAATGAAGGGCAATCGCGAGCAGCTCGTCATCACGGAAATTCCCTACAACGTCAACCGCGCCGGACTGGAAGAACAAATCGCAGCGCTGGTGAACGACAAAATCATCACGGAAAT
>DKEN01000144.1 GCA_002452515.1 Spartobacteria bacterium UBA6821 | reverse complement strand
CCCCACTCGTTGTCGTACCAAGAGACAAGCTTGAAGAATTTGCTGTTGAGTTCGATGCCCGACCCCGCGTCGAAGATACTCGAGTGCGTGTCGTGGATAAAATCGGAGGAGACCACTTCGTCCGTGGTGTAACCAAGAATGCCCTTGAGATAGGTCTCGCTCGCCTTCTTCATTGCGGCGCAGATTTCCTTGTAGCTGGTCTCCTTTGTGGTTCTCACCGTCAAGTCGACGACGGAAACTGTCGGCGTCGGTACGCGGAACGACATGCCAGTGAGCTTGCCCTTCACTTCGGGGCAGACGAGCGCGGTCGCCTTGGCAGCACCGGTGCTCGCGGGGATGATGTTGATAGCCGCCGAGCGCCCACCCTTCCAGTCCTTTTTGGAGGGACCATCCACGGTCTTTTGGGTGGCAGTGTAGCTGTGGATCGTGGTCATGAGCCCCTCCTCGATGCCGAAACCTTCCTTGAGAAGGACATGGACAACAGGAGCAAGACAGTTGGTGGTACAGCTCGCGTTGGAGATGATATGGTGATTGGCGATGTCGAGTTTGTCGTCGTTGACACCAATGACCACGGTGATGTCCTCACCCTTGGCCGGAGCCGAAATGATCACCTTCTTGGCACCTGCGGTCAGATGGCCCTTTGCCTTTTCGGCATCAGTGAAGAGGCCGGTACACTCGAGCACGACATCAACCCCCAGTTCCTTCCAAGGAAGCGCAGCAGGGCCTTCCTTGACGGCGAGGCACTTGATCTTGTGTCCATTGACGATCAGCGTGTCGTCCTCGGCCGCTTCAGGAGAGGATTTTTCACTGGTGACTTCCCCCTTGAACCCGCCCTGGATGGAGTCGTATTTGACGAGGTAGGCGAGATTATCAGCCCCAACGAGATCGTTGACGGCGACGACTTTATAACCCTTTTCGAGGAGCCCCTGTTCGACGATGGCGCGGAAGACAAGCCGGCCGATGCGACCGAACCCGTTAATGGCAATATTTGGCATGGTATGGATGTTGGTTGCCCGCGCCGGGGGAACGCGGAAAGCCTTCTCATTAATTCCGCTAAGGATGTTCCGTCAATGCTAATCGCCCTATTTTCGGTTTAGGATCCGTTATTTTCGAGGAGCGCGATCTGTTGGATGATTTTTTCGACAGTCTGTTCGTGGGAAAGTCCGGTGGCATCGATTTTCAAATCGGCCATGCCACCATAGAGCGGGATGCGTGATTCCAGAAGACTGAAGAATGTGCTGCGGGGATTTTCGACTTCCAGAAGCGGGCGTTTCCTGTTCCGGGATGCACGTTCGAAAAGTGTATCCGGTTCCGCATGCAACCAGATCACGAGGCCAAGTTGGTGAAAGAGATCCCTGTTTACCGGATTCAGAATGGCCCCTCCTCCCGTGGCCAGGACAATATTTGACGATCCTGCCAGTGTCTTTAGTTCCGCGGTTTCCCGAAGACGAAATCCTGCCTCCCCTTCCAGGGAAAAAATGTCGGAGATGCTCATTTCGGCTCGTGCCGCGATCAGTTCATCACTGTCGAGAAACTGATGGCCCAAGCGATGGGCGACCCGGCGTCCGATACTGCTTTTTCCACATCCCATGAAGCCGATAAAGATGATGTTGGAAGTCATGTTGCGGAGTCTATTCATTGCAGGGGAAAGGATGAAGGATGAATTATGAGGGAGAGGTGACTGAAGGGCGGAGATCAGATGGGTAAATTCTGAATCACGCCTCGCCCCGTCTGTTTTTTCATTTTTCATTCTTCATTTTGCCTTTTTCCTTTCTACGATTCCATCATGCCTGCCAAGAAAACAAAAAACACCCCGGCTCCTTTAGTCGGGGTGGTGATGGGAAGTAAAAGCGACTGGGAGACGATGAGTCATGCCGTGGCGATTCTGGAAGCACATGGGGTTCCCTGCGAATACCGGGTCGTTTCGGCTCATCGGATGCCCGATACGATGGCTCTCTATGCCAAGGAGGCACGACAGAGGGGATTGCGTGCCATCATTGCCGGAGCAGGAGGAGCAGCCCATTTGCCGGGAATGATCGCGGCGCAGACGACGGTTCCCGTGCTTGGGGTGCCGGTGAAGAGCCGGACAATGGAAGGGTTTGACTCGCTGCTTTCGATCGTTCAGATGCCTGCCGGAATTCCCGTGGCGACTTTTGCCATCGGTGAGGCGGGGGCTAAAAATGCCGCTCTTTTCGCAATCGCCCTCCTCGCACCCGATGATGAGAAACTTGCCCGAAAACTCAATCAATTCCGATCCGCCCAGACCAAAGTGGCTGCGGAGAGTATCTTGGAAGCTCCAAAAAAACTCTCCCGCCGCTCCCATTGACTGTGAGTGTCCGCGCACGGATTCTGAAGGGTGATCAGGGGATCGCCGAGGCTGTCGCCATCTTGCGTTGTGGGGAAGTGGTCGGACTTCCCACGGAAACCGTGTACGGACTTGCCGGGGATGCCTTTCAACCCATGGCTGCGGCGCGAATCTTTGAAGCAAAAGGACGGCCGTTGACAGATCCTCTCATCGTCCATCTTCCGGAAGTCGGATGGCTGGAGAGGGTGGCTCGCATTGATTCACTCGAGCAGCAGATTCAGGTGCAGCAGTTGGCCGCAGCATTCTGGCCGGGTCCATTGACCTTGACTCTCCAAAAGCACCCGGACCTACCCGATCTGATCACCGCCGGGATGGAGAGTGTGGCGGTCAGGGTGACAGCCCATCCTTTGTTTCAAAAAGTACTCCGAGAGCTTGGCTCCCCACTTGCTGCCCCGAGTGCCAACCGCTTTGGGAAAATCAGCCCAACAACAGCGGAAGATGTCCAAATTGAACTTGGTGATGTGATTCCTGCCATTCTGGATGGTGGTGCGTGTGAGCATGGTCTGGAATCCACCATTGTGGCCATCACGAAGGAGGGGTTTGAAATCTTGCGTCCAGGCCCTATAACTAAGGAACAACTGAGTAAATACGGACATGTAGTGCATCCTTCCGGGATTGTGAATACTCCGGGAAGTTTGCCGGGGCATTATGCGCCAAAAACAGAACTTCATATCTTAGAGACGGACATCAAGTCATTTATTCCACCGCTAAAAGCAGGGCTTCTGGTATTGAGAACTCCCGATCCAGAAGTTATAGAGCGTTATGCTGCCGTGGAGGTTTTAAGTCCATCGGGTGATCTCAGAGAGGCCGCTACTAATTTTTACGGGGCACTTCGCAGGTTGGATAACTTAAAAGTAGACATCATCTTCTCCGAATCACTCCGGGAAGAGGGAATTGGCGTTGCCGTGATGGATCGGATGCGCCGGGCGGCCTATGGGTCGGTAAATGGTTGAAAAAGATATATATGGACATCTTATTACGAATTTCCCATGAGTGAAGATCGCTTAAACACAAAAGCCGCCGGCATCGTGGCGGGGGCTGTGATGCTGAGTCGGGTGCTGGGACTCGTGAGGGAGGTGCTCTTTGCCGGACTCTTTGGAGCGGGTGTTGGTATGGATGCCTTTTTAACTGCATTCAGGGCACCGAATCTGCTACGCGACCTCTTCGCCGAAGGGGCCCTCTCAACAGCCTTTGTGACAGTTTTTTCGCAGCGCATTGCCCGTGAAGGTGAGGAGTCTGCCTGGAAATTGGCTGCGAAGATGATGACGCTGACCACGATTTTCATGAGCCTGCTTTCGCTGTTGGGCATCATTTTTGCCAAAGAGTTCATCGGATTCCTAGCACCCGGTTTTTCTGCGGAAAAGGCCGCTCTTACGATTCATCTCACCCAGATCATGTATCCTTTCATCCTGCTGGTCTCGCTGGCAGCACTGGTGATGGGAATGCTTAACGCGACCAACCGTTTCACGGCGGCGGCGCTGGCATCGAGTTTCTTTAATATCGGTTCGATTGCCGGGGGTGNNGCCTTCGGTTGGTGGCTTGATCCCCATTTTGGTGAAAAATCCCTGACTGGTCTTGCCTTTGGAACGTTGCTCGGTGGGTTGCTCCAGTTGGGAGTTCAGTTGCCGAGTCTTTCAAAGGCTGGATGCCGCTTCGTTCTGGACTTTAACTGGCGTGATCCGGGGGTGACTCAAATTCTCGCCCTGATGCTCCCTGCGGTGATCGCGGCAAGCGCCGTACAGATCAATGTGATGATCAACAGTATCTTTGCATCCCATCTCGGCGATGGCCCGATTAGCTGGCTCTCTTACTCATTTCGCCTGATGCAACTTCCTCTGGGCGTCTTCGGTGTAGCAGTGGCGACGGTGACCCTCCCGGTGATCGCCCGTGCTTCGGCGCTCGGGGATATGGCACGCTTCAGCTCGACTCTGGCCCGGGCAATGAGATTGGCGGTCTTCCTCACATTTCCCTCGGCGGTAGGGCTGATCATGTTGGCGCAGCCAATCATCGCCCTGATCTATCAGCGGGGAAAATTCCACGATGCCGACTCCCTGCACACGGCGGAGGCACTTCAATTCTATGCGGTAGGTCTGGTTGGCTATTCCTGCATCAAGGTGCTGGCACCTGCCTTTTATGCCATCAATCACAAATGGACTCCCATGACGGTGAGTTTCTGTTCTATCGGTCTGAATCTGGTGTTGAACTGGCTCCTCATTTTCCACTGGAACATGGGCCATCGAGGACTCGCCCTTTCAACAGCCATTTCGGCCACGTTGAATTTCTCACTACTCTATTTTTTCATGCGAAGGCTTTCCGGATCACTGGAAACAAAAGCAATGCTCCTGACGCTTGGCAAATGCCTGCTGGCCTCACTCCCTATCATCCTAGTCGGATGGCTAACTCATCCCTGGTTGGCGGGGGTCAGACATGCCTCGATTGGCATTCGTGCGGGGGCTCTCTTTACCGTGATCGCGGCTGCCGTCACACTCTTTCTTGTTTCCAGCTGGTTGCTGAAGATAGAGGGCTTCTCCGAGTTTCTGGGAGTGGTGACTAGGAAACTAAAACTGCGGAAAGGGTGAGTTGGATGATTTAGTCCCGATCAACGCTGAATTTACCCGGGCCGATCAGCAGTAGTGAAAGGAAGAGGGAGCCGAGTTCGGTGGCATGGGAAGCGACCTCCCACTTCTCCCAGAAAGATCCGGGAGTGGTGTGAAAATGCATGATTGTCGCCACGGTCATCGTGGTCAGCAGAAAGAGACAGGCGGGTCGGAACGCAAATCCAATCAGAAAAAGAAAACCACCCACGGATTCCGAGAGGGAGGCCATGAGTCCCCAGAAAATCGGATAGGAACCAACCCCGACAAACTGCATCGACTTACCGAGTTTGATCCAAAGATCGGGCCCTTCCATGAGTTTCGGAAGCCCGTGTGCCAGGAAGGAAAGTCCGATCAGGATGCGGAGAAGGAGGAGTCCGGTATCACGGTATTTGCTTAAGCCTCGAAGAATCATCCGATGGAAATGCACTCAGGAATCATCCCAGACAAGAGAAATATGCTGTGATCTCTACACATTTGGCAACGATTCCCGCTCCTTCACATCGAGATAGAAGTGGGCTGTTGCGGTTTGGATGTAGGGGATTACCCAAAGAAATCCGATGCCGCAGGTGAGTAAGGCTAAGAGACTCCATCCCAGAAATCGCAACTGGAGCATGAAGAGTTTCCACCGATTGCCTCTCATCGCTATTTTACTGCGACGAATCGAATCAATAGCCCGAATATTCGTTTCATCGGCTAGAATAAAAAAAGTCATTTTATAGGAATAAATCACTCTTATCAGCGCCATCATGCCTACTAATGCCATCACAACGATAACTGGATGTAGCCAAGGGTTGACAAGCAGGTGATTGAAAAACGCCACTCCCATGACAATTGCAATTGGGAGAACAAGCAGGAGCAATACCCAACCAATGATAATCAAGCCAAGCAGCAGACTTGCTCCTATTATTTTCCAGTAGTACGACGCTCCTGATCGGAACCCCACGAATAGATCTGATACTTTTGTCTCTCGGCGCTTCGAGAGATTTAGAAAAAATGAGCAGACGCCTACAAAAATCGGATTTCCGATAAAAACCATGAGCAGCGAAACGAAAAGTGAAATGATCGTGCCAAGCGGAGTATAGCCGTGCGTAGGGACTGCCTGGTGGACAGGTTGATGAAAGCCATGCATCAACAACTGGAGTTGCGATAAAGCTGAATTCTGGGGTGTAGCTACTATTTTAACGAATTGAGGAGATTCAATGATTGCTAAGTAGATGATTGTCGCCAGCACAGCCATTCCCCAACGCCCTTTCAGGGAGGCACGAGCCCTTCCCATGAGGATACGATTGGAAGTGGGAAGGGCTGCTTCAGCAGTTTTGGTTGATTCCGATTCCGAAGGAATGGCGGGTGGTTGCAAGTCAACGGGTTGAAAAAAGAGAAAGTTGAACGAGGAGGCAGGTTGCCATTGAACCCCCATGGTTGCATTCCAGAGGAGATCGTCTGGAGTTATCTCTCCGGAACGGGCGAGTCGCCGGAGCTCTGTGTCATCAACGGGACCACATTGAGCGCCGTTTTTTGAATAATACCATTGCATGGCGAAGAAGGGTGGGGGGTGAAGGCTGAACACCTTGGTGAAGTGTGACTCCATCCTTGTAGGGGAGGCTGCCAACCGGACAAGCAAAATGAACCGAGTGGCAGTAGTCGCTCACTTTCTGAATGTGAATGTGATTGAAGGATGGTGTGCTAACGGTTAGGAACCAAGGTCGATGAAGTCACTTCGTTTTACCCCCCAAGCATTTGTTGCGGTTCCACTTCTTTTTATAGCATTACTGACCGGCGGATGCGCCAGTGGTCCGAAGGTTGATCCCCAGATCACTGCGGCGGTCGCAGCAAGTCACGTGAATCAGGGAACCTATAACAAGGTCTTCAATGGTCAGTCCCTCGATTACGCCGACATCACAGCGCTCGTTCAGGGGCATGTGGCATCGCACATCATTGTCGGATACCTCCGCAGCACGCAGCGGGTCTACGATTTCTCCTATGCACAACTTGCCGATCTCAAAGCTGAGGGAGCCAAGCCTCATCTGCTTAATTATCTGACGGAGACGCAAGGGTTCTATGGTAACAATAGCCCTGTGAAATCTGGGGGGAAGACGCCCAAATATGTCCGTGATAATTCCAAACTGAATCAGGATAAGCAGCCGTTCTTCTACAATGCACCAGCGGTTGATGACTGGTATGATTCGGCGTACACCGAATCGAGTTACAGCCCCTTTTCTTTCAATTAACCAGCGGTTTTCTAAGCGCAATCTCCCCTTTGCCGATTCGTGAAGGGGTTTGAGAGAGTTGTTTCACCGCTGCGGCAGCGGTTTCCGATGGTAGGAGTGCTGATTGCGGCTGTCGTCGGTATTCTGCTGGCTTCCTGGCTCGGTATCACTTGGGGACTCCTTCTTGGATTGCTTGGATGCCTGCTGCTCCTCGTTCCAATTTATAAACAGGGAGGAGTTGTTTTTGGTGTTACCGTCGTCGCTTTTTCCCTGCTTCAGCTTTGTTGTGGGAGCGATGCACCAGCGAGAAAGCTCGCCCTCTGGTTTGATGCTCATCCCCGGGAGTTTTCCGTGGAGGGAGTTGTGGATGGTGCACCGAAGGTTTCTTCGACAGGCACAATGGGCACGGCAACTTTTCCGATCCGGGTGGAAAAGATCGCTGATCAGGATGCTTCCGAGCCCCAATCGTTGCTGCCCGCAGGTTTACTGGTGACACAAGTGCACTGGCCTGTTGTCCAAGATTTCCCCGCTCCGGTGTATGGAGATCGAGTGAGTTTTCAGGCGGTGCCAGAACGGCCTTCGTGGCCACGTAATCCGGGTTCTTTTGATTATCGTCAGTGGCTTGAGCGCCATGGAATCTACACTCAATTCAGTATCGATCCAGCCGAGCCTGGTAAAATTCTATCCTCCGGTCATGGAAATCCTCTCATGGCCTGGGCGCTCATTGCCCGTCACCGGATGGAGACAATTCTCTCGACTGATCTTGAGGGAGCCCCGAGGGAGTCGAGCGCAATCAAGGGCATAACGCTTGGTATGACGGAGAATGCACCGGATGGGTTCACTGACGATTTCCGATTCACAGGAACCATGCATCTTTTTGCAGTGAGTGGCCTGCATGTCGGCATGCTCGCGGTGATGATTTGGTTTGTGTTAGTCGCCGCACGACTGCCTCGTCCGTGGTCCGTGGCGATCATTATTCCCATGCTCTTTTTCTATGTTGCGGTCACGGGATTGAAATCCGGAAGTATCCGCAGCGCTACCATGGTTTCGTTGTTACTCTGCGGCAGTGTGCTCTATCGCCGCGCCCCGCTTTACAATACCCTGGCGGCAGCGGCCATTTTTCAGCTTGCATGGGATCCTAACGCTCTTTTTTCGGCAGGGTGGCAGTTCTCCTACTCGGTAGTCTTTGCGATCCTTGCGATCACGCCATCGCTTGAGAGACGCCTTGTTGCGTTTCACTCAGCAGATGCTTTCATCCCACCGAAGTTGCTGACCCGTCGTGAGCGGGTGGAATTTTCAGGTTGGAAATACCTGATGGGTCTGTTGTCGGTTTCCACTGCGGCATGGATCGGCTCACTCCTGCCGACGATTGCTTATTTTCACCTGATTTCCTTCTCCGCGATCGGGGCGAATCTGCTCGCGGTGCCCCTAGCCTTTCTGGTTCTCGCTCTGGGCGCCCTGTCGCTTCTGGCCGGTACATGTTCACTATGGGTGGCCGGAGCATTCAATAATGCCAACTGGCTGATTGCCAAAATTCTCCTACTGGTCGTTCAGTCAAGTGCCCTAATTCCGGGTGGACATTGGTTTGTGGGACCTCTCTCCAAACCGTATCCCGTGATCACGCTTTTCGATCTTGGAGGTGGCTTCTGTGCCGTGGTGCAGAGCGGGCGGGAGTTTGCCTTGGTGAATGCTGGTCGCAAACGGGATGCGGAGAGGGATATTTTGCCGTTTCTTGAATCACGCGGTGCCAACAGCATTCAGAACCTTCTCGTCACAAAGGACGATGCTGTCCATCTCGGAGGGGTACCGGAGATTGCTGATGAACTCAAGGTGAAGCATCTGATATTCTTTTCAGAAGACTCCCGTTCTCCCGTGGCAAAGGCCGTCCTGAACGCGTTTGCAAATTCCAGAACGACTCTCTCTGCCGGCATCACACGGCCACTTCTCGGGAATGTCACCATGGAGAGTATCGCTCTTCCCGGTGAAGAGGTCGGAGTGCGACTCTGTTGTGGAAAGATCAGGGTCTTGTTTCTACCCCGGCTCACCCCCGAAATCTCACAACAACTTCTCTCAAAAACGCCAGATGGGTTGCTTGACGCAGAGGTGCTGGTGATGCCGCTGGGAGGATCGGAACTCCTCTCCGCTCAGGCTGTGATTCACAAGGTGTCGCCAAAATATCTTGTCTCCTCCGTGAACCAATTTAGTCGGGTTGGGGTTCCGAGCAGTGAATGGGAATATCTGCTCGCTCAGCGAAAAATTGTCTACCTTCGTCAGGATAAGACAGGAGCGGTGATGATCGATGCCGATCCTAAGCAAATGATAGTTGAGCCGTATGTTCCACAAACCGATCATGTTGAAGCGGATCGTAGTGGTGCCCGATGAATCCGAGGGATGCTGCACTCCGCACATTGTCGATCAGATCATCGATGTAGAGCGTCCGTGATGGATCGACCCCAAATTGAGTGCGGGCAAGTTCAAATATTGTCCGTTCCGGTTTCATCACACCGGCCTTGTAGGAATAGACACCATCGCGGAAAAGTGTGTGAAAGAACTCATACTCCGCAAAGATGTGGTCGTGGTGGATGCAGCCGATATTGGAGAGCAGATAGAGTGGCTTGGTCTGATGGAGTGAGCGGGCCCACTCGACCATCGGGGTGTTCACCTCGAAAATCCTGCTCCAGACATCCATGAAGTGGTCTTCGGGGCCGTCATGGGAAAAGGCCTCCCGAACCGCCTTGATAAAGTCAACGCGACTGATACGGCCAGTTTCGTGATCCATACGCAGGGGATGGAGTGCTTCTTGGGAAGGGGGGGCATCCTGTCCGGTATGTTTCAGGATTTCCTGTTCCGCGACCGTGTAGTCGAAGGTGAGGAGTACGTTGCCGATATCAAAGATGACTGCGTCGATTTGCATGAAGACAGGGAGAATAGACCCGGTGCCTGCTTTCTCTGCAATCGTTTTTGCTTTCCGCCCCACTCCATTCACCTGTCCAATGGATTGGTGAAAAAAATCCTTATCCTGTTACTGATCGCCCTGCTTGTCGGCGGGTGGTTTTTCTTTCAGGGAGAGGGCTTTCAACGCCTTTGGCATCGTTGTCTTGTGGTCGCTGTGCCAATGGAAAAGGCCGATGCATTGATTGTTCTGGGTGGAGAACCACTGGCTCGGCCCCTCGAAGCGGCGCGCCTCTACAGAAATGGGGTGGCACCCAGGGTCTTTGTCACGGGATTGGGAGATGCCGTAAGGAATCGCCAGGTTTTGATGGCCGGAGGGGTGCCTTCCTCCGCCATCACCATGGAATCAAAAGCCGTTTCGACCTATATGAATGCCGTGTTGCTCAAGCCGATGTTGGAAGCCGCCGGTGTGCGCACCGCTCTGATCATCACGTCGCCTTTTCATACGCGCCGAGCCCTGGCAACTTTCCGCAAGATATTGCCGGGAATCACGTTTGGTGTTACCGAGGCATCCATCGGATGGTGGAAGACGAAGGAGGGGCGGGGGGATATCAACCGTTTTGCCACGGTCGAATTTCTCAAGACCGTCGAATATTGGCTGCTGTATGGAATCTCTCCCTTTTATAGGGTGGGACCTTTTTAATTCCGTTATTCTTCACACGATGCCCTCCATTCTCTTTATCAACAGAGTGTATCCTCCGGCGAATGGAGCCACTGGGCACGTGCTGGAACATGTGGCCCAGGAATTTGTCCATGCAGGCTGGGATGTTTCCGTGCTGACGACATCAGTTTTCGGAGAACCAGCGGGAACAGGCGTTCGGGATGGTGTGAGGATTATCCGATGCGAGACGGGTTTTTCAAAAAGAAATCTCCTGAGCAGGACTCTTGGTTACGCGTTGATGATACCCATGTTTGGATTACGCGCCCTGTTGTTGCCGAAGGTCGATGTGATCGTGATCAAAACCGATCCGCCGATGTTGTTAATCCTCGCCCCATTGCTGCGCTTTCTGAAAGGTTCACGGCTGATTCACTGGGCTCAGGATATGTATCCAGAGGTAGCGGAGGAAGCCGGTGTCTTACGTCGTGGCGGAGTCGTGGCGGAATTGTTTCGCAAGTTTTCAACCCATTCCCTGTTCTCCTGCGATGCCATTGTGGCCGTGGGTCGGTGCATGGTGGAAAGGATTGTCCTACGGGGAATTCCCAGGGAGATGATCAGGATGATTCCTAATACGGGAATGGAGAAGGAAATCACTCCTGTTGATCACGCCAACAATCCGTTCCGACAGCGTCACGGACTTGGGGGAGACTTTGTCGTTGGCTATTCCGGCAACATGGGGAGGGTGCATGATTTCGCCACCATGCTGGCAGTGGCGGAACAATTAAAGGAGATGGGGGAGGACTCGATTCTATTTCTTCTCATCGGTGAAGGACCCGGGGAGCCGCTGCTTCGCAGAGAGGTCCGGGAGCGGGGGTTAGCCAATGTCCGATTCCTGCCGTCACAGCCGTTGGGGGATCTCTCAGAGAGTCTTGCAGCGGCGGATCTGCATCTGGTGTCGATGAGGGAGGGGATGTCAGGTCTGGTAGTTCCAAGTAAATTTTACGGGGTGATGGCCGCGGAGCGTCCCTGCCTCTTTATCGGGCCTCCCGAATCCGAAGTTGCCCACATGATCCGTGAGCATGGTTCTGGCACTGTGATTCAAAATGGAAACTCCGGTGCCCTCCTGGCCGCCATTCTTTCTTATCGCACTTCTCCTCAAAAATGTGTCGAGGAGGGGAAAAATGGAAGGTTGTCACTTCTGAAGGGGGATGCAAGGGGGTTGTTTGTCTCCGTGGCTTCTGAAGTAATTAAGGTCACGAAGTAATCTCTCTTTCCAAGGGATACAAACCATTTTAAGGTGTTGATATGTTCTCATCTACTCCTGTGAACGGCTTTCCCCCGACCGATCAGGAGGAGGAGTTCATCCTGGAACGACCGCTTCCTTCCTCTGTTCCTAAAAATTTCCTAAGAGGAAGGAAAGGGGTATTGCGCTTCGCCTTCTTTGCCTTGGTGACGGATTTGCTCCTATGGTTTGGGATTTATTTGGGAATCTCCGAACTTACCGGTCCTTACAACCTCCTCAGACTCAATGCGGTGCTGGTTCCTATCATTGTGCTCATAGGGGCGCTGAGTTTGATTGGAGGATATCGAATCCGCACGGATTTTGCTTCGCTACAGTATGCCAGTGAACATCTTATCTCCTGCATTCTGGCCTACCCTGTGGCGGCATTCGTTCAGTATGTGATCACTTCCTATGGCAGCGGAGTGCATTCGAGTCGGGCGATTTACTCTTTTTCCCTTTTTCTTTTCTGTGGACTTTCTCTCCTGGTACGCCGTTTTTTTTGGTTTTCGACCAGCGAACTTCGTTCCAAAGAGGGGCTGCTGGTGATTGTTGATGATGTTTACGGGCCGATATTTTACAGGGATTACCTCCAAAGCGAACAGCATCAGAAACTAACCCTGTTGACAACCTCCCCATCCCTTCTCGGTAAGCGGATTGAGGGCCCTGAATCCCCAATTGTCGCGTGGGATACATCCCGGATTGTGTCGGTCCTGAATGAAGATGAATCGACAGATTTTCAGGCAATCGTGATTGCCGCAAGGTTTTCCCAGCTTCAGGCCGAATTGATGTCCTCGCTGAGTTTCGTACACTTTCAAAAAATGCCGGTTTATTCCCTTGAGATGTTCTACGAAAAATTTTGGGGTCGTGTTCTCCTGAGCCTCATTGGAGCAAAATGGCCGTTTGAAGCGAATTTTGTCCTCGTGCAGAATTCCATCTATTCCTCTCTCAAGCGGATGTGGGATTTTTCATTTGCCCTCATTGCGCTCATCCTGCTGATCCCGGTGCTTCTCGTGATCGCCCTGGCCATTCTTATCTGTGACGGAGCGCCAGTTTTTTATTCCCAGCCGAGAATGGGGATCTATCAACAACCCTTCATTCTCTACAAGTTTCGTACGATGCGAGTCGGCAGCGATCAGGGAGACACCTACACGAGAGAAGGGGATTCCCGGGTGACCAGACTCGGTGCGTTTTTACGCAAAACCCGCCTGGATGAACTCCCTCAACTATGGAACGTTCTCAATGGGGACATGAGTGTGATTGGTCCCCGGGCGGAGTGGGTCAGACTTATTGCTGAGTACGAAAAACAGATTCCCTATTATCACTTTCGTCATTTGGTGCGTCCGGGAATCACGGGATGGGCTCAGGTGAACTATCCATATGGTGCCTCCGTGGATGACACACTTCAGAAACTATCCTTCGATCTCTATTATATCAGGAATTTTTCCATGCATCTTGATGCCGAAGTCACGCTGAAGACCCTCTATGTCATTTTGTTTGGAAAAGGGCGGTGAACTTTTGATGCGCCGGTGTACTTTGAAAGACCGTGACAAGTGCTAAGCTTACCAAGTTAGAGGGGGCATCTGGATGGTTGCTTCCCGTGCTTGTGGGTGCCGTGGCTTGGTACGCACTCATTCGGATGCTTTGGACTGATTGGGCGATCGATCCACAATACAGTTACGGGTTTCTTGTCCCGTTGCTGGTCATCGGGCTGCTCCTGAAGAGATGGGAAGATCACCCTAAACCAACAATCACAGATCACTTGACGCACTGGGTGGCACTGCTCCTCCTGACTGCATCAACACTCCTGATCATGGTGATGATCCCCATGGCTGAGGCCAATCCCGATTGGCGACCACTAGGAGGAGTGACATCCCTCGCGGTCGTGACCCTCACCCTCTCTCTTGTCGCGTTGAGAGGGGGGATGTCCTGGGTGCGGCATTTTTTCTTCCCGATCTGCTTCTTTCTGATTGCCGTTCCCTGGCCGCGTAATTTCGAACAGGAAGTGATGTCCCCACTGATGGCGTGGAACACGACCTCCACCCTGGAGATCTTGCATTGGATGGGAATTGAGGCTGTCGGTCAGGGAAATCTCATTGTCCTGGATGCCGGGGTCCTGGGGATCGAGGAAGCCTGCAGTGGCATCAGGTCGCTCCAGAGCGGACTCATGGTGGCGCTATTTTTTGGTGAATATTTCCGACTTTCCAAGATGAGGAGACTGATTCTTCTGCTTGTCGCCCTGCTTGCGGCATTGATTGGCAATATCTGCAGAAATGCCCTGCTCGCCCTCATTGCTGCGTACAAGGGATTGGAAGCAGTTCCAAAATGGCATGACATGGCAGGCCTGCTCGTTCTCTTCATCACCTTTGGTGCGATCCTGGGATGTGCCTGCTATTGGAAAAATCGCACGGCTGTTTCATCGCCACTCAATCATCCCGTTATTGATGCCGCAGTCGGCGTTGTTCCACGATTTATCTCAATAAGCGCACTCGTGCTCCTGCTGGGATCCATGGCGGGTACGGAACTCTGGTTTGGTGCCCACGAACGGATGGGAGTTGCGCCGTGGTCATGGAACCTCCATCCGCGTTCGGGTGACAAAGGAGTGGTCACGGTGCCGGTATCCTCCCTGACCTTGAGAATGCTTTTTTATCCCAAAGGATTTTCAGAAAAATGGATTGCGAGCAGGGGAGCTGAGGGGCAGGTTTTTTACTTTCAGTGGCCACCGGGTCGCATGGCGGCACATGCAGTCCTCATGCATAACCCTGAGGTTTGTCTTTCCAATATCGGGATGATCCTCACTTCCACGCTGAAACCGATAATTTTCAAGATTGGGGAGGTGCAGATCCCCTTCAATGCCTGGCTCTTCCATGATCATGACAAGCCTGTCTATGTCTTTCATACATTGATGGAGCAGGGGGCGTGCCAGACGGATACCCAACCCCTGAATGATTCACCGATAGGACGCCTGCATGCAGTGATTGCGGGTCGTCGGAATCATGGACAACGGATGATCGAAGTGGCTTTTTGGAATCTGGCGAATGAACAGGAAGCCCGGCTTGCCCTGGCCCATTATCTTCATGAGAGCGTCGCTCTTCAGGGTAGTGCCGGTGCTTCAAATTCCTTCAGGCCATGAATCCAGAAAATGATCCGGCTGCCTTCCAGCCTCTGTCTCCAAACAATCCGATCTCAGGAGAAAAGATCAATCGGCCTGAAGAACTTCCCGATTATGCCGAAGAGGAAGTGGGGGCTCTCCCGCCCGCTTCATCGGCAGGGCTTTCCAATCCGAAAAATTGGATCCGCTTGACAGTCTGTCTGCTTGTGCTGCTGGGGATACTGTTGGTTTCCCCTCTATATCATTCCCTGAAAAACTGGCGATCCGGTGTGCTTCTCGATCATGCCCAGACGGCCTTTGCTTTTGGTGATAATGACCTTGGATTGAGCTTACTAAAACAGGCAATGGCACTCTCTCCGGGGAATGAAGCAGTCGGGCGTGAAGTAGAACTGTTCAATGCACGGATGGGGGATCCAGTCTCCTTGAAGAAACTGATAGCCAGAATGACCAAAGGACAATCATCAGTCGATGAGTTGCTCGGAATTGCCGAAATTGGAGGAAAGAGTTCTCGCAAGGAACTCGTCATCGAATCTGTCGACAAACTTCCAAAGAATCTTACCGCTCATCAATTGCTGCGTCTGACGCTAATTCAGGCGCTCATTAAGAATTTGGAGCAGGGCCCTTCAGCGGCTGCCGCGATCTGTCTTGATAGTTCCCGGATCATGAGCGGGGATGACTCACTGCACTTGCAAGCTCAGGCTGCCCTTTACCTGCTTTCCGACACTAGTGAAGAACGGCAGAAAGACGGATTGAGGATACTGATGCAAGTGATGCTTAAAAAATCTGATGTTTCCCTTGAAGCCGCCCGAATTCTCGCCCGGCTATCCCTTCTCCGTCCTGACAAGAAGCTCCGTGCGGAGATCAGTAATCAGGAAATGATCGAGGTGGCACACCTGCTGCCGACATTGCCCGGTCATCAATTCAACGATGAGCTTTTATCTGCTGATCTTGCCATCAAGGCAGATCCTGCAGGCAAGGATGATTTGATCAAAAGGATGACGGCGAAGTATCAGCAGGCCCCCCGGCCCATGATGCTTGATTTTGCACGATGGCTCAACGAAAGGCGGCTTTATGATGTTGTCATTGGGTTCGCTGGACCTGATCGTCCGCAGAGTGATACGGACTGGCTTCTGATCGTCCTAGATGCGGAGTGTGCAAAAGGGGATTGGACAAAAATCCCGGATATGCTTGATGCACCCGCCGGACTCGGAATTCCAGATGCAGTGAAACATCTCTTCCTTGCGCGGGTCGCCATGATGACCGGTCAATCCTCCACAGCGGAGGAAGAGTGGCGGAGTGTGAAGGGCTCTTTGCACCTCGAGAAACCAGAAACCTTGGCCTACATCGCCGGCTATGAGGATCAGATTGGAGCCGTTGATCAGGCGATGGTCACCTATCGCGAAATGGCCGACCGAAGAGAATCGCATCTTCCTGGTCTGATCGGCTTGATACGGTTGCAATCCCTCACCGCCGATTCTAGCACCCTGATACCACTTTATGAGGAACTTGTCGCAGCGGCACCTGATTACTCGGATGCCGCTGGTGATCTAGCTTATCTCAGGCTGCTCAACAACCATGATCTTTCTCAAGCCTCCGCGAGTGCAGAGAAACTGTTGAACTCTCAGCCTGACTCCCTGGCAAGGATCAGTGTGGCAGCTTTAGGGCGATTGAAGAATGAAGATCCCTCGGGTGCCGTCGCCCTCTATGAGGGCAAGCAGATTAACTGGGCGACAGCTTCGGACCGCTGGAAGACCGTCTATGTCGCCGTCCTTAGGGCCTCGGGACAGACCGAGGCTGCCGATCGCGTCTCCTCTTCCATTAACCCGAGCGCCTTGAACCCTCAGGAGACGGCGCTCCTATTCTATCCCGTTCCACCAACTGCTCTGAAAAAACAGTAAGAAGGGAAACGACCTTGCATGGGTGCCAACTTGCTTAGAGGCCTGTTTCTGATACCTGTCTTGAGCAATGAAAATAGTATCCTTGATGGAATGGGTGGCGCTCTTAGTAATGACCCTGCTGCTTCAGGGAGCATTCGTTACGAAGGCCACGGCAGAAACAGTGACGAGTGCAGCTTCCTATGATCACATCGTCGTCGTGATCTTGGAGAATCATGGCTACAGCGAGCTTTTGGGCGCAAGCAACAGCCTCCCCTTCATCAACGGAGTGCTCCGCGCAAACGGGGCCGACATGACCCAGTCGTATTCGCTCCAACATCCCAGTCAGGACAATTACTACTGGATCTTCTCCGGATCTAACCAGGGCATCTACGATGACAAAGCCCCCTCAGCTCCGTTCACCAATTCCCCGAATCTCTACACCGAACTGGCCGCTGCTCATAAGACGTTCTCCGGTTATATCGATGCCTTTCCAGGAGTAAGGAATCTCTACGAGGGGCAGACTCCCGGGGCGACCAATCTTCTGTATGTTACACGCCATGTCCCCTGGCTTGGGTTCAGTAACGTTCCCTCCAGTATCAGCCACGACTTCACCGGTTTTGGAACAAATGCCGCAGGTTTTTCCAAGCTTCCGTACGTCTCATTTGTCATCCCCTCTCTGCAGCACGACATGCACGATTACACCAACAACACCAATGCCTCCAACCAGGGAGAGGTTTACGATACTAACACCTCCCTGATTGCCATGATGAATGCCGATACGTGGCTCTCGAAAAATATCGGCCCCTATGCCCACTGGGCCGTGACGAACAACAGCCTCCTAATCCTCACCACTGATGAGGATTCCACCGCCGATTGGCCGACTCCACCTTACACGAATGTCAATTATGCTCCTGACTCTCATCTTCCTGCCAGCGATTCAAACCCGGTGGGGCTGACTGCACCGATAGCCTCTTTTTCAGTCACTCCGACCACCACGAACGGTGGGGCCCAGACCGGCTCCAATCAGATCACCACGATTTTCTATGGTGCGAA
This sequence comes from Spartobacteria bacterium UBA6821, assembly GCA_002452515.1. GTDB lineage: Bacteria > Verrucomicrobiota > Verrucomicrobiia > Chthoniobacterales > UBA6821 > UBA6821. The sequence continues at coordinate 5,426 of DKEN01000144.1, read as the reverse complement.
TATTTTGCCGGGAGCCTATGAAGAGGGAAACGGCATNNGTGACCAATATCGGGGAGTCACCCGTCACCGACATTTTTGCCGGATACACTGGAATCGACAATTTCGCGGGAAGCATACCCGACACGAACAAGTGGCTCGTCAACACAGGCTCCACGAATACGAATGATGTGCTCAGTCAGTCCAATGGGCTTCATTTCCTGGTCCCTCAGATCGAACCAAGCGCCAATGCCTACTGGGTCTGGACCACAAACGCCCCGACGACGAGTGACTGGAGTGCCAGCCTGACGGTGACGAATCTCGCCTCCTCCACCCTCTCCAATGCCTTCTGTAGCATCGGTCTGAGTGCCCGCAATCCCTCCAATATCGGAGATCTCGGATTTGGCATGAGTCTCGGATATGATCATATGGGAGGGGGGAGGCAATGGAAGGCCAATCAGGATATCGGCTCGAACTCCAGCATCCTCATCACAACCAATTCGACGGTGAATACCGGTGCCGTGCTGCTGACCTATACCTCGACGAATGAAACCCTCACAGCAGCCTACAGCACGAATGCGACTCCCTCCAAACTTCACTGGGTGAAGTTCGCCTCGGTCACCCTGAGTGACCTCTCCATGTCCCAGACCAATCCCTCTGCTAATACCTTCCTCCTCGCCATCTCTGGTGATGCCTCAGGGATGAAGTTGGGAATGACCCCTGCGGTCGCTGCTGGAAATTTCAAACTCTGGAGTGGTGCCACGGCGGTCTCCAAGGCCGTTCTCCTGCCACAGAGCATCAACTTCCCGACGATTGGCAATAAGACATACCCAACGGCCCCCTTTAAAATCACCTTGCCCACATCCTCCACTCATTTGGCGGTGACCACGAGGGTCCTGTTAGGCCCAGCAACGCTTTCAGGAAATCTGTTGTCACTCCACGGAACAGGATTCGTGACTCTTTCGGCCAACCAGGCTGGGAATGACCGTTATGCAGCAGTCACGACTAATAGTAATTTTTTTGTTTCTCCTCCAAATTAGGCAACTATCACGTTTTTGAGGATTTCAGGGAAACCGAATCTCCCGCTTGTTGTTTCAGAGCTTCCTAGGAATGCTCCTGCTATGAATCCCTATTTTGCGAAGCTCGGGAAGTTGATCTATGGACGGTGGCAGGAGGAGAATTTTTCCCTCACGGCTTTTCCATCGATTGCAACCACGGCCTTGGAGGAGCAGTCGCCTTCAGAATCTGTCGATTTGGAGGAGCTGATCCGGGAGTTCCTGCTTTCCGATGAGCAGCCCTACCAGTCGGCCTCCGGATTCGGACAACCGGAGTTGATTGTCTATGACTCCCCGAAGTTCTATATCCAACTTCTCTTCTGGCTCGATGGGACCACCGACATTCATCAGCACGAGTTCTCCGGTGCGTTTCATGTGATGTCGGGATCAAGCATTCACTCGGAATTCACATTCGAGGATGCCGAGTCGATCACGGCTCATTTTCGCATCGGCACGTTGAAACTCCTAAAGGCAGAGTTGCTGGAGACAGGAAGCACTGTGCCGATTGTTTCTGGGCGGACTGGAATGCACTCCCTGTTTCATCTGGAAACCCCCTCCCTGACGGTGGTGGTGCGCACCCATTCGGATCCTGGAACAGGTCCCCAGTTTACTTATTTGCCGCCGCATATCGCGGTTGATCCCGTGCAGAGCGACACATTGACGAACCGCCGCAAGCAACTTCTCGATGTGCTCGAGCGGACAGGCGATGCAGAGTATCCACAGCTTGTCGCCGAGATGATCGGGCGGCTCGATTTTGAGCGCGGATTTTTTATCCTGCAAAACTGCATCACACATCTACGGAATCTCGGTGTCTGGGAGGAGATCTGGGAGATCTTCGCGCAGAAGCATGGTCACCTTGCAACCCCTGTGGTGCCGACACTTGAGGAGATTATCCGCAGGGATGGTATCGCCGCGATGCGCGGATCCATCGAGGATGTGGAGCAGCGCTTCTTTCTGGCCCTTCTTCTGAATCTGGAACGCCGTTCCGATCTTCTGGAAATGGTGAAACGCAAAATTGCGGGTGATCCACTAGAGGCAATTCTACGATGGAGCGAGGAATTGATCCAAGTGAGCGAATCGGGTGTCTGGATTCTGGATGCCTGTTTTCCCGAGGCACTGGAACTCGATAAGGAAGCACAGCCGGGAATTTATCTGATCGCACTCGAGTATTTTATCAGAGGAGGAAAAATTCCCAAGGAGTTGAAGAAACTTTCCAAGATTGATCTTGCTCTGCTCCGCGAGAGTTTTCTCCGCTCAAGCTTGCGGGTGCTCTTGCAGGACTAATAAGCACAGACTTCGAGGATCGCTTTCCGTAGGGCTTCCACCGCGTGGTCAAGCTGCTGCAGAGTGATGCAGAAGGGTGGCATCAGGACTAAGGTGTCCCTGACTGGGCGGGTCAGTAGACCATGATTGCGTGCGGCGGTGCAGATCTTTGCCCCGGTGAGTTGTTCCCACGGGAACGGGAAGTGGAGTTTCGGATCAAGCAATATGTCGATGCCGACGATAAAGCCACACTGACGAATCTCTCCCACCCAGGGGAGGTTACGCAGGGATTGCAGTGATTCGGAGAGATGAGCGATCTTGGGCTGAAGTTGATCCAGCGTCCGTTCCTCCCGGAAGAGGTCGAGACTCGCCAATGCGGCGGCGCAGGCGGGAGGATTGGCGGTATAACTGTGACCGTAGTAGAAGGTTTTTTGTTCCTCAGTAGTGCCGAGAAAAGCAGTATAAATTTCTTCGGTGACGAGTGTGGCTGCCAGAGGGAGGGTGCCTCCGGTGATTCCTTTGGCCACGCAGAGAAGATCGGGAAGAACCTCCTCCTGTTGGCACGCGAAGAGTGTTCCGGTGCGTCCGAAGCCAGTCATGACTTCGTCCAGAATGAGGAGAATCCCGTGATGGTGGCAGTAGGCACGAAGCTCCCGCAGCATTCCCTTCGGCCAGAGTCGCATTCCCGCAGCTCCCTGAATGAGAGGTTCGATAATGACGGCCGCTAGTTCTTCCGGATGAGAATAGGATTTCAGTTCCTCCAGATTTTGAAAATGCTCCGCTTGGAAATGGATTCCGGAGAAGCGGTCAAAAAAATCTCCAATGGCTCCGACGCTTGCCGCTCCAGCCGTATCCCCGTGGTAAGCTCCGGAGAAGCTCGCGAAGCGTATACGCCCGGGATGGCCACGGAGTTGCCAGTACTGAAGAGCCATTTTGAGGGCTGCTTCGACCGCCGTCGATCCGTTGTCTGAAAAGAAGACCCGGGGAAGGGGCGCACCCGGCAGAAGATGCACGAGGCGTTCGGCGAGTTCGATCGCCTTGGGATGGGTCGTTCCGAGGAAGGATGTGTGATCGAGAGCGGCGAGTTGCTGTGAAACGGCTACCACGATCTTCGGATGGGCATGGCCATGAATATTCGTCCAGATCGAGCTGTTGCCATCGATGTAGCATCGGTCACGACTGTCGGTGAGCGTGGCACCGGAACCCGAGACAATGATCAGAGGTTCCTCGGCGCACCAAGCTTGTTGCTGGGTGAAGGGATGCCAGAGGTGTTGGTGGTCAGCCTTGGCTAAATCGTTCGTCTCCCAACTTCGATTCATCGTGGCAGCAAGGAGAGCATGTGCTTGGCAAGCTGGATGTCGCTGTGGGCTGCGCGGCGACGGCGGTATTTCCGTTCCAATACTTCCAGGAGAGACTCCACGTCCGCGGCCGGAGGTTTCGTCTTCTTGTTGTCGTAGTAGGTCCATGTCTCGACATCGTCACGCTTCGACTGAAAGCGCCAGAGACCCGCCTCCTTGATGACTCGGATCTCTCGTTTGACGCCATCCTCATCCCGGACAGTCCATTCGTGGCAGCTTCTCATAAAAAATAGTTGTGATGCAGAGCGTGGTTTTTGTTGACTACAGTATGGCCTTTTTCTGAAAAGTTGGTAGCTTTCCCCGCGTGCGCTCCTTCGGGAAGATCCTTTTTTATGCTTTCTTTGTCCTTCTGGGCGGAGCGCTTGCCGCACCTCAGGCTTGGTTGCTGATGCAGCAACTTCCCCCCGATCTTTTGCACGGGCTGGTCGGAGAGGTGCAGAAAATGCCGTTTCACCGCTATCTCTCCCGCAGCATCCAGGTTGCTTCGATCCTGCTCCTTGTTCCCTTGCTCATCTCCCTTCATGTGCGTTCCTTGGAAGAGTTTGGTCTCTTTTGGAATAATCGGAAACTACACGATTTCTTTATAGGGCTTGCGACGGGAATCCTTGCTGCTTTGTTGCTTGTGGCCGCATTGTTTTTTTCGGGGGCANNGGCTGTTCCGCGAGTTTGCGGTGACGCTGTCGACGGCGATTGTGGTGTCGATGCTGGAAGAGTTCCTATTTCGTGGCGTCATTCTTGGGTTTCTTCGGCAGTCTCTCTCTCGATGGATCGCCATTGTTTGTTCGGCTCTGATTTTTGCAGGAGTGCATTTTCTGAACCTGCCATCCAGTGCTGCAATAACCGTTCCGACTTGGTCAAGCGGACTTTCCTCCCTCGTTTCGCTTCGCGAGGGGTTGCCTCCATGGCCAATTTTTCTCTGGACCTTCGCCACACTCCTGCTTGCTGGAATCATTCTGGGATGGATGACGACGCGTACCGGTTCCCTCTGGGCCCCGATCGGCCTCCATGGAAGCTGGGTATTCATTCAGCAACTCTTCAACAGCATTGCCACCTATCGTCATCTTCCCCCCGAATTGTTTCTCCCTTATGTTGGGCCTGCTCAATGCCACGGAGCGGTTCCGATAGGATTGGAGGCCCTGATTGCCCTCCTGCTGGCCGGAGCACTCGCGGCGATCTTCATGAGACACCGTCCCTGTCCCCGCCTCTACAACCGGACTTCTTGGTGATTGGTCCGCTCGTCCGTGAACTGAGTTCGGGGCTTTGCACATTATTTTATCCCCCTCACTGCGGGGCCTGCGGAGAACGGTTGGAGAACGATGATTCCCTGTGCATTCCTTGCCGCTCCCGTATTCTCCCGCCCCCGCAACACGTTTGTCCGGTCTGCTCACACCCGATGCAGGGGATTTTTCAATGCCCGAATTGTGAAGGGCAACGCTGGTACCTTTCGGTCATTGTTCCCGGATGCCGTTATGAAGGACTCGTCCGGGAACTTGTGCAGCGATTCAAATATGGCCGGGATCAAAGTCTCATGCGTCCGCTTGGTGATCTGATGCTGAGTGCTCTCAGCGATCCCCGGCTTGAAGGGAAGGAGTTTGACGCGATTGTCCCGGTGCCCCTCCATTCCGTGAGGGAACGCGAGCGTGAATTTAATCAGGCCGCCCTCTTGGCTCAGCGTCTGGCAAGCCATCTCCGCCTGCCCGTTATCCAGTGTCTTAAAAGAACCCAAGCCACACTCCCTCAGGCGGGATTTGACCGGAGTCATCGTTTGAAGAAT
>DKEN01000101.1:14729-17872 GCA_002452515.1 Spartobacteria bacterium UBA6821 | reverse complement strand
GAAGGGAACTGAAGCAATCATGCGGCAGTTTTCCCGAATGCTCGCCTGAGGGCTGCATTCAATAGAGTGATTCTTCTGGAAGAGGTCTTCACGGCAGCCCGGACAGTCTCCAAGGATCCCGCGATGTAGACATTCTGACGGGCCCTGGTAATCGCCGTATAGAGGAGCTCGCGTGTGGCCATCGGACTTTCTTCATGCGGGAGAACCACCAGAACGTCGTCATATTCGCTTCCTTGAGATCGATGGATGGTGATGGCCCACGCCGAGCCATACTCCGGTAGTTTGGCGACCGGAAATTCCCGTATCGATCCATCTCCCCAGGGAAAGTATGCCTTTCGTTTTTCAGCAGCATCGGCGCTGATGACTCCTATCGAGCCGTTGCGAAGCCCTGTTTCCTGATCATTTCGGTTCACGATAATCGGACGATTGCGGACGGGCCCGTGCCGGCTTAGAAAAAGATCGACTTGGGCGTTGATCGCTTTTGATCCTGCAAAATATTCACGATGAGCCGAGAGGATACAGACTCGACTGAGGGCATCCAGAGCAGCCCCGGGTGTTGGGGCGGAGGCTACCGCCTGGATGGATTCCAACACAACCAAAGGAAGATCATTGATCGGGAGTATCCCACCCGAGAGATTCATCCAGGCAAGCCCTTTCACGGATTTGTTTCCAGCGGATTTGGAAAGCAAGATGGCGGCATTCTCCGGATCACGATCGCGAATAGCTTCAGCGAGGGCCAGGATTGCAGGGCGATCCTGGAAGCGCCGTGCACTCGTGAGATGAATGAGGGATGAATGAAGCGGGGATGATTCTTCGGAGGCAAACCGGGTGAGTTCCGCAAAGACATTCCCTTGGCCCACGCTCTGAAGTTGGTCGGGATCCCCGATCAGGATGAGTCGGGCTTCGGGAGGTAAGGCATCGAGTAATGCCTTCCAAAGCAGGACATCAACCATCGAGCATTCATCGACAATCAGGACAGAGCAGCGAAGCGGATTTCCTGCGTTGAATCGACAAACCCCTTCTGAGGGGTTGTAACCAAGAAGCGAATGGATAGTGCTGCTCGCTTGCGCAATTCTCCCGAGCGCTTCCACATTTCCCTGGAATTCTTGCGGCAGAGTGCCTAGGGAATCGGTGACGGCCCTCTTCATGCGCTCGGCGGCTTTGCCCGTCGGAGCAGCAAGCCGGATCGAATCTGAGGGAGACTTGTTAAGACTCAGCACGGCAAGGATGCGAGCGAGGGTGAAGGTTTTCCCAGTTCCCGGACCACCCGTGATCAGGGTAAGTTGTCGGGAGACTGCGGTTCTTACCGCGTTCCTCTGCAAAGCTTCGATCTGTGTGCCGGAGAAAAGAGCGGTGAGGAGTTTTTCCTTTGGCGGTTGAAAACTTCCCCCAGCTAGTCGTGCTATTTTGGAGGCGATGGTCGTCTCAGCAAGGTAGAGCCGACGGGTTTGAAGATAATCGACTCCCAAATCGCTCACAATGACGAGCGGTGAATCAGCAATGACTTCCGGGTTGGCTGCAGCTTTCCCCCACGTGGCATGGGCCGAAGTGAGAGGATGGGCCGTGCTGCCGTCCCCTCGCTCAACTTCCAGAAGAGCTTCGACCTCGCCTGCCGCAGCCCCCTCCAACCCCCAACGACGCTCAAGCCATTCAATTTCAGGGATTGGTTTCATCGCTGGAGGAAGCTGGTCGGTTGGGCAAAGAGGGCGTCAAGACCGCTCATCAAATCCTGGCTTGGATTGACATGGAGAATGCCTTCTGATGTTCCGGATTCCACCGCTCTGAGAAAGACAATCCAGGCCCCGGAGATGACGGCTTCCGGACCAAGATATCGACGAAGCGCCACGAGGTAGAGATGTGCTTGGAGCATATAATGGCTCTTGAGGGCACATGCTCTCAACGCCCTTTGGTTGTAATCAGACCTGCCCGTTCCAAGCTTGTTGGTTTTCCAATCGATGACTCCCCAAGCTCCGTTCAGAAATGCCACCCGGTCAATAAATCCATGAAGGTACCCTTTGAGTTGCTCTGCGGGTAGCTCGTCGAGCAGTGCGGCATACTCCCCTTCCCCATGCTCGGCGAAAACCTTGGCAAGCGCATGAGCACTGAGTCCTTCCCCGAAGCTTTTGATGGGAAGTTGAAAACGCCATTCCGAAGCCCCGGGATGAGGACATGCTTCTGCAATCGAGCAATCAAATCCCGGCAGGATTGATTTTCCCAGCACTTCGAGCATGCCGCCCACTTGTTCGTGAAATGGAATGCTCCCCTCGGAATTTGCTGCGGCAAGCGGATACCCCCTAAAATGAGTTTCAAGATCAGCCTGATTGATCCCGGAAAAATTCCATCCCTCGATCCAATCATGAACGGCTGTTCCAACCATCACTCCTCCAGGGGCAAAAAAGAAGGGATTGGAAGAAAGGCTCTGGACTTCGGATACCTCCCTCGAAGGCTCTTCGATACTCCCGTGGGGATTATTCTCCCTGGTCAGCGAGGAAAAGGAGGTCATGCCCCAGGGTTCGGGAATAGCCGGCGCTGGAAGAGCGGAGAGATCCTCGCCCGATCGCTCCTCCACATGGTTCCACCTGATGTCCCGGTTCACGCTGGGAGGCTCGCTCTGGGCGATCAAGGAAGCTACTCCAGATTGATGTTGTAATTCTTCGATTCCAAGAGAATGCAACGTCCCCCTCGGGGAATCAACGGCCCGGCTTCTCCATTCGGAAAAGTCGGGTTGTGCTTCACTCCTCAGCAGCCAATCAAGGGCTGAGGGAATTTTTTGCTTACCACCGCAGGCACCGCCATAGATCCAGACTTTGACTTTGGCGCGCGTGATGGCGACATAGGCAAGGCGAATTCTATCCTCCAGTTGAGTGCGAAAGAGTTCCTCCTCAAGGTCTCTTTCAATGGGGAGAGAAACATTAACCAGCCGAACCGGTTTGTTTGGGGTGGAAAGTTGGGTGATGCCGCTGACGCCGCGGGAATTCCAGAGGAAGGGGCAGAAGACCAGTGGAAATTCCAGTCCTTTTGCTGAATGCATGGTGATGATGCGCACAGCATCGGCATCGCTCTCAAGCTGAAGCTGACGTTCCTCGGTGGTGCGGCGCACCTCGGCACGTCCGATTTCCTGAGCCAGCCAATGCAGGAGTTGT
>DKEN01000101.1:0-14698 GCA_002452515.1 Spartobacteria bacterium UBA6821 | reverse complement strand
CCTTCCAACGAACAAAGTCTTCCAAGACTGCTTCATCAAGACCCTGGAGTTCCCTGATCTGACGATCATTGCATCCCAGCAAACGGGTGGCTAGGGCAGCATTGCGTAGCTTCCTCGGTTTGGGATCTTCAATGGCCCGCAGAAGAACGAGAAGTTCCCTTGCTTCGTCAGACGCCATGATGTCGTCGCCTCCAGCCCGTATTGCAGGAACGGATCGCTCCTTAAGAGCATCGACCATGAGGGATGCCTCTCTGTGTCCTGATACAAGCACGGCGATGTCTCTGGGCACGACCATTTCCTCCTCGATCATCTTCCCATCCTTACTGCAAACCATGACTGCCTTTGCTTCAAGTAGGCGTGTAATTTCTCCAGCCACCTGGGCAGCGATGAGTTTATCCCGTTTGTCACTGTTGGAATACTCTCCAGCATGCAAATCAGGGACAATCCAGGCATCGATCCGGCTAGTCGAAGGCACACCATCAATGACCAGTTGGACATCGAGATCGAGGCCTGACTCAGCAGGGAAGAATTCCAGACCCTCCTTGAGCAGGGAATCAGCGCGGGAAAAGAAAGCATTGGAAGCCTTCACCAGAGGGGCGGGCGCCCGGAAGGTTTTGGTGAGTTGAAACACATGCTCACCCGCCTCGCGGCGGGCCTCAAGATAGGTGTTCACATCGGCCCCACGGAAGGAATAAATCGCCTGCTTGGGATCGCCGATTAAAACCAGTCGATGCTTTTCAAGAGGGAGCTCGTCCTCCATGCCGACAAAGATCCGGTGAAAGATCTGAAATTGTCTTGGGTCGGTGTCCTGTGACTCGTCAATGAGTGCCACTTTGTAACGCTCCCGGAGCCGATTTGCGAGGAGATGCCTGTTTGCCCCCGTGAGCGCCTCGAAGATGTTTCTGATGAGCCCATCATAGGTCACCTGGCGGTTGGCGTGTAAGGCGCTCCCGACAATACCACGCACATGAACAAGACATTCGTTCTGAAATTCCCACCGGAGCGACTCCAGAATACTCAGGACCCGTCGACAAGTTTTCACAGCCTCAGAACCCTCCAGTTCGGCTTTAAGGGATTTCCCCTCCTTGCTCCTCGCCGTGACCCATGACGGGGAATCCCCTAACGCTTTCATGGCCTCGATGACTCCTGGATCGGCACACGATGTTGCCTGTTCAAGGAGAGTGATCAGCTCGTATCGTGATTCCTCTGCCGGGACATTACTCTCATTCCATGCCGGAACTCTTGCAAAGAGTGCCCTCATTTCCTCACAGAGCTTGGGAGTGAATTTGAGGATAAGCTCTTCCACTTGAGCAACCGAGTGGTCAAATCCCTTCAGTTCAGGGACAAAAACTGGCTCATGGAGAGCAAGCGCTCTCTTAAAAAAATCGAGATCATCACTGATGTCCCAATCAAGCGCTCCCGCAAGCATGGAGAGAAAGGTCTCCTTGGCGATCCGCTCCTCCCAGAGATCTCGCACGGCAGACTCGATCACAGCCTCGTCGTCTGCGATGACTTCGGGCAGGACGGCCAGACCGCAAAGGGCTCCGTCACTCTGCAGGGTGCGCTGGCAAAAGGAGTGGATGGTGGAGACGCCAAGTCTGTCAATCTCAAGCAGGGCCTTCCCGATGACTCTCGTAATATGGGCCGGAGGAAAGGCCTTTCGAAGACGGAAGAGTCCGTTGTCCTTATTCTCCTCGTCGGCACAGGCGGGAGCATGAAGGTTTTCGAGAACTTTTCTCACCCGATCGGAGAGTTCTCTGGCGGCATCATTGGTGAAGGTCACCAGAAGGATCTGACCTAGACTCCGAATGCTGCCATCAAGCAAGAGTTTTGGAACAAGATGGCTGATCGAAAATGTCTTCCCCGTGCCCGCACTCGCCTCTATCACCGAGAGTCCCGGGGTGAGCTCGGAAGTAATAAAATCAAATTCCCTGCGCTGGATCATTTCAGAGCCCTCCAGGCTTCAAGGGAAAGCGAGACCTCTTTTGCCCACTGCACCCAGGAATCTGGATGCTCAAAAGGGTCTCGATCTCTCCATGCCAATTGCGACGAGTCCTTCGATCCCTCTCCTCCCGGAATGTTGTTCCATTCCTTTCGATTCCATTCACTAGCTGCATTCTGGACAAGCTGGTGGGCATCCTGATTCTCTCCGCAAAGTTTCCCGGCAATTAGTTTTGAAGTCTCGGGTGCATAGCAGAGGAGTTGATGCTGTCCCTCCAGGAATCCCTTCACCAGACGACTAAGAATCACAAGTGCCTCGGCTTTCGGTATTGCTGGCAGAAGTAGCGGGTTGTCCAGATGCTCGGGATCAAGCAGAAGGGTCGGCAGGGAGTGATCGGCACAGGAGGCCGACAAGGCTGAAATCCAAGGCGAAAGATAGTGGCGATCCCCTTTGATGCGGCTGAGACTACTGGCGATAAGGTGTTTTTTATCGTTGCTCAGGATGATTTCCCCGGTCAAACGAACCTGCGGCTCATTCAGCGCGATTTCAAACGGCAGGGTCTCCCCAGTATGGCGTTTGATGGCAGAAACAAAAGTCCTGCCAAAATTTTCCTGCTTCTTCCACTCCCTGCTGCCGAGCTCTTCGGGTTGCAGTAACCGGTTGGCCCGAAATTCGGCCTTCAGAAGCTCCAACTCACCACTCCCAAGTGAGACCTCCTCTACAATTGAATTTCTGAGTTTCCAACTCTTGAGTGGATCCAGGGAAAGCGGGGGACGATCCAACTCTTCATCGTCCACTTCCTCACCTGCAAGGAGAATGCCTTGGGCTTGAAGAAATCCCTTGGCTGGCTCCTTCCAGAATCGCGCCAATTGCCTCATTGAAATCTCCTCGACTCCTTGTGGCACCAACTCCCGGTTTCCACTCCAAAGGGGAATCCCCTCCGCTTTGGTGGATGAATCAATTTCGTTGGCAATTTGAGCGAGATAGGAATCAAACGATTGGGGAAGGGAGGAATTACCGTTGAAATAGAATTTGGAAAACGGTTGAAGCCGATGGTTCACCACAAGTTGATCCCTCCTTGCTCCCATCTGCTGAAGAACCCGCAAGAGCTCATCAACACAGGAGGAGAGTGGCTCTTTCCTGTTGCTTCGCACGTTCTGGGTAGGCGCTGTGATGATCAGCCGATCCGTAGGAGTAAGGAGCCCATCAAGGAATAGCTGCCTGTCATCAATCCGTGCATTTCGGTCCCAGACCCGGGGAGAAAGTTGCAGCAGATCCCATGCAGGGGTCCTATTCTCACCCGGAAAAGAGCCCTCTTTCATTCCAACCATCCCGAGCACGCGACACGGTATGTTCTGAAGTTGCTTGAAACGCCCAAAAGCGATTCGTCCCGACGGTGAAGTGCGTCTCCCGGATTCACGTGTCTGAGTTGAAAGCCAATCGAAAAGGGTCCCAGAATCGACCATTTCTTTACAGTCGATCGCTCTCAACACGGCGAGTTGTTTTTGGGTCTCCGACGACAGGTCGTCGCAAGTTCCGAGCAAATCGCTCACCGCACTAGTCAGACGCTCCGCCCATTGCGAGGGAATGCATTCCGACTGCCACTGCCGCAGCGTCTCCTCAAGTCTGGCATGCCAGTTCACAAATCGACTATGGAGGATGGAGTCGCTTCCAAGCTCATCGGCTACCGGAAGGACGAATTCCTTGATCGGGTAGAGAACCTTATTTTCCGGTCCAAAAAAACCACCAGCGACAAGACGGTCCCGGGCAAAGGTCCATGATCCGACACTCGCCTCGCCAGCCAGCCCCTGAGTCAGCCCACTGCTTCGGATCCAATCACATAAGTGCCCGACCGCCTGTTCTTCCCCTTCGATTTCCAAAGCCTTTTGCACGGCTCTGTTCTGGAGCAACTCCAGAAGCCAACTTGCCTCGAATCGCCCCCCCTTGGAGAGTTCCAGAAGCGAGAGTAAGCCAGCAACCAAGGGATCATCCGTTGACGAAGGCAATTCGCTAAGCCGCACTTTCAGAGGGATTCCTCCCTGCTCGAGAATTGCAGAAACAAGTGGTGCGTAGATATCGAGAGAAGGAGTGACGAGATGAATCTCCGATGGCTGGAGATCGGGAATATCCCGGAAGGCCCGTAATATCTCATCGCGAAGCACCTCCATCTCCCGTCGCGGCCCGTGGCAGGAATGCACGCGAATACTCAGATCATCTTCACTTACAGGACGGGCGACCGGAGTGCGCCGGTTGAGAATATCGTCTTGAAGCCTGCCCAAGAGGCTTGCACTGGAGTCTTCATGAGCGGGAGTTAATTCCGGCCAGTGCGTATACTGGTCGTCGAGCCTTCCCAGCAGGAGGAAAGAACCGGCCGCATGACGTCCCATCGATTCAAGCAGTGGGTGCTCGCCTTCGAGGGTGAGACTCTCCGCATCGGTGTCGGGAGCGGGAGGAGTTCTTTCCCATCTTTTTCTGAGATCTCCAAGAAACGCCAGACAGGGAAGAATCACCTGGATACTGACCTTGCAACCAGCCTCTTCCATACCACCGAACACTTCCACCAAAAGGGGATCGATGCTCCCCGTGCCAAGCACAAGAACTTCGGGAAAAGAATTTCTGAGGCGTTCTCGAAATTCAGGCTGCTCCCTGATTTTTTGCAAATCCAGGGCCGGGTGCAGGGCATCTATGCCCCTCTCGAGTTTTTTCCATAACTCCCGCTGCCAAAGCTCCGACTCCTTCGCTTCAGCAAGTGCCGCCTCATTCAGAAATTCGCCACCAGCAGCCCATCTTCGGATGATTTCCGGCCGATAGTGGGAATACTGGTCGAACCGATCCGCGATGGCATCTGCCAAGGCAAAGCGGTCGCGAGAAGTGGCACCTGCTCCGACCCCGATTTTTTGGGAGAATTCATTGACCATGGTCAGGATCTTCCAAACAAGATGATTCCTGTCCCAAGGGTTGTCCCGGGAAACCCCGGAAACTTTGTTCACAAAGGATTGTGGCGTGATAAATTCCCATCCCATGCAAACGCCCGCATAGTCCGCTATCCGGAGTTGCAGGTAATCACTGAAGGGAACAGACGGAACGACGACCTGTTTTGGAATCGGTGAAGTGGGCCTGATCGACATCCTCGGCGATAGAGCCTTCAGCAGATCCTCAAGGTTGGAGTGGGGAACAATTTCCATAGATCACGAGGAAGAACGTCCCGTAGTCTCTTCCAGAATATCGAGAGCGTCACAAGACCGGGTTCTTTCTCGTGGATAGAAACAGGAAAGAAAGTACATGTCTGGGGCAATCCTACCCTAGCAAAGAGACAAGGAGTGTCTTCCTCGGCATGATGGTCGTCCTCTCTTTCATGATTTATACGGCTATATGGGTCATTCGCATTCCAAAGACCAAGAAAGCGATGAGTCCAAAATACATTCCGGCCATTATTAGGCGTTGGTCAGGAGTGACCTCATAATAGCGACGCTCCTCATCTGATTTTTCTCTGAAAAGTGAGAAGAGCCGTGGAACTGACAGAATCAGAATCAACAGAAGAAGGAAGTTAAAGTGGAGGTAGGTAAGATAGGCAAGGATCACAAAGCCAAGAAGCCAGATCCATGGGGAGAGAGCTGTCACGATGCGACCACCATCCAAAAATCCCAGTGGGACCAAGTTGAACAGATTCAGAAAGAATCCGGTGTAGGCCAACGCACGGTAGAGCGGATTTTCAGTGAGAAGGAAGATCCCCTCACAGACTGCCGCACCGATGGTTCCCAAGATGGGCCCACCAATACCAACCTGGGACTCGATCCAGGCATTTTTGGGCGCTTCCTTGAGTGCGATCAGGGCACCCATAAATGGAATGAAGATGGGGGCCCCGACTTTGAGTCCGCACTTCTTGGCCGCAACCAGATGGCCGCATTCATGGACAAAGATCAGGAGAACAAATCCCACACCGAAACGCCATCCCCAGAGCATGGCATATCCCGCAATGGAGAGGATCATCGTCCCCCCTGTTTTTAGGACAGGGAGAAGAAATTTCAGTTCAGCGAGGTATTTGAATCCCACCAGAAAAACTGCTGTCACTGGTGCAAAGAATCGCTGGATCTTTTGCCTGAATACCGACGGAGGAGGAGTGGCAGATTGCGTGGGGTTTTGAAGCTGAGTGACTACCGCCTGATTGGAAATAGGTGGAGGCGTCGATAAGGTTATTGGAAAAAGATCTCCTATGGCAGAGGCAGGAATCCACCGCCCGCCTAACGTGATATTCCAAACCAAATCTTGTGGCAGGATTCCTCCTTGTCGGGCAAGGCGACGCAGCTCATCTCCGTCAACAGGGCCGAACTGGTTGCCGTGTTTTGAGTAGTACCAATCCATGAGAACTTCAGGTTAAACGGGCTTGTAATTGATAGCGGCATCTCAAGGAAGTGATTTCCAGAGAAGCAATACTATGCCGAGGAATATCGCACAAAACAGTAGAAATTGCTTTTGTGCGATACTCTGAGAGGGATGGCTCAAAGGTCTGAACGCAGAACGATCCAGTAACAAGATGTAACGATGAAATCAGAGAACATCCTGGGAGCCTCGAAGGGGCATCTCAATCAAGGGTCGACTCGGCTTCTGGTTAATCTACCTATCTGCTTCTGGAAAAAGTCTTTTTCATTTATCCTGAAGCAAGCATGCATACACGCACCCTTGGAAACAGCGATCTGAAAATCACCCCGCTTGGATTCGGATCCTGGGCGGTCGGAGGCGAATGGAAATTCGGTTGGGGCCCCCAGTCTGATGCCGACTCGGTCGCAGCCATTCACTCCGCCCTCGATCATGGGATGAACTGGATTGATACAGCGGCAGTCTACGGCCTTGGGCATTCCGAGGAAGTCGTTCGCAAGGCTCTGGAAGAATGGAAGGGCGAGCGTCCTTATCTCTTCACGAAGTGTGGAATGCTGTGGGATGAACAGGGGGCTATCGACTATTCGCTCCGATCGGATTCCATCCGTCGCGAAGTGGAACAGAGTCTCCGCCGCCTTGGCGTTGAGACGATCGATCTTTACCAGATCCACTGGACCGCCGATGAACTCGAGGAAACGCTCGAGGGATGGGCTGAGATGGCAAAGCTCAAGGAAGAGGGAAAAGTGCGTTGGATCGGTGTTTGCAATGCAACCGTGGAGGAAATGACAGCCATGATCGCGATTGCCCCTATCACGTCGCTCCAGCCTCCGTATTCACTCATGAGGCGGGATATTGAGGCCGATCAACTTCCCTGGTGTAGCGAGCACGGTGTCGGCACCATTGTCTATTCACCCATGGGATCAGGGCTACTTACCGGGTCGATGACTCATGAGCGTGTCGCTAGCTTTCCGGAAGGAGACTGGAGGCGAAATAATCCCCAATTCCAAGAACCAAAGCTCACCGAGAACCTTGCTCTGGCCGACCGACTCAAAACAGTCGGAGCCCGTCATGGTCGAACTGCTGCCGAAGCGGCTCTTGCTTGGGTACTCCGCCGACCGGAGGTAACTGGAGCGATCGTTGGCGTCCGTCAGGCAACCCAAGTGAAGGGCCTCATCCACGGTGCCGAACTAAAACTTTCCAAAGAGGAGATTGCCGAAATCGAGGGCGGAAAATGAATTGGCCCATTATAAAGTGAGAGCCTGTAACGCGCTCACCCTAAATAACTAAGTCGCATTGACCTTCACTTCTTTTTAGAAGTTTTATCTGCCTCCTACTCCGGTCACCGATGATTCACGTTTCCCACCACTCGTTGCTTGTTCTTTTCACGCTGCTCGAACTGGCGCTCATTGCCAGGATTCTCCTTCGCCCCCATCGTGATCCGGCATCCAGGATTGCATGGATGGTCGTCGTTCTCGTCATCCCACTGGTTGGAATGTTGGCATATTTGCTCCTCGGGGAGGTGAGCATCGGCAGGCGCCGGGTGGCTCGTCTGCATTCTGTGCTTCAGCAGATGCCTCCGTTTCCTCGTTCAAGCGATTGTGAAACGAGTGCCCCATCTGCTGTTTTTGAACGATACCAGCATCTCTTTGAGCTTGGAGAATCGATCAACGGGTTCACTCCTCTTTCTGGAAACACCGCAACACTCCTTCCCTCCTCCAACGCTACGATCGACGCGATGGTCGCTGACATTGACGCTGCAAAGGATCATGTCCATCTGCTCTTCTACATCTGGCTTCCTGATCACAATGGTCTCAAGGTGGTCGAGGCCCTGAAACAGGCAAGCAAGCGCGGAGTGACATGTCGGGCCATGGCTGATGCCCTTGGTTCAAGCACCATGATTGGTTCCAAAGAGTGGTCGGCAATGCACGCGGCGGGCGTCAGGGTTGCGGTGGGACTACCGCTTGGCAATCCCCTTCTACGCCCTTTTCATGGCCGTATCGATCTCCGCAATCACCGCAAAATCGTGGTCATTGATGATCGCATTACCTACTGCGGCAGCCAAAACTGTACTGATCCCGAGTTTTTGCCGAAGGCGAAGTATGCACCCTGGGTGGATGCCGTGATGCGTTTCGAGGGACCGATCGCACGTCAAAATCAGTACCTTTTTGCAAGTGACTGGATGACTTATGTCGATGAGAACCTCGATGATCTCCTGAGCAGACCGCTCCCTTCACCAGCGCAGGAGGGCTTCACTGCCCAGGTGATCGGAACAGGTCCGACTGTTCGTTACTCGGCCATGCCTGAAGTCTTCGAATCCCTGTTGTTTGCGGCACGCCGGAAAGTCGTCATCACCACTCCCTACTATGTTCCCAATGATCCCATGCAAAATGCCATTTGCACGGCTGCCTATCGGGGCGTGGATACGACGATCATCTTTCCTGCCAGGAACGACTCCTGGGTTGTCGGGGCGGCCAGCCGTAGCTATTATGCGGATCTGCTTGCCGCAGGAGTGAAGATTTATGAGTACGAAGGCGGACTGCTACACACCAAATCTCTCACCCTTGATGGCGAACTCACCCTGATCGGCTCAGCAAACATGGATCGCCGAAGTTTCGAACTCAACTACGAGAATAATATTCTCCTACTCGATCCCACGCTCACCCACACAATGTTCCAGCGCCAACAGGAGTACATCGCTCACTCTCATCGTGTCACCAGGGACATGGTGGCAGCGTGGCCCCTCTCTCACCAACTCTGCAATAACCTCATCGCCACGATGGGACCGATCTTGTAGCGAAGCGCTGATCGGTGTCATCAGGCATGGGTGTGCGAGTGCTCTCTGAGTGTGGCTTAGTGACTTGTGACCGTGATCGATTTAATTAAAACAAAGCCTTTCCCTGGAGGAAAGGCTACGGTGATAGTCTTTCCGCCCGACGGGGGAAGTGGAGGAACATCATGCTCGTAGATTTGCTCATCTGTTATAGCAAGATTAGGAGTATATTTTTCGTAATATCCTTTATTATCCGTTGAATCTATAATCGTATCAAAAAATTCTCCGGGACTTATATTAATTTCATGAGATCCTTGCCATTCCGAGATCCGAATATGAGTAATCATATTCATGTAATCATCAGGGAGAGTTGAAAGGGTAATTCCCGGAGAAAGGACATAGGTCATTTTAAGGACATAATTAGGATTTTTACCTCCACCAATTCTCTGATAGAGCTTGCTCCAATTTTTTGAACTTAGTTCAATAATAAGCCCATGTGCGGGTAGATTTGTGGACATTGCCTGAGAGTGATACCGGAGGTAATCAGTAAGAGGCTGACCATCTCCAGACCACCCGGTTTTTCCCTGAGAAAAATCGCCATTCTGAACAAGACTGTCAGCTTGTTTTGAAATCCCGGGATCCTTCCCTGCTGCGGGAAGTGACGGCGCTGTGGATAGAGCATTGCTAGAACCACGAACTGACGCCTCATAGATTTTCTCCGCTTTCTGTTCTGCCGCTACATTTTCACTATCCCAAATTTTCTCCGCATTCTGTTGTGCCTCAATATCTGCTCTATTCCTGAATCTCAAAAACTGAAGCTCCAATTCAGGATCATAGCCATACTTTGCTCCGATTTCAGGGGGTAGGTTCTTGAACTTCAGCTTGGGAACACCATCAGATGTTCGCAAAACGATTCCGTCAGGTTCCACTCTCTTGATAATACCCGTGTAATGCTCTCCATCCAAGGTGGTAAAGCTTTCCGTCACTCCGGTGAGCGGAACATTGGTGAGCTCTAGAACAGGTGCTGAGGTGGACAGGGGCGTTTCCGCTGGCTGGGCAGTGCTTTTTTCATCAGAAGCCGAGGTTGTAACTACAGCAATACGGGATAAGGATTGATGAGCAACGGAAAGAACTTTCCCAATCGAGTCCCTGAAAGAATCAAAAGTAAGCACCTTTCTGATCGAGTCTTTGAAATAAATCACCAGGAGAAAAATGGCGATGATAACGATGCAAAAGCTGAAAATCCTCTTCACGCCGCCGACTTTCTCTCGTTGATGGTTCAAGGGCAAGGAGTGTTCTTCCTGTGCCGATGCCGGACCGAAAACTCAACCACCATGAGAAATGTGAAGAAATTTAATCCCCGGCAGGAGTCTTTTTGATGATGCCTTGCAGCAGGGATTCACCCCATAGCTTCGCTTCATTCTCCGCTTATGGTACAGCCATGCAAATCCCCCACCGAAAAAACGATCCAAATCACAATCCGCTACTCCCCGGACTGGGGACTGCCGACGAAAGGGAGGAACTGAATAGGATTATGGAAAACATTCCAGAGTCGACTCCGCCTGTTGAAATCGAAGATATCTCAGAAAGGGAGATCAAGACGCTGAGCGCCTTTGTTCTCTAGACTGAGTTTTTGATCAGTCTCCTTCGATTTCTGTCACCTATCTGTCACAAGCAAAACTCACTTTTCGCGCTATCGCCTCTAGAGGCTTATAAACGCTTGGTGGAGCCATGGGGATTCGAACCCCAGACCTCCTCAATGCCATTGAGGCGCTCTACCAACTGAGCTATGACCCCAAGCGTTCACCAAAGAAGCCATTGATTGTCTCCTTAGTGGAGCGGAGAGGCTAGGCTGAATCATGAGATTGAGCAATAGGATTTCGTAATTATTCTGTTTCTGACAAATCATTCATTGACACCTATCTTGCTCCCAGACAGTATCTCCGACCCAAGTATTTAAGATTTTTACGACATGAAGCGCACCTATCAACCATCCAAGCGCACGCGCAAACAACAGTTTGGCTTCCGTGCCCGCATGCAGACCAAAAACGGTCGCGCCATTCTAAGCCGTCGTCGTCAGCGTGGACGCAAGCGTCTCCTGCCGAAGGGTGTTGAGATCCATTTCGCCCGCCATACCCAGGCCTAAGCCATCCTTTCCGATGCCGCGTTCCGCGCGGCTTCGTTTCGGATACCAGCATGCGAAGGTTCGCATGGAGGGCATTTGTTTGCACGGATCATTCATCCGCATGGGCCTGCTCTCCAATGAGGAATTTGCGACCCAATCTGCTGTCGTTGTTTCGCGACGCGTCGGTTCCGCTGTCATTAGAAACAAGGTGAAGCGACGTCTGCGCGAGATTTATCGGCATGAACTCCCGAAACTCAGAGCGGGCCTCTGGCTCGTCGTCACAGCAAAACCGGGGGCTGCCACTGCCCCACTCGCAACTCTTCGCGCGGAATGGTTGCGTCTCGGCGCGCGTCTCTCTATTTTTGCCGACTCCTAAGACCGTCATGGCTTTCCTGCTCCGCATTCCAATTTACTTCTACCGGTGGCTGATCTCCCCGTTATTGCATGCCCTCGCCGGTTGCAGTGACAGCGGATGCGGATGTCGTTTTCATCCAAGCTGCTCTGCTTATGCACTGGAGTCCCTATCATTTCATGGTGCCCTGCGTGGTTCCTGGCTCTCCGTACGGCGCATCGCAAAATGCCATCCCTGGCACCCGGGTGGCTTTGATCCCGTTCCCTCCGCTCTCTCCAAGAATACGCAGCACCTTCACCCAACACCCTTTAGCCGTTAGAAGCTTATAGCCATTTTCCTTATGTTTGACCGCACCACCTGGATCGCCATCGCCCTCTCCGTTGTAGGGCTCGTTGGATATAATTATTATTATCAAAAAACTTACGGCCCCTATCTCGCCCAGCAGGCTGCCGCTCAGAAAGCTGCTAAAGCCGCCACTGCTGCTTCCACAACGCCTGCCGCTCCCTCTGCCACACCACTTCCCGTCACGGCACTGACTCCCCTCGCGACAGCTACGCCCGGTGCCACGCCCTTCATTCCCGAACTCTCCGCTCGTCGTGAATCACTCGATACGAGCCGCGCTGAATACCTTTTTGCCAATAACACCGGCGGCATTGAAGGGGTCACCCTTTTCCTTCACCTCGGGGCTAATCTTCACAGCCTCTACTTAAACAAGGATTCGGGGCTGCCAATCGGCGCTCTTTGCGACAGCAATGGTTTTCCGATCGGTGGCTTCACGATGACGACCGATAAGAAAAAGGCACTCACCACCTTCACGCTCGCCACCCCCAATGGCCTTTCGATCACCAAAAACTTCACTCTTCCCCAGACCGTTGGATCACCCGAGGAATATGTTGTCGGACTTGATCTCTCATTCAAGAATAGCGGCGCCACTCCACTCTCCCTACCAAATTACAGCCTCGCAGCCGGAGGGGAAGCCCCGGTGCACATCAAGGATCTGCCAACGTACACCTGCTTTGATTCGTACCAAGGTGGGAAGATGACATCGATCAATGTCAGCTGGTTTGATGCGGGGAAAATTCCCTTGATCGGGATTGAAACCCGCGCTGCACGCGATCTCTACACCCAGTCTGATTCCGGCATTGAGTGGGCGGCCGTGACCAGCCAATACTTCACCACCATCATCACCGCGCCGAAGGATCAGTTGGGTGCGGGTGTCTGGGCGCGTCGTTATGAAGCCGTCAGTGCCACCGAGACGCCCAATGGCCGCGCCATCAACGGCGTGACGGGTGGCCTTGGTATCGGCCCATTGACCCTAGCTCCCGGGGAAACCATCACCCGCCACTTTGCGATTTATATTGGCCCAAAGGACTTCTACGCCCTCAGAAAACTCGGGGATGAACAGCAACTGGTGATGAACTTCGGCATGTTCCACTGGGTTTCGGAGTTCCTGCTCTGGGCCATGAATCAGCTCAAGCCCGTGCTAGGCAGCTATGCCGCGGCGATCATCGCTCTCACCCTGATCATCAAGACCGCACTCTGGCCAATCCAGAACAAGGCGACTTCCTCCATGAAGAGGATGCAACTTCTCTCTCCCAAGATGACCGAGCTCAAGGAGAAGTATAAGGACGATCCGACCAAGATGAACGAGGAACTGATGAAGCTCTACAAACAGTATCATGTGAACCCGCTTGGCGGTTGTCTCCCGATGCTCGTTCAGATCCCGATTTTCTTTGGATTCTATTCCATGCTCGGTAGCGCAATTGAGCTGCGCAACAGTCACTTCCTCTGGATTGCCGATCTCTCCCAGCCCGACACCATCGCGCACTTCATGGGATTCCCTATCAATCTTCTGCCAATCATCATGGCCGGCACGATGCTCTGGTTGATGGTGATCTCCCCAAAGAGCGGCGATGCCATGCAGCAGAGGATGATGTATTTCATGCCGGTGATCTTCCTCTCCTTTGCCTACAACTACGCTTCAGGTCTCGCTCTCTACTGGACAACTCAGAATCTCTTCTCTATTGCCCAGATGTACTACACACGAAACCAGCCCCTCCCCACGCTCGAAACAATCTCCAAACCCAAGGGCAGTGGTGGAAAAGGAACTGGCGGAAACCGAAAACGCTGAGTCTTATCCAACATCACATCGAGCGATGAACCAATCCCCCAAGGAAATCCTCGACACCCTCCTCGGACACCTCGATTTCGTTGTTGAAATCGAGGAAACGGAACAGGATGGTCACATCATCCTCCAAGTCAGAACGAATGATCCGGCGAGTCTGATTGGTCGTCGGGAAGGACGATTGGAGAGCCTCCAGTTTCTTGTGAACCGCATCCTCCTGGCCAACAATCCCGAGGCTCCGCGAGTCATCGTCGATGTCGAACATCACCGCGACATGCGCGATGATGCTTTTCTCTATCGGATCCGACAGCTCGCCGAAGCCGTCAGGGTTCACGGACGACCTATCGATACGGAACCTCTGAATTCCTACGACCGCAGACTGGTGCACACTGCCTACCGCGACGATCCCGATCTCGTCACCGAAAGTCAGCAGATTGAGGCGAAACTGAAGCGGATCACGATCAAGCGGCGGGGGTAGGGGCTTAGCTGAGTCGAAAGACGAGAGTCGAAAATCCAGAGAGTGAGACGGTAGGGATTTTCAGAACTTTCCCAACCTTCTGGGTTAATGAATCGTTGTTGAATGGGCGCAGGAAGATTGGATGGAAAGCAAGGCGTGAGAGTGCAGCGGTATCAATGAATACTGCAAGCGAGCAACAACGCAGCTATCCGCCAATATCCCAAGCCCCCACCCCTTAAAGGGAGAGGCCGCGATATGTCTCGCATTGATAAATTCGAATTACTTCGCTCTCTCCGTTCTTCGTGAGCGGAACTTCCTGAAGCAGGCCGACTGCCCCAAAGGCACCCTTAATTGTCTGGGGAAGTTCGTTTGGAGCCTCGGCGGTGATGTAGAGCGCATTGCGTCCTAGGAAGGGACTCGCTGTTTTTTCCTCACTGTAGAGAATGTCCTTCACGGTCGGTGCATCCGCATCGGCATAACTCGGCCAGAGGGCATAGGAGCTGTTCATGCTGGGTGATTCGGCCACAAAGACCGAAGGGGCACCGGGGCG
>DKEN01000100.1:188-2673 GCA_002452515.1 Spartobacteria bacterium UBA6821 | reverse complement strand
TCCCTCCCCACGCCCTCATTTCTCCTAGTGATCTGTAGGAACGAGTGAACCTACTGCCAACAACGCCGCAAGTCTGGCCCGACGACTTGAGAGTTTTCCGATGTTCCAGTCCTTTTCTGTTACTTCATTATCAGGTCCAAAAAAGCAAAGGAATAGTTCCACATCCGATAACACATCATCAATGCTGTAGCCATGTGGGTTGGTGATATGGGATGCCCACTGGTAACCTCGTTGATCTTCAGCACTGCGCCTTAGATAATCTTGAAGTGATTTTTTATTGATGAGGCGGACTGCACGAGTAGCTCCAGGTTTTTGCTTCCGCTGCGAGAGGACATATTTTTCCCCAGTGAGGGGATCAGCTTCCTCCAGAAGCTCCGAAAGCCCAGTACGGGACAGCCCGGAAATTTTGCAGCGGTTACCCTCATCGGGAAGCCTGATCCAACAATCGTCATCCATTTCAAGAGGGTATCATGGGGCTCAAGAAGTCATAACAAAAGTTCGAACCCGTGCAGGAACAGCTTTTTGACTTGTTATGATTCTGTTATGACTTTTGGAAAGTATACCCTCTTTATTCATCGTAACTCTTTTATTATAAAGGAGTGGTGCGCGGTACAGGGTTCGAACCTGCGACTTCTTGCGTGTGAAGCAAGCGCTCTACCGCTGAGCTAACCGCGCAACAGACGGAGAATTTCTCCGGGAGAAAGATTAGAAATCTCCCGTGACGCTTCGGCAAGGAGTTATTAATGCTTTTGAAGGGAAAATTAGCGATACCATCGGCAAGGACCATCCTGCTTTCTCAAATTTAATTTCCGGCATACGATTCTCCCGTGAACAAATCCGATCGCATCGAATCTTTTGTGGAATCGTTGGGTCTGGATCAGAAATCGGACTTCGATCCGTGCTATCTCGGTTATTTCGAGTGCTTCAATGCCCAGAACTATTATGAAGCACATGATGTTCTGGAACATCTCTGGCTCAAGGATGGACGAGCGGCTCCCGATTACGCTTTCTACAAGGGGCTCATCCAACTGGCCGGGGGATTTGTTCATCTGAAACTCCACTTTGCCCACCCACAACACGCAAAGCATGGGAGGCGCCTGGCACCGGCCAGGAGGCTGTTTCTGTTGGCTGCAAAAAATATAGCGCCCTACGGCGAGCACCATCACGGACTCGATCTCGTGGCCCCTCTTACACTTGCCCGTTCTTTTGCTGAACTTTTGGAAAAAAGCCACGATACATTCAACCCTTGGCATCCCGAAAGGGCGCCACGGCTCCCAATACCGACTGGCAAGAATGACGATTTTTAAGAAGACCGTTGCCAGAGACCGTCATCTTTTTGCACAACACGTAGGTGTATCATTCCTCAAAAGCCTTCATGAATCCCCGCCTCGGGCTTGCACTGGGGTTGGCGCTGGCCATGATTCTGCAACTTTGCAGCGGGTGGATTGATTCCTACACGACCCAGGTGATCATCTTTGCTGCGATCAATGTCACCCTTGCCGTCAGTCTGAATCTGGTGATGGGAGAGACAGGCCAGTTCTCTCTCTGCCATGCCGCCTTCATGGCGGTAGGAGCCTACACCTCGGCACTGTTAACCGGAAAAGCGCTCCCTGCACTGCTGCCACACCTCTCCTGGACCGGGACTTCCTGGGCATCGCAGCTCTCGTTTCTCCCGGTCCTGCTCCTTGCCGGACTGGTGGCCGCACTGGCGGGATTGATCGTCGGCGGTCCCTCCCTCCGCTTACGCGGTGACTATCTGGCCATGGTGACTCTTGGCTTCGGGGAGATCATCCGTGTTCTCCTGCAAAATACCAACGCCGTCGGCGGAGCACGCGGCATGGATGGCATCCTTCCTGCCACCAATCTGTTTTGGGCGATCGGCGTGGCCGTGGTGACGCTCTACACGATTATCTCCCTGGTACGTTCCACCTATGGCCGCGGTTTCCTGGCGGTGCGCGATGACGAAATCGCTGCTGCCGCCATGGGGATCGACACGACCCGATTTAAGGTCACCGCTTTTATCATCGGTGCCTTCTTTGCCGGGGTGGCAGGAGCGCTCTTTGCACACGCTGTCGAGTATATCAGCCCGGAGGGCTTCAACTTTATCCGCTCTTTTGAAATCATCGTGATGGTCATTCTCGGAGGCCTCGGACGACCGGTCGGTGTGGCGATCGCGGCGGTTCTGATCACATTACTCAACGAATGGCTCCGCGACTTTTCAGAATACCGGATGGTGATCTACGCGCTCATCATTATTCTCTTCATGATCCTTCGTCCTGCGGAATATCTCGCTCCCTATTGGTATCGGATTAGGCGCCGACTTAATCCGTTTACGAAAAAAGTCCCACTTTCCTGATGAGCGATCTTCCCTTGCTTGAGGCTAAAAATTGCTCCCTGCGTTTCGGCGGCTTGGCGGCTCTCACCGATGTGTCGTTGCAGATCAATCATGGCGAACTCGTGGGGCTGATCGGACCCAACGGCGCGG
>DKEN01000100.1:0-170 GCA_002452515.1 Spartobacteria bacterium UBA6821 | reverse complement strand
AATGTCAGGATGAATGTCAGGGCCTCCTTCATCTCCCGGATGCGCAACGGCATCGTGCACTCGATACGCCGTGGACGCTCTTTCCGAACCGAGGAAGAGGAGATCCAGGAAGAGGGTCGCAAACTGCTCGCCTATTTCGGTTTGGAAGCAGCCTCGCATCATCCGAGCCG
>DKEN01000063.1 GCA_002452515.1 Spartobacteria bacterium UBA6821 | reverse complement strand
ACACACCAAAATCCCTGCGCCTTAAGAGTCCACCTATCTCTGAGAGATGGTATTACACAATCAAGTAGGAATAGGCGTGGGGAGCTTATTTTCGGGTGAACAGCTTCCAGCGGACACTGCTTATCCGTTCCTAGAAAAACACCTTCCAACACCTTCCTTTTAGAAGGTGTCTCAAAAGGAAAAAACGCACTATCACTTGCCAGTAGTTTGCGCGCCCTGATGATTTTGTGGGCCGTTATAATCGTAGTGAAAGTAATCGAAATCGATGTAACCGGCTTCGGTGTCATCGTTCCAATTGTAGAGGGCGAAGCGCGTGCCACGGTAATTGGCCCAACCGAATTTGAAACTATCGCCGATGGGGATGAAAGTCGTTCCATCCAGGCTATAGGCAAAGGTGCAACTTGCCTTGTCATCGATGATCAATTTCAACCAGACATCCTTTCCAGTCAGCGTCGGGCCGACTGTTATTTTTTTGTCATTTGAGAGTTGGAGGGTGCGCACGCCACCTTGCTGGACGACACCGAGCATCGCCACTGGTTTCCAATAAGCGCACACACCTGCCGTCTGACCATCCGCCATGCCGCTGATGTCAGCTTTTACCACGATCTCACCGCCTGTGTAGCCCATGACCCGTTGAGTGAGCGTATTTCCGGCCTTGAAGAAATCGCCCGGAACTTGCGGCTTGAAGGCGTGCAGGCGAAGGAAACCGGGGCGCTCGGTTAGCGACCACTTATCCGCCCGTGGCTCATAATTCCATTCCCATTGCAAGCCGAGTGCCGGCCCGTTGAATTCGTCACTACTCTGAGGGACGACAATGGGAAATCCGTCAATCGGCTTCTTCTCATGCCACGTGATATTTCCCGCCCCGGTCGGATCGACCGTCCCCGGAATGGGCCAGCCATCGATCCACTTGACGTGAAGCAGATTGCTGGCACGCCCTTCCCAGCGACCAGTGCCCTGATGGGTAATGAACCACCAGTCGCCCTTGTCTGTATCAATCAGGCCGCCCTGATTCGGTTCCAGATCATTTTTACCCGGCCTTGTTTCCAAAATAACTCTCTTTTCCCATGGGCCCTCGATGCTTTTTGAACGCATCATCATCCCGCGACGGTTGCGGCCGCGGAACTGGCACTGGTTGTGGAAGACATAATACTCGCCGTTGAACTTGTAGATTTTGTTACCCTCGCTGGTTTGATCCGGGTCAAGCGGACGATCACTCGCGAGATCAATGGAAAGGCCATCCGGTGACATGTTGTAGAGGTGGGTGTACCACTTCTTCCCGGGGCTGCTCATGATCAGATAGGCCTTGCCGTCGTCATCCCAAAAGGGACACGGATCATCCATGTTCTTGATGTTGGAAACCAACTTCACATCCGACCATGGCCCCTCAGGCTTTGGCGCCGTCGTAACGAACAGACCCGCATCCTCCTCCGTAAAGTACATCCAGAATTTGCCATCGTGATACCGCAGAGAACCGGCATAGACCCCCTTGTTGTACCGATCCATCTTGTTGTCCCAGTTTAAATGCGGTTCGATCTTTGCAATGTTCGGGATGCAATGACCGATGTATTGCCAGTTCACCAAATCTTTCGAGTGCATGATAGCCATCCCCGGGGAATACTGAAACGACGAGGTAATGAGGTAATAGTCGGTCCCGACACGAATCACATCGGGGTCGCTGAAATCACCGGGCAAAATCGGGTTGATATAAGTACCGTCGCCCTGGTCTCCCCACGCCCCCTGATTCCCTTCATCGGCGAAGGCGTTGAGTGTCACAGCTAAAAAACAGGACGCCGCAAGTATCATGCTCAAGTTCTTCATAGAAATATCTTAACCATCAAATGGTTAGGCTTTATATGATTTTCTGGTAACCCCCTGATAATAAACCAGCGTATTCCTATTGCAGTTGGGTCTCGTCTTTTTTCTTCTTGTCAGGATTTTTTCCGGAGGGCGGACTCTGATCGGGATTGGCAGCGGGAGCTTTGCTGATTTGTGCGGGCGGTGCGGATGTATGCACCGGAGGTTGCACAACCGAGGGAGGTGGTTCGGGTCTCTGCTGCTGGCGAGGGGCTTCCTGTTGGCTCACGGGATTGTGGACTTTCGGTTCTGCGGGAACTGGCTGGGGGCGAGGGTTGTTCGCCGGTGAGGACTCTTCACTTCTCAATATCGGAACAGGTGCCGAGGGAACGCTTTTAAAATGCGTTGGAGCATCCGCACTCTGGAAATTCTTGGCCATGCTACCGTTGACAAACTTCGCACGAGAGGGGTTCGGGATCTGGGTATTGATTTGCCAGGGATGAGTCAGGGGGGAGCCGGCGGTTACGCCCGAAGCCGCCCGGGCAGTGGCAGGTAGGTTTGAATTGATGCGCGCGAAGTTTTGCTGTTGCCGGGCCAGTTGCTGCTTGCTCTGGTGACTAGGGCGCCAAGCTTGGGCTGTGCTCTGATTGATATTCACGACGTTGATTGCACTGTTACTCCCCTGATTTCCACCATGTTGGTAGCGTCCTTTATTCCAACCTGGCTGCCAATCACCCCGGTAAATTTGATGGTGATTCCAATCGCAATCGTAATTTAGCCAGGCACCTACTGAAAAACCGACACCAAAGGTGATGATGGGACCGATCTCTTGTGAATAGGGTTGCACGTAAACGACTTCAGGGTCGTATTGCGGAACATAAAGGTAATCCGAATCGGCGGGGACAATGCGTATCGCGTTATCATCCTGCACAATGCTTTGTTGAGGCGTATCCACAAGATTTCCGGCAAGCTGGGCCTGTGAACGCAACTGTTGGATGGTATTCATCACATCGGCTGGTTGGGCGCTAAAGGCTTCGCCTAATGTGGTGGTCCACTGGAGATTTTGATCCATCCAGGAGATGACTTCGGGATAACTGGCCAAGGATTGGACACTGCTATCCCATGATTGGTTGGGGATGTTCTGCGGATCGCCGTTTGTTGCAAGATATCGGGAGGCCAAAACCACATCAGATGGCACGGTTGAGGCAGGAAGGATCAACGCGATCAGCGCGTCGGGATAGAGGGCAATCGGGGCCAACAATTGTTGAAGACTCTCCGGAGAGAGAGTTTGGGTGACATTCTGGGGCTGATTTTGCAGATCGTCAGGTGCGCCAGATTCCCCCTGGGAGAAGAGAGAAGCCGTGAGCGAGATCAGTAACAGACCTGCATATCCCATAATCCTGGAAAGCGCAGTGTGGTTCTGGGAGGGACGAAAAGTATTCATCCTCGTCACGATACCGAGGGTTCTCTGAATCGCAATCGGTTATCTCCCCCGGCCATTTTCATCCTGATCCTAGGGGATGGGGATCGCTATTTTCATTTTCAAGACGCAGCAAGATTGGAAGGAGAGCAAGGCGGACAAGCGTCAGCCGTAGTAGTCCTACGGCAAGCGCAGTCCAACACCGCTCTCGGCCATAAAGCACCAGTCCTCACATCATCTGAGCACCCATTTCGGCTAGCGGTGAGCGTTCTCCTTTCGTCAGCGAAATGTGGGCGGTGATTTTCTGTCCGCGGAGGCGGTTGCGGGTGTGGACGAGGCCGTTGGAGCGGCTGTCCACATAGGGATTATCGATTTGGGCGGGGTCGCCGACCATGACAAGCTTGGAGCCCTTGGACATGCGGGTGACGACAGTCTTGGCCTCGAGGGGGGTCAGCTGCTGCGCCTCGTCGAGGACGAAGAAGCGGTTCGGAATGGAACGGCCACGGATGTAGCAGAGGGCCTCAATCTCGAGCAGTCCCCGTTCGATGAGCTGTTCGTAGGGCTTGAGTGGTTTCTGGCCGGGAGCGGCTGTTTCCTGCTGCTGGGCGGTCTTGCGCTTCTGTTGTTTCCGCTCGGAGGCATGCTGTCCATTCTGTCCCTCAGGGCGATAGGGATGTAGCGGCATGAGGACCTCGAAGGCGTCGTAGATCGACTGGAGCCAGGGGTGGAGTTTTTCGTTCAGGGTTCCGGGGAGGAAGCCTAGGGTTTCTCCCATGGCGACCACGGGGCGGCTGACGGTCATGCCGGAGTATTCTTTCTGGGCGGTGAGGAAGAGTCCTGCGCCGACAGCGGTGAGGGTCTTGCCCGTTCCGGCCTGCCCGTAGCAGGTGATCAGCGAGATACTGGGATCAAGAAGGGCGTCGAGGAAACAAAGCTGGCCGAGGTTTGCCGCGCGCAGTTCGATACCACGGGGCATCTGAAGGCTGTGGGGCACCTTGAGCCGGATGAAGTGGCCACCGCCGATGTGGCGCGCGGGCATGAGCTTCTGTTCGGAGGCGGAGAGGAGGACATACTCGTTGATCTCTAAGGGGCCGCTGCGGATCTCCTCAATGTCGATGCTGTTGGAGCTGCCGAAGCGCTGAAGCTCATGAGGCTCGACCACGATGGTGCGGATCTCCAGATCCTCGACTTCCGAGGCGGCGACCTTGTCGTTGAGATAATCCTGACAGGTGATGCCGACCGACATCGCCTTGAGCTGCATGTTGAGATCCTTGGTGATGAGAATGGTAGGATTCTCCTCGGTCTCCATCAGCGAGATGCAGGCAGCCATGATGCGGTGATCGACCGGTTCCTTATCATGAAAAATCTTCGTGAAGCGCCGCATCCCGGGAGAGAGTCGTTCGCGGCGTAGGGCGTCATTGATGTAGATCCTGACGGAGCCGCCGCCGGTGGTCTTGACCCCCTTGGTGACCTTCTTGGTCTGGTGGTCGAAGATCTGGGTCAGGAAGCGGTGGACGGCGCGAGCATTGGCACCGCGCTCGGTCTGCTCGTTCTTGAAGCGATCGAGCTCTCCAAGCACCTCGACGGGAATGAAGAGGTGGTTGTTTTCAAAGAGGTTGAGGCAGTGCGGGTCATGCAGCAGAACATTGGTGTCGAGGACGAAATTTTTCACGAGGCCGGGGGTTTTCGTTCGATCCCGTTTCGATGGAGTTGGGAAGAAGAGGCTTGGTTCTTCTGTGGAATCCATCGTGGCGGCTCGGTGCATGATGTTATGTCAGGGTTGTTGGTGGAACTGCGGGTGAGTGTTATGGAAGCGCAATGGCACAGCTAGGGCGTACGCAAGGGGTGGTTGAGACAAGGAGGAAACGACAAGACGAGAAAGCTTGTCAGAGATTCCCGGAAGATTCCGGAAATGCTCGAACCACACCGATGGAAGTTGGTGGTAAGAGGAACTCAACGCGAGCCCTGTATTGCAGTGAGCAGGGCACTAATCAATCTAAAAGTTGTGGTAATATTATTACTTGACCACAACAGGTAGTGGTGCTGGGGGAGAAAAAAGGAAAAAGGCAAAAAGCAAAATGGAAAAGCGGCTGAAGAAAGTAGGATGCTGCAACCCTCTTCTGACCTCCTCATTTTCAATTTTTCTCTCTTCCTGATGTCTTTATGGGGAGCGAAGGGGGTGACCCTCATCGAGGTCGATGTAGTCGAACATTGTCCTCACCGCATCGCCGGGAATTCCTGCCTCCTCCAGGCGAAAGATAAGACGATGCGTGTATTCATCCCGCCAGCCACGCTTCCTCAAAAAGGTGCTCCAGATCGTGATTTCATCGGCGTTCGGATGGGTTCCCATGTCGAGAGCCCAAGCGAGAAGGGTGGAGGGATCAGTCTCTCCACCTAGAACTTTCGATTCCAATTCCTCGTAGTTGATTCCCAGAAAGCGGCAGCAGTAGGCATCGAAGCTCTGCACCGTTGCCCGATCTCCTCCCATGGAGCCGCGTGCCTTGGCCCATGCCTCGGGAAGTTTTCCTTCGGCAGCCAGAGTGATCTTGGCGATCATCCGGGGGAAATAAACCAGCCCACCAGTTTCTTCATAGGGACTCGGTAGTCCGGGAATGATCGTCGGATGCGGAACGGTGAAGGGGCCGGGAAGAAACGGTTCGGGAATGAAATCGGTGGCTTTTCGAATCCCTTCTAGCACATCGATCAGGTCAAAGAAGGTGAGGATCGCCTCGGGATCAAATCCCTCCTCTGAAGCCCAGTTGGCACGTTGTGCCGCACCGTCATCCCTCCAGCCCCGTTTGGTGGCATAGGCACTCCAGATGGCGATCTGTTCAGCGGAGGGGTTCTTTCCACGGTTTCGCGCCCAAGCGAGAATCTCGGCATCGGATCCCCCTTCGAGTGTCCTCTCCACAAGCTCCTTGTAGGAAACCCCGAGAAACTTGTGGCATCGGGAATCGAAGGTTTTCCCGGCAAAGGCATCACCCAGATAAGGGACATATTCCTGAGGGAGCTTTCCCGCAGCGTGCAGACGGATTTTGGAAAGCATCCGGGGGAAATAGGCAAGGCCCTCAATTGAGGCATGAGGGGAGAGGAGACCGGGGATGGAAGGCATGGGAAAAGAAAAATAGGAAAAATTTGAAAGCTGAAAGCTGAAACTTGAAGACTAATTCCATCTCTCATAGATAACTGGACTTTCTGGCTGGTTCTTTTGGCGTGTGGCT
>DKEN01000081.1:45966-49701 GCA_002452515.1 Spartobacteria bacterium UBA6821 | reverse complement strand
CAGACCGGCAAGTTCGCCAAGGATTGGATCAACGAATCCAAGAGCGGACGCAAGAACTACAATGCGCTGCTCAAGGCTGGAGAGAAGCACCCCATCGAGAAGGTGGGCGAGCAACTCCGCTCCCGCATGTCCTGGGTAAAGAAGAAGAACATCAAGGGAGCTCAGGCTGCCTACTAAGACTTCTTCCTCCATCTTAATCCCTTAGAAAGGGAGCGTCCCAAGAATTCCGATGGAATCTTCTGGACGCTCCTTTTTTTTGGCTCCAATAAGGAGTCGTTATGTTCACCGAAATCCAGAACGCCCTTGGCCCCAAGGCCGAATACCTCCTCAGCCACTCTTGCAAGACGATCTCCAAGGATCTGCTCCATCTTCCAGGGCCTGATTTCGTCGATCGCATCTTCATTCCGAGTGACCGCAATCCCCGCGTTCTGGCCAATCTCCAGAGACTTCACGGCTCGGGTCGGCTCGCCGGCACGGGCTATCTCTCAATCCTTCCCGTCGATCAAGGGATCGAGCATTCAGCCGGGGCCAGCTTTGCGGCGAATCCCCTCTACTTCGATCCTGAGAACATCGTAAAGCTTGCGATGGAGGGTGGTTGCAATGCCGTTGCCTCAACCTTCGGCGTGCTTGGCAGCGTGGCTCGCAAATATGCCCACCGCATTCCTTTCCTTGTTAAAGTGAATCATAACGAGCTCCTTACCTACCCCAACCAGGCCAAGGAGATCATGTTTGGAAATGTCAGGGAGGCTTACGAAATGGGTGCCGCAGCAGTCGGCGCGACCATCTACTTCGGAGGAGAGGATGCCACACGCGAAATTATCCAGATTTCAGAGATCTTCCAACAGGCCCACGAACTCGGCATGGCCACCGTCCTCTGGTGCTACCTGCGCAATAACGCCTTCAAACTCGACAAGGATTATCATCTCTCGGCCGACCTCACCGGTCAGGCAAATCATCTCGGAGTCACCATTCAGGCGGATATCATCAAACAGAAGCTCCCCGAGAACAACGGCGGCTTCAAGGCTCTTAATACTGGCAGTTCCAGCTATGGAAAGCTCGATGAACGGATCTATACCAAACTCACCAGCGACCATCCGATCGACCTCTGCCGTTATCAGGTGGCCAATTGTTACATGGGCCGGGCCGGACTCATCAACAGTGGCGGCGCTTCCGGAGCGCACGATTTCGCCGAAGCCGTGACCACAGCCGTCATCAACAAACGCGCAGGTGGAACGGGACTCATCTCGGGACGCAAGGCTTTCCAGCGTCCCATGGACGAGGGAGTCAAACTGCTCAACGCCATTCAGGATGTCTACCTTTCCCCCGAGGTAACCATTGCATAGCTATCGGGGTAAATGAACGAACGGGCATTACTGTCAGCTCAAGGTTATCTGGAACTCGGCATGGTCGAAGAGGCCCTTGCTGAGTTGTCACAGTTGGAAACCTCGTTTTACAGCGATCCCGAGATCGTTGAGCTACGGTTGCATATCCTGATGCAGGGAGAACGCTGGAGGGATGCCCTCGCGGCAGCTCAGGATCTACTCCGGTTACACCAGGATGCCCTCCCCGGTTATATCCACGGGGCCTTTGCCCTTCATGAACTCGGACGCACTGCCGAAGCCCGGGATCTTCTGATGAAAGCACCTGAGATTCTCAGACAGGATCCTACCTTCCATTACAACATCGGTTGCTACGAAGCAGTGCTCGGAAATCGTGATGCCGCCATCGAGAGTTTGAAAAAGAGCTTTTCCATGAACGAGAGCTTCCGCGATTTTGCCCAGAACGATCCCGATCTTCGACACCTCGCAAATGAAACGATATTTAAAAATGATACCTAAACTTATCGTTATCTTACTCGCACTTATCGGAACAATACCTCTCGGAAAGGTTCTTGCGGAAGAATCTCCCCTCACGGGAAAGGACCTTCATGCCATCGTGCAGAAAACCGATACGGAAGGTGCCGATGAGCAGAAATACATCGGCCACAGGTTTGCAGATAAAGTCGTTTTCTGGCGCATGACGGGGACCAGCCATAAGCGCTCCATCGAAGTCGTTTCCTTCGATGCCAACCTCCATCCCTCCTATACTGAGAGCATCTATATTTCATGCCCTATAGATGCCGAATCTCCGTTAGCAAAGCTGGCTTCCTCAGGTGGGCTGAAGCAGGATGACAAGTTGACCATTGATGGGTTGATTAGCGATGTCGTGAGTGCCTCGACACCCGATGAACCCACTCGCGAACTGTTAGTTTTGAAATCCGGTTCCCACATCCAGCAAGGGTGGCGTTAAAGCCGTGGTGAGAACCTTTGATCCAACCGATGCGGAACGCATCACAGCAGCATTTCATTCCCTTATCGCGGAAACACCTCAAGGGGGAGCCGCTTTTTCCCTTTGGCAGGGAGAGAAGTGTCTCCTCTCCCTTCACGGTGGCGAGGCTTCGCCAGGAAGTCCTTGGACTCAATCAACACCCTGCCTGATTTGGTCGGCCTCCAAGGGCGTAACCGCAGCTTGTGCCCTTCATGCGATTCAGGAACATGATCTAGCATTAGAAACTCCTGTCTCAAGACTCTGGCCGGACTTCACCGGGGAAGGTAAGGAGCACATCACTCTGGCGGAGCTTTTCTCTCATCGTGCGGGACTAGCCGCCATTGACGAACGCGGTCTCTCCATCACTGACCATGATTCGGTTACAAAAGCCCTCGCGGCGCAGCCTCCGAACTGGGCTCCTGCATCAGAAATCCACGGCTACGGGGCGCGCACTTTCGGATTTCTTCTAGATGAACTTATTAGAAGGGTTTCGGGAATGAATCTTACCGACTACTGGAACAAAGTCTTCAGGGAACCACTTGATCTCGATCTCTGGTTTGGCGTTCTGGAGTCAATACTTCCTGAGGTGGCCACGGTCATCGCTCCCAAAACCCCTCCCTCCCCGAGTGATTTCTCCCGCGCTTTTGGAGATCCTAATTCCCTCACCCGTCGCGCACTCAGCGAACCGGGGGGAGTCCTTACCCCCTCGGTGATGAATACCCCGGCCATGCGCACGGCTTCGATTTCCTCACTTGGAGCCATTGCCACAGCCGATGCCCTCGCCCGCTTCTACAGCCTGCTTGCCACTCCAAATCGATTTTTCGATGACAAATCTCGATTGCAGATGCAAACCACGCTCTCAAGCGGACTTGATCGAGTTCTTTTAGAACAGACCTCCTTCTCCGCAGGTTTCATGACCAATAATTTCGGGGTCTACGGCCCCTCCAAGTCAGCCTTTGGACATCCGGGTGCGGGAGGATCACTCGGTTTTGCCGATCCACAACTCGGCCTTGGTTTTGCTTTCATTCCCAGCGTGATGCACCCTGGAGGNNGCCTTGGCTTTGCCTTCATCCCAAGCGCCATGAATCCGGGGGCACTCCCCGGTGCCCGCACACGGAAATTCGTCCACGCCCTTTACGGAACGGAAGAGTCGGACTAAATTCCCCCTATGTCCGAAAGCGTATCGACAGCACCAGCAGTCGCAGCTCCCATCCCCTATAAGATCGGGAATGAAAAACTATGCCGTGTCACTGATGCCGCTTCGAACCGGCTCACTTCGCTGCTCACGAAGCAGGGACGTCCACAAGGCGCACTCCGTGTGGCGGTGATCGGCGGCGGCTGTTCCGGTCTCCAATACAAGATGGATCTCGTCGATGGCCCCGTACCGCGTGACATTCTGGTTCCCTCCAAGGGAGTCAATATCGTGAT
>DKEN01000081.1:37584-45855 GCA_002452515.1 Spartobacteria bacterium UBA6821 | reverse complement strand
CGACCATTCTTGGACGATGAGGAAATAGCCACGGCTTACCGTAAACTGGCGGGAGCACTTCATCCCGACCAGCAAGGGGGCGATGCTGCTGCCTTCCGAGAATTGGGAGAGGCGGCGGCCATCCTGCGTGATCCGGCACGGCGTCTGAAAGAACTGGCAGGCATTTCAGCCAGTCATCCGTTTCCAGAAAAAGCCGCCGAATTGTTCTCCAAGGTGGCTGAAATCCTGCAACGCTCGGATGCCTTAATTGCCCAAACCGGCATGGCCTCCAATGCCCTCACCAAGGCACTTCTGATGGCTCCCCTGAAATCTCTTTCCCTGGATCTGTCATCGGTGCAGGAACAACTCAGCACATGGCGCATTTCCCTCGAAGAAGAGATGCAACGGATAGACAGCCATTGGCCGGAGAGTAATCCGGAAACACTCTCCCACCTTGCTGATTCCTTTGCCTATGCGGACCGCTGGGCAAGCCAACTCCGCGAGAGGGAGTTGGCTCTGGAAGCAATCCTCGGATAGCCTTTCAAGATGATCGCAGGCATCGACCTTGGTACCACCAATTCCCTCATTGGAGTTTACGAAAGCGGCTTTCCGACGCTCCTTGCCGACACTGATGGCAGGAGACTTCTCCCCTCGGTGGTTCATTACGGAGATTCCATTCTGGTAGGTCATGAAGCCCGGCGGATGCAGGCCATTCATCCCAATCGGACCATCGCATCGGTAAAACGCCTGATCGGACGGCGCTTTGGAGAAGAGGGCACCGAGGGACTCACCGGAATCCCCGGTGCTCCGGTAACGATCCCGCTTGGGGGGCAAAATCTCTCTCCCGAGGAGATCTCGTCGGAAATTCTCAAAAAACTCAAAGTTATCGCTGAAGCGCGGCATGGTACCGAGATTACCCGCGCCGTCATCACCGTTCCCGCCTACTTCAACGACGCCCAACGGGCCGCCACGCGCAAGGCCGGGGAATTGGCCGGATTTTCTGTGGAGCGTATTGTGAGCGAGCCAACGGCAGCCGCGCTCGCCTATGGTCTCGACCGACTTCAAGATCGTTCCAAGATCGCCGTCTATGATCTGGGTGGTGGCACCTTCGATCTTTCCATCCTGCAACTTGATAACGGCGTCTTTCAGGTGCTCTCCACCCATGGTGACACTCGGCTGGGTGGCGATGATCTCGATCAGGCGATCGCGGCACTCGTGGCCAGCAAAGCCTCACTCCCCAGACTCTCCCTCCCGGATACCATCCGCCTGCACGAAGCAGCCCGACTTGCAAAAGAGACTCTCTCCACAGAAGAGCAGAGCACCATCCGGCTCCCCTTTCTGGAAGGAGGAATGAATATCGAAGTGATGCTTACCCGTGCGGAGATCGAGGGAGCCTGCTCCCCGATAATACGACGCACACGCATCCATTGTCTCAGAGCATTGGAAGACGCTGGCATCAAGGCCGCCGATCTCGATCAGGTTATTCTGGTTGGAGGTTCGACACGGATGCCACTGGTGCAGCACCTTGTTGTAGAAATCTTTGGCAAGGAGCCGAATCTCTCCCAGCATCCCGATGAATCCGTAGCCCTTGGAGCCATTCTTCAGGGAGCAATCCTCGACGGAAGCCTCCAAAATGTCGCACTGCTTGATATCACCCCCCTCTCCCTCGGTATCGAAACATTCGGCGGATTGATGAATGTCATCATCCCGAGGAACACCACCATTCCAGCCAAGGCAGGCGAAATGTTCACCAATGCGGTCGCCGGACAGAGCGGGAT
This sequence comes from Spartobacteria bacterium UBA6821, assembly GCA_002452515.1. Taxonomy (GTDB): domain Bacteria; phylum Verrucomicrobiota; class Verrucomicrobiia; order Chthoniobacterales; family UBA6821; genus UBA6821. The sequence continues at coordinate 44,098 of DKEN01000081.1, read as the reverse complement.
GCGCATCACCGTTCTTCAAGGAGAACGCGAGCTGGCTGCCGACAACTGGAAGCTCGGAGGTTTTGAGATTCCCTTCGCTCCCTCTCCGAAAGGTGCTGCACGCGTCGGGGTTCAATTCTCCATTGATGCTGATGGCATCCTTCAAGTGCTTGCGCGCGATACCGGAACAGGTATTGAGAAGATCGTCGAAATCAAAAGTGCTGTTGAAGTCTCCGACGAGGCTGTGGAAGCAATGCTGGCAGGGTCACTGGAACACGCCTTTGAGGATATGGATGCAAGGATCTTCACCGAGGCACGCCTCAAGGCCGAGGAAATGCTTCCCGCCGTGGAAGCGGCGCTGGCGCAGCTTGCAGGTGAACTTCCCCCTGACGAGATCGCGGGCATAAGACATCAGACGGCTGAAGTTACAGCCGCGTTGCAAAGCAAGGAAACAGTTCGTCTGAAACAGACACTAGCCAATCTCGACAATGCCACCCAATCCCTTGCAACACGATTGATCGAGCGTGCGATGAAAATATCGTAACGAGGTCACCTCGCCGCTTGCCCGCTTCATAAAAATCATTTAGCTATTTTCACTGCGCCCCCCGCTGCACCTGTTGAAAAACAGAAGCTCCGAGGGGCGTTTTTTATTTTCACCATGCCTTGAGTGGCATGTTTCTTGCTCAACCAACAATCACTGTGACGACCTCTTCCGAAACTCCCACCTCTGACCCCAATTCCACCGATGTTGTGCTCGTAGGTGCAGGCATCATGAGTGCCACCCTCGGCGTCCTGCTCAAGGAACTGCAACCGGATCTCACGATTGAGATTTTTGAAACCCTTGACGGGGTCGCACTCGAAAGTTCCGATGCCTGGAACAATGCAGGCACGGGCCACGCCGCCCTCTGTGAGCTGAACTATACTCCCGAGCGTGCCGATGGTTCCGTTGATTGTTCCAAGGCCATCGGCATCAATGAGTCTTTCCATCTCTCGCTCCAACTCTGGGCCTATCTCGTCGAGCAAGGGCGGATCGAACTACCGGCGAACTTCATCCATTCCATCCCTCACATGAGCTTCGTGAAGGGTGAAGCCGATGTTGAATACCTCAGGAAACGCCATGCGGAACTGACCCTCAACCACCTTTTTGAGAGCATGGAGTTCTCTGACAATCCGGAGAAACTAGCCGAGTGGATTCCACTCGTCATGGAGAACCGTGACCCCTTGGAGCCTGTGGCTGCCACGTACACGGCCGATGGTACCGATGTGAACTTCGGCGCCCTCACCCGCAGCATGATCGCCTCATTAAAAGACCGGAAGGGTATCACCCTTCATCTCAGGCATGAGGTGAGCGATCTCAAGCGCAATAAGAACAATTCCTGGAAGGTAACGGTAAAAAACAAGGCCAGCGGGAAAAAAAGATCCCTCAATGCAAAATTCGTTTTCGTCGGAGCTGGTGGCGGAGCCCTCCCCCTGCTCCAAAAATCGAACATCCCCGAGGGAAAAGGTTTCGGCGGTTTCCCGGTCAGCGGACAATGGCTCCGTTGCACCAATCCCGACCTGATCGAGAAGCATGAGGCCAAGGTCTATGGTAAAGCCTCCGTCGGTGCCCCTCCAATGTCTGTGCCTCATCTCGATACGCGCGTGATTAACGGGGAGAAAGGCCTCCTCTTCGGCCCGTTTGCCGGATTCACCACCAAGTATCTTAAGAATGGCTCCCTGCTGGATTTCCCGCTCTCCATGAAGCCTGACAATGTGATCCCGATGACAGCCGCCGGATTGCAAAACATCCCCCTGACCACCTATCTGATCGGCCAGGTGCTCCAGTCTCCGAAGGATCGCCTTGCGGCGCTTCAGGAGTTTGTTCCCGACGCCAAGCTCGAGGATTGGGCCCTTGAACACGCAGGACAGCGCGTTCAGGTCATCAAACAGGATCCTAAGAAAGTTGGTATTCTTCAGTTTGGAACGGAAGTCATCTGTTCTGCTGACGGCTCTCTTGCTGGGCTACTCGGAGCATCACCCGGAGCTTCCACCTCCGTCGCCATCATGCTCACGCTGCTTGACAACTGCTTCCCGGAAAAAATCGTTTCCGGGGAATGGAAGGAAAAACTCCAGAAAATGATCCCTTCCTATGGTGAGTCACTCGCGAACGATCCAGAACTCCACGCCCGTATTAGCGAATGGACTCATGGAGTGCTGCGACTCAAGGAAGCGGCGGCGGTTGGTTGCTAACCGAGATCATTAATAATTTCCCGGCCCGTCGATAATGGAGGGCAAGGAGATACTGACAGGTTCCGCCGACCAATCCTATCACGGCATATCCCATCTTGCTGATCTGCGAATAGAGGGCATCGTACTGGCCGCCCAGATATTCGTTCAGTTCGTTCGGCACCTCCGTGTGCAGCACATGATAACCGCCATAGATCAGAAACAGGACGGCAAACGTCGTTTGATTCCAGTAGCCGTAAACCGCTGCTCTTGCATCCCCCTCCAGAAACCATGTTCTCACCCGGGTCTCCACATAGGTCATGCCTCCTAGCAGAAGTGTTGAGAGAAAATCCTCAATGCTGTGGGAACTCAGAAAACAAATGAGGGAAAACAACGTTGAAGTTCCCAACCAAAGAATACTCCAATACGCACTTTTCGCTCTCTTCTGATAATTTTTCCCTGCTTCGATTTTTGGAGTGGAACGGCGGAGAAAACCCTCCAACGTCTCCCCGTTGTTTTCCAGCAACCGCCTCAACTCCGCTTCCGGAACCTCAACGAGCTTTAAGGGAGATGCACTCATGATTCGTGATTCTACACGATATGAAGCAGATGCTCGACGGAAACTTTACGGTTCTGGATTTTATCCATCCCAGTGTCTGAAAAGGGAGCACTCGGAAAAGCATTAAGGTTTTGGATCCACTCACTACGGGGTAAATACCTACCAGTTCGTTCGTTGCCTCTCCGCAAAGCCGGACTATGATTAAAGATCATGATGGTAACTTATGCTGAATTTTGGATGACCATCGTTGGAACGCTCTGCTGGGGGGTTTGCTTTCTGTGGATGGGATACATCTCATCAAACCAGACGCGGCTCATGGATCAGATCAAGGAACAAGGTCGTCGGATTGAAAAGCTATCACGGATTGAACATGATCTGATCAAGCAAGTGCATCCGACCGTTGGGGAAATAAGAGAAGGAATGGACGAAATGATCGCCGCCGTGAAAGAAAATACAGCCGTTCAGAGGGAAGAAGAGCATTCTAACTAAGTCGTATGATTTCCTTTGAAAATCATTGGTTCAGGCGCTGTTCCTGAAACCTACTAAGTTTCCGTTGGAGCAAGTTCTCCGAACCAGTAGGAGGCCGTAACTCCACCATCCATGAGGAAGTCGCTGCCGGTGATGAATGTACCGTCCGGTCCCATCAGGAGAGCTGCGACGCTTCCAACCTCATCCGGAGTGCCACCTCGCCCTGCTGCTGAAAGCTCAATCATACGCCGATATCCATCACCGCGAGACCCGGTCAATTCATCTTTGGCAAGGGGAGTGAAGATGATGCCGGGGCTGATCGTATTGACCCGGGCACCGCGTTTACCCCACCGTACTGCCTCCGCCATCACACACAGCGAGTTCCCTCGTTTGGATAGCTGGTAAGCATGGAGTGAATCCCTGATCTGATCGGGCTGAAGCATCGGCAAAGCTAGTAACTCCTCGACCGGTGTCGTTGCCAATGCCTTGTTTTGCTCGGGAGTGAGTGAGGGAAGGCGATGCCCCGATTGCGAAGCGATCACGACTCCCGTGCCGCCGTGAGCTATCACAGTGCCAAACTCTTCGAGCACAAGAGCGGTACCATAGAGATCAACTTTGAGAATTGTGTCTGGCGATGCCTGTGAAGGAGAAACACCGGCTGCATGAATGACACCGGTGACGGTACCAATCGATGCGGCCTTTCCGACAAGCCCATGAACTGACTCACGTGAAGAGACATCAACGGTCGCGGTCGTTACCTCAAATCCAGCGGCGCTCAGGACTTCTGCGGCGGCATCGGCATTTTGCTGACGCAAATCTGCCAGCAGCAAATGCTTCCCGACACTCACCCGCCGAGCAATGGCCTGCCCGATCGACCCTGCCCCAATGACAACAATAACATTCTTCATAAAAAACGCCTCTCTGTAAGTATCACTAACAAACGAGATTGTATGTCCTTGTCGTAAAGCCAGTCAATCAAGGGCGCAGGAAGTTTGGATGCCGCGCTAGGCGCGCGAGTGATGGCGTAGTCTCCCTACGCCAAACGAGCAGCAACGCCGCAGGGCGCCAAAATCCCAAGCCCCTTATTTGATGGCTGTCCAAACCCGATGCACATCATCATGCTCTTCCAGCGCCTGGAGAAATTCTCCCGCTTCAGCCCGGTGCTCATCGCTTAACTCGGGATAGTTCTTGGCGACATATCCAATTTCGCTGGTCACGACTTTCCAACCGTTTTCCTTGAGCCAAGTGGTCACGGCTGCGGTTGCCGTGCGGTCGGTAATGAAACGGGCTCCGGTCTTGTCGGCCGGAATGTCGTCGTTCTGATCGTGAGTCAGGGGCTCGACTTCGTTGGCTCCGGCTTCGATGGCAGCTTCTTCAAGATCGGTATCCGCCTTCTCATTGTAGGCCTCGACAAGGCCGACATGGTCGAAGAGGAATTTATTGCTACCAGGTGCACCCAACTGGCCGTTGCGGAAGAGGACGCGAATCTCCGGCGTCGTCCGGTTAGTATTGTCCGTATAGACTTCAACGATCACCGGCACCTTGTGAGGGGCATACCCCTCGAAGGCGATGTGATCGATAACGGCCTTGTCCTCACCGATTCCCGCTCCTTTGTTGATGGCCCGGTCAATGACATCCTTGGAGACACTCTCGGCGCGTGCCTTTTCCAGTGCAGCGAAGAGGCGGGAGTTCGATTCGGGATCGGGGCCGCCCTGCCGTGCGGCAATGGTGATTTCCCGGACGAACTTGCCCGTGGCCTTGGATTTCTTAAGTGAGTTGACCTCGCGTTTGGCGAGGAGCCATTGACGACCCATATCTGGAAGTTGGTAGGGGGAAGATAGGAGATAGGTTTGGTAGTGTGATGAATCAGCGGGGCTGCTCAGTATCTACCAACTTCTATCTTCCAGCTCCCATTTAATCCTCGGCAATGACTGGTGTCGAGCTGGCACGTTTGCGGGCCGTGGCATCGAGGAACTTCTTGCGGAGTCGAATTGTCAACGGTGTCACCTCGACATATTCGTCAGGGGCGATGTACTCGAGCGAGCGCTCGAGGCTCATCTTGAGCGGCGGCGAGAGGGAGACTCCCTTTCCGTCACCGGTGCTACGCATGTTGTTCAGAGTCTTGGCTTTGCAAACGTTGACTGGCATGTCATCGGCGCGGGAGTTTTCACCCACGATCATGCCGACATAGACATCATCCTGAGGAGAAACAAAGAGACGACCGCGTTCCTGAATCTTCTCCATGGAGTAGGCCATAGCGACACCAGATTCCATGGCAATCAGAACGCCGTTGTTACGGGTGGGGATTTCACCCTTGAACTCCGCATACTCCTTGAAGATGTGGGACATGATGCCGCTTCCCTTGGTCAGGTTGACGAGATCGGTTTCAAATCCGATGAGTCCGCGGGTCGGAGCCTCGGCCTGCACGGTGACGCTTTTCGCCTTGTGATCCATGTTCACGATCTCGGCCTTGCGTCCGGCGAGACTCTGAAGGATGTCGCCGAGGTTATCGGGCGGCACATCAACATAAACGGTCTCGATGGGCTCCAGAAGCTTACCATCCTCACTCCGTCTGTAGATGACCTCAGGACGGGAGACGAGCAGCTCGAATCCCTCACGGCGCATCTGCTCCACGATAACGGCGATCTGCATTTCGCCACGGGCCTTGATCTGGAAATGGCCGGCCAACTCGGTCTCCTTGACCTCAATGGAAACGTTGGTTCGGGTCTCACGAATGAGGCGTTCCTTGATCTGACGCGCGGTAACGAGCTTACCTTCTTTGCCGACAAGCGGGCCGTCATTGATACAGATCTTCATCGTGATGGTCGGAGGATCAATATCGATGAAGGAGAGAGGCTCACGGGTGTCGTTATCGGTAATGGTCTCTCCGATAAAGACATCCTCGAAACCGCAAATGCCGACGATGTCACCGGCATTGGCTTCCTGAAGCTCGATTTTCTGAAGTCCCTTGTGTCCGAAGATAGCCGTGACCGCTTTTTTCTCTTTCTGGCCATTCTTATGGATGGCAACGACCTGCTCTCCCATCTTGACCTTGCCGCTGATGATGCGACCGAAGGCGATACGACCCAGGTAATCACTGTAGTCGAGGTTGGAAACCAGCATCTGGAAATAGGGGACATCCGAGGTTTTCGGCGCGGGGATATACTTCACGATCGCCTCGTAAAGGGGCTCCATATTGGTGCTCTCCTGGTCGATTTCCTTCTTGGCAAAACCCTGCTTGGCACTCGCATAGACGACGGGGAAGTCGAGCTGCTCGTCGGTAGCATGAAGCTCCAAAAAGAG
>DKEN01000081.1:37257-37495 GCA_002452515.1 Spartobacteria bacterium UBA6821 | reverse complement strand
CCGAAATCGGCGTGGCCCGGTGTATCAACGATGTTGACGTGGTATTCATGCCACTGGAAGGCAGCATTCTTGGCCTTGATGGTGATCCCCTTCTCACGCTCCAGATCCATGGAATCCATGATACAGATCTCTGTGGCCTTGGCCTCGTTGGCGCGGAAAGTGCCCGACTGCTTCAGGAGCTGGTCGACGAGGGTGGTCTTCCCGTGGTCAACGTGGGCGATGATTGCGATATTGCGAA
>DKEN01000081.1:0-37221 GCA_002452515.1 Spartobacteria bacterium UBA6821 | reverse complement strand
CTCCCCAGAGCCTCGTTTGTAACAACCAATCCACATTTTCCCTCTTTTCATTTTTCAATCTTCCTTATTCCTTTTTTCCCTATGCGCATTCTCTTTCTCCAACACGATCCCCTCGACGGCCCGGGAGCCCTGATCGAATGGGCCCATACACAGGGATACACGATTGCCACCTGCCTGATCTGTGAGGGCCAACCGCCTCCTCCGCTGGATAGTTTTGACCTTCTCATCAGTCTCGGCGGCCCCATGGGGGCCTACGAAGAGGAAAAACATCCCTGGCTTGCCTTGGAGAAGCAGTATCTGCGCGATGCTGTCGCCGCCGGAAAGAAACTCGTCGGACTTTGCCTCGGTTGCCAACTGCTGGCCGATGCACTTGGTGGAAAGGCCTATCGTCATACAATCAAGGAATTTGGCTGGCAACCGATCATGCTCACGGAGGAAGGGAAAAAGCTTTTCCCTGAGAAAAAAGGGGCAGACTCCACCTTTGCGCCGGAAAATCACGAGAAAAGCTCATTCCTCGCTTTCCAGTGGCACGGAGACACCTACTCACTCCCACCGGGTGCGGTACAGCTTGCCCGGAATGAAGCGTGCGAGCAGCAGGCTTTTCTCATCGGCAAGCAGGTACTCGGCCTTCAGTTTCATCTCGAATGGACGGAATCAATGATGCGGGACGCCCTTGCGGATCCTGGAGTCGCCCTGAGTATGATCCCTTCCCCAACCGTGCAAACACCAGAGGAAATCCTCAGCGATCTTTCGCTCTTTCAGTCAGGGAAAAAGAGATTCTTTGCCCTGATGGATCGATTTGTGGCCTCCTCCTAAAGTCCTGACGAAAGTGCTACACATGGTGCACCCGGCGAGGGTCGAACTCACAACCTCTTCCTTCGGAGGGAAGCGCTCTATCCAATTGAGCTACGGGTGCTAAAAAAGCGAACGCTAATCTGAGGATTAGTCTGCATAGCGTCAATCCCCCTTTGATCGGTTGACCTCACGGGCTGACACGTTCCTATAATTTAGCGTCCCATCCACCCGCCATCCACGGTGAGAATGGTTCCGGTGACATAGTCGGAGGCGCTGGAGGCGAGGAAGAGCGTGGTTCCCTTCATGTCCTCCGGATTACCCCAGCGTCCGGCGGGGATTCTGGATAGAATGGCGGCTGATCTCCCCGCGTCCTTTCTCAGGGCCTCGGTGTTGTCCGTTGAGATGTATCCGGGGGCGATGGCATTGACGCAAACACCGCTTGCTGCCCATTCGTTGGAGAGGGCCATGGTCAGTCGGGCGATCCCACCCTTGCTTGCGGCGTAGCCAGGAACAGTGACTCCTCCCTGGAAGGAGAGCAACGAAGCGGTGAAGATAATCTTGCCGCCTCCCCTGGCAACCATCTCCCGGCCAAACTCCCGAGCCAAAATAAAAGGAGCACGCAGGTTGACCTCGATGACTTCATCCCAGAGGTCATCGCTATGCTCCGCAGCGGGTTGGCGGCGGATCGTCCCCGCATTGCAGACAAGAATATCAACAACAGGATGGCGTGATTTGACCTCTGCAATAAAGGCAGAGACGGCCTCCCTGTCGGAAAAATCGCAGCGATAGGGATGGAAGGCTTGTCCTGTGGCGAACACTGCCCGACCTGTGTCGCTTTCTTTCAAGGAAAGCGAGCCACTGACACCGATGATATTGGCTCCGGCTTCAGCGAGCGCAACGGCCATGGCGGCACCTATTCCACGACTGCAACCCGTGACGAGGGCCGTTTTTCCATCAAGGCGGAAGAGATCGGTGATCGACGTGCTCATTTCAGATCCTTATTTCAGATTATTAACGGCGATCCCGTCCATATCTGTGAACTCTTGATTCTCGCCTCCCATGGCCCAGATGAACGAGTAAGCCCGGGTAGCGCATCCGGAATGAATCGACCAGCTTGGAGAGAGCACGGCTTCGCCGCCATGCATCACAAGATGGCGTGTTTCATCTCCACTCCCCATAAAATGGAAGACCGCCTCGTTCTCCGGCAGGTCGAAGTAGAAATAGACTTCCGATCTCCTCAAATGGGTGTGCGGTGGCATGGTATTCCAGACGCTTCCGGATTGGAGTTGTGTGATTCCAGTGACCAACTGACAGCTCGGAGCTCCTCCCTTGTGGATGTACTGATGGATGACTCGTTCGTTCGCCGTAACATGCGCTCCCAGTTCGACTCGGTTGGCTTCATGGCTGGGGATGAGCCTCGTGGGATAAGCCGCATGGGCGGGATAACTGATCAGAAAATAGCGGGCGGGGTTCTCCTTTTCCGGTGATGCAAGGACCACAGCGCGACTGCCGCGACCGATGTAGAGGGCATCGTGACTAGCGAGTGAGAAGTTCTGACCGTCAACACGGATCTCGCCGGGTCCTCCGAGATTGAAGATGCCGACTTCACGCCGCTCACAGAAGTATTCCGAAGCGAGAGCAGGATCTGATTCCAACGCAATTGGGGAATCCGTGGGGATGATGCCCCCGAGAACCGCGCGCTCGGTTTCCCAATAGGTAAGCTCGGTTTGTCCTGAAACAAAGATGTCTTGAACGAGGAAATGCTTCCTGAGTTCGTCGGTTGTCATTCGTGGATACTGCTCTTTGCCGACGGCGTAACGGATATGCATGGGTGATCGTGGTTGGCTTAGTGGTGCTCTCTTAGTGAGGATGATGGAGGCAGGGATACCAGTCAAAGGCATCTTCCTTATTAGGTGTTCAGCGGGAGAAGATTTCCTTCCCGAAGAGCCTGTCGCATTCCACCCCTGCATTGATGAATGGCCCCATGCCTTTGAGATCGTTGGAATCAATCGGCTCCCGAATTGTGTAGTAGTCGAAGCTTCCATCGCGTCTTGGGGAGAGTCCGAGTCCGGCAACCTTGCAACACTTGGTTAGGTTAATTTTTCCGTCGGGATTGATCGTGACGAATTCCCGAATGATCCCACGATACCCTTCTCGGATGGCGGGAATCATCGAGCGGGGCAGATAGCCGTGGTTCACCCCTTTGGCAAGGGCGTAGACAAACATGCAGGAAGCGGTGGACTCGAGGTAGTTGTTCTTCCTACTTCCCTGATCCGTGACTTGCCACCAGACACCCGTGGAGGGATCCTGGTAGTTCACAATTCCAGCAGCCGCGTTCTGCAGAAGGGTGATCAACTCAGCCCGCTTGGGGTGATCTTCTGGAAGAGAGTCGAGAACATCCACGAGTCCCATCACATACCAGCCGATGGCACGACTCCAGAATGAGGCGGACGTTCCGGTGACTGGGTTGGCCCAATCGCGCAGCTTTTTCTCGTCCCATCCATGATACAGAAGCTGAGTTTTGGGATTGTAGGTATGGGAGGCCACGATCGTGAATTGCTTGGCGACATCGTCGAAGTCCTCGGTTTCCTTGAAGCGTGCCGCATAGGCAGCATAAAAAGGCTCGGCCATGTAAAGTCCATCCAACCACATCTGGTCGGGATAGATGGCCTTGTGCCAGAAGCCCCCCTCCGCGACACGGGGATGATGTCTCAGTTGATCCCTGAGAATGTCCGCTGCCTTGCGGTAGCGCTCGTCGTGCGTGATATCGTAGAGCTTCAGGAGGGCCATTCCGGAAGGCAGATCGTCGAGGGAGTACGGGATCTTGACGGTCGGGATCACGTCATCCAAGGGAGTTGCACTCGCAGTTACCGTTGCATTCGTGGAACCTCCTCCGGCAACTGGCAGCACCGGTTTCATTGGCCTCCGTTTCTGATACGTCGCGATCTCACCCGATTCTGCGATGAAGGAGCCGATGGTTTCCTCGGCGTTTTTCTCATACGCAGGATTGCCCGTTTTCCAACTTAACCGAATCAGAGAATCGGCATAGATTCCCGTTGAGTAATCCCACCACCCAGCTTTGGGCGGAGCAAAGCGGGTATCGCCAAGCCGGGCCATCTCCGAGTTGGCCATGCGTTCCGACCATTGCAACGGCGTCAGCGCAGGATTTGTTGTCACCCCGTTCGTCGCTTTGGAAGCTGTGTCAGCCGACTCGGCTGGAATCAAGGAAGCGAGGAATAAAATTAGCAGGAAACTGAGTTGAACGGAAATGCGGGGGACGAAGGTCATCAGGGTTTTCCTTCCTATTGTTTCAGCCAAAGATTCCGAAAATCCACGGGATATCCCTCGGACTGAAGGGCAATATGACCAGCTTTCAGTGCGGGGATTTCGAGAGAGTTCTGAAGAAGTCCATTGATAAAAACTTGGAGGGTGGTCACTTCCGCCTCGGTATGGAACAGGACATCCACACTGTTCCATTCTCCCACCGGTTTTTCGTTGGAGGGAGCTACCTTCGGGATGGTCGGGTTCTTCCGCCCGGGAAACACTAAACTCCCCATGGCGATCAAATCTCCGGAAAAACCTTCCTTGATCTGAACCTGGATTCCCTGCGGCCAGATCGAATCAGGTGATTGCTGAAAAATAAAAATCCCACTGTTATTGACTTTCGTCTTCGCCACGATCGGCCAGCGCCATTCAGCATGCAGATGCCCGTTAGCAAAGGACTCTTCGGTGTGAAGGTATCCCTTCGGCTTTCCGATCAGGTGGAGAATCCCATCACTGCTTGATTGAACCAGCGATTGGGTTGCCGGGGGTTGCCCAAAGGAAGTCCAGCCCGTCAAATCGCGGCCGTTCCAGACGGGAAGACTTCCCTCCGGAGCACTCCAAGGAATCGTTTGCATGACTTGCGTATCAGCCAGGGAGATCCCCGTGAAGAGAGACACCAGAAGCAGCAGCACAATTCCCGGAATGAATCTCACGAAATAAACTCCTCAGTGTGTGGAGGGGGGTGCTGACAGGTCGGCAGAGGAAGCAGTTCCTGCGGGGGGTGGCGAGTAACTGAGCGTGACGGGTGAAGCGAGACGTGCTGCAAGGGATGCCACAGTGGCATTCCAATCTTCCTTGGAGGAAAAATCACCACTGCGATCCCAACCAGCACCCGCATAATAACGCACAGCTTTTGAAGGGGTGGCCTGTGTTAGCAGCAGATAATCATGCTGATCCTCGGTGAAACTTCCCTGTTCTCCAGGGGCAAGCACGACAGCGGTTCCAAGCTGACCATCCTCCTTATATTTTTCCCAAAGGCTCATCCAGCCTTGCTCCTTGTTTTGAATCAGTTCGCCCGGTCCCTTTGGATGTTTTCCCAAACCAATCCCGACCGTCACTTCCGGCTTGCCGTTGAAGAGGAAGGTGCTTTCGATCAAATCTAGGTTATGCCCCGCATCCACCGTGAAACGCTTCGTTTCCGATACCTGAACACCTCCCCCATCCCAAGGCTCATAGGTAAGTTCAAAAACCGCGCGAATGGGGCCATTGGCCATCACTTTCCAGGTTTTCCAGTTATGGGAGACAAAGAGATTACCATTGCTCCATATCCCGGTTCCTCCGCACCCGCGCCACTTCCCGGTATCATACATGTCGAGCCCTTCACCGGTGTCCTTGTGGTAGTTGTCGTGGCTCTTGAGATACCAACGATCGACGATCAGATAACGAACCCGCTTGGACCAGACGTCAATCCCGCTGCCGGTCATCATCGATTTTCCAGCGCTAGGAGTTTCCAGAGCCTGCCCGTAAATGCGGTGGGCAATACGGTCGTTCTCCCAGGCAAAATCATCGAAACGCTCCGGCACGTATCGGGCGAAGACCTTGGAAGGAAAGGGTGGAATCGGCTCGGTGGTTGTCTCGATGGTGAAAGAAGCGCTCTTCTCCCCGGAAGCGAAGTCGTGCTGAAAAAGGAAGGAATCAAACAACCCCTTCTTGTTCTCGGGGTGAAAATTCAGAACCTGAGAGGGAAGCGAGTTACCCGTGGCATCCTTGACCGACAGATGATCGGGTAATGCACCTGGAATCCGCAAAAGGATCTCACTCCATGGCACTTCAATTGTCTCCGAGGAACGGGCAAGTCCAGAGGGATTGGCGACGTTAACCGTCATCGAAACCGGATCTCCGGCCAAAACGGAAGAAACCGCCAGAATGCCAGATACGAGTGTCGGCACCAAGAATCGAAAATAGTTCATGAGAGGGGCTTTACCTTCCGCTTTCAGAAAAAAAAAGTCAACAGATCGGGAATCGGGGCTCTAGCCCCCCTGCTGCGACACTTTCGTTCTTCACTGAGCGGTTGACTCGGTAGAGAATCGTGACCTCCCCGAGATGCAAACCATGATCATCCCCCAGTTGGGTGAGGCCAAGTATGACTCACCTGTTACGTTCTCCGTGTCCGAGGAGACGTTCTCTCCCGCCAATGTTCGCTGGCCCGGCGGCACTGTGCCCGAGGATCTACTGCTTTTTGAAATTGCCGGCCCTAGAAAGAAGCTCTTCTTTGACGCGAAAAATACACGTGCCGCCATCGTGACCTGCGGAGGCCTCTGCCCAGGACTCAATAATGTCATCCGCTCGGTGACACGTGAACTGATACGGGGATACGGGGTCAACACGGTTCTTGGAATCCGTGGAGGCTATCGCGGTCTTGATCCTGATCGTGGGAAATCCCCCATCCTGCTCACGGATGATCTAGTGGAGAATATTCACAAGGAGGGAGGTACCATGATTGGCACTTCACGGGGCCCTGTGGATACCAAGGTGGCGGTTGATTTTCTTATCCAGAACGATATCAGCATGCTCTTCACTGTCGGGGGCGATGGAACACAGCGGGGTGGCTATGACCTTTTTGAAGAGGCCCGCAAGCGGGGCCATCACCTGGCCGTGGTGGGAATTCCCAAGACTATCGATAATGATGTCCATTTCGTCACACGCACCTTCGGTTTCGACACGGCCGTGGAAGAGGCCGTTCGCGTTATTAACAGCGCGCACACCGAGGCGAGGAGTGTTGAGAACGGCATCGCCGTGGTCAAACTCATGGGACGGCACGCGGGCTTCATCGCTGCAGCGGCTACGGTGGCCAGTCAGGACGTGAACTTCTGCCTCGTGCCCGAGGTGCCGTTTGTTCTTGATGGTACCGGAGGACTCTTTGCCGCCATGGAGCGACGCTTGGCAAGAAAAAGCCATGCCGTGCTGGTCGTCGCCGAAGGAGCGGGACAGGATCTGCTTGATGCGAGTGACCGACGTGACGAATCAGGTAATTTGAAGCTGAATGATATCGGCCCTTTTCTGGGAGACGCCTTCAAGGCGCACTTCAAGGCCCGGGGAATCGACATGACATTGCGATATTTTGACCCAAGTTATCAGATTCGGGGATGCCCTGCCAACACCCAGGACGCCCTTGTCTGCGACTTCATGGGACGCCATGCCGTTCATGCGGCGATGAGTGGCAGGACGGGGCTGGTCATCAGTTTTCTCCACGGGCATTTCGTCCATATTCCGACAGGCATCATCGCTGGCGGAAGCAAGCGCCTCGAACTCAATGGTGAACTCTGGCACGCTGTCCTCTCATCCACCCGTCAAAGGGCGATGTTTCAATGATCTTTAGAGACTGTCTGAACTGCCGGAACGATGAATAAAGCGACTAGAGCGGGCTGTTTGGTACTTTTTTTGTTTTCTCTTAAAGGAAGTCTTTTCCTCTGATCCCGGTGCGTGTAGTGATCTCCACTTCACGACATGAATATCCATGAATTTCAGGCCCGCGAACTTTTTGCGGAATTTGGCGTCGCCACTCAACCGGGATCCGTAGCACACACCGCCGAGGAAGCGAAAAATGTGGCTGCCAGTCTCGGAGGCAAACTTGTTGTCAAAGCTCAGATCCATGCCGGTGGACGCGGTAAGGGAACCTTTAAGAGCGGCTTCAAGGGAGGCGTTCATCTCTGCGATACACCGGCTGAAGCCAAGGAACTCGCCTCACAGATGATCGGACAGGTCCTCGTCACCCACCAGACAGGTCCGGAAGGAAAAGAAGTCGGAAAGGTCTTCATTGGAGAGGCCGTGGACATCGCCAGGGAACTCTATTTCGCCATCCTGATCGACCGAGCCTCATCCGCTCCAGTGGTCATCGCCAGCACAGAAGGTGGCGTTGATATCGAGACCGTTGCCGAGAAAAGCCCGGAAAAAATCCTCCGATTGATCGTCAATCCCTTCCTCGGCCTCATGCCGTATCAAACGCGCCTGATCGCCGCCTCGCTCGGACTCACCGGCCCACTGATGACCCAGGCTTCCAAGCTCTTCACCAATCTTTACCGCCTCTTCATCGAACGGGATTGTTCCATGGTGGAAGTCAACCCCCTTGTCGTTACTCAGGATGGCAAACTCCTCGCACTCGACGCCAAGTTTAATTTCGACGACAACTCACTCTATCGTCAGCCCTCCATCATCGCGATGCGTGATGTCACCGAGGAGGATCCCCGTGAGGTGGAAGCTTCCAAGTTCGGTCTCAACTATATCGGCCTTGATGGGAATATCGCCTGCCTCGTCAACGGAGCCGGGCTTGCCATGGCCACCATGGACATCATNNGCCAACTTCCTCGATGTCGGAGGTGGTGCCACCAAGGAACAGGTCACGGCGGCTTTCCGCATCATTCTTGCCGACAAGAGCGTGAAGGGGATCTTCGTGAATATCTTCGGCGGCATCATGGACTGCAACATCATCGCCACGGGCATCGTCGAGGCGGCCAAGGAAACAGGCCTCTCCATTCCGCTTGTCGTGCGACTTGAAGGAAACAATGTCGAAGCAGGAAAGAAGACCCTTGCCGAGAGTGGTATCAAGTTGGAAAGCGGAGACAATATCCTGGATGCGGCCCACAAAATCGTCGCCGCCGTCAAAGCAGCCGCCTGAGAAGCCTCTTCCCGCACGCCCAATGAACATTACAGAAATTGCCTTTACCGGGACGCCTGTGACAGACATCAGCCGTGCGCGCGCATTCTACGAAGGTGTCCTTGGACTCAGTCCCTCCTTGGAGTCCGCCGGGGGACTTTGGGTGGAATACGAGATTGGCAACGGCACTTTCGGAATCGGATGCTACGGAGATGCTTGGCTCCCTTCACCCCAGGGCACCTGCATCGCATTTGAAGTTGATGATCTCGACGGAGAGGTTTCCCAGTTGAAATCAAAAAATATCCCCTTTGACAGGGAGATCATGGATTCCCCGATATGCCGATTTGCGATCATCTGTGATCCGGATGACAACAAGATCATGCTCCATCAGCGCACCACTACTTCCTCATCTTTTTCTCAGAATTTAACAGTCTAACAGCCTTCAGTCTCAACCCCTTTAATTCTCATCACCATGTCGATTCTCGTCACTCCCGACACCAAAATCCTCATTCAGGGCATCACCGGCAGCTTCGGTGCGCGCCACGCCAAACTCAGTCTCGAATACGGCACCAAGGTTGTAGCCGGAGTCACTCCGGGCAAGGGTGGACAACTTTTTGAAGGACAGGTTCCCATTTTTGATACCGTAGAACAGGCGGTCCGTGAAACAGGAGCCACTGTCTCGGCCATCTTCGTCCCCCCCCCATTCGCAGCCGATGCCATTGTTGAAGGTGTTGATGCAGGGCTCGATCTTGTCGTTGCGATTACTGAAGGAATTCCCGTCATCGACATGATGAAGGTGAAGCATGCCATGAAAGGCTCCAAAACCCGTCTCATCGGCCCCAACTGTCCCGGACTCGTGACACCTGGCACTGGCAAGAACTCTCATAGTGGCTGCCGCATCGGCATTGCCCCAGGCTACATTCACAAAAAAGGTTCGATCGGTGTTGTCTCCCGCTCCGGCACCCTCACCTATGAGGCAGTCTGGCAGCTCACGACGCGCGGTTACGGCCAGAGCACTTGTGTCGGTATCGGAGGCGATCCGATCAACGGAACCTCCCACACTGATATCCTCAAGATGTTCAACGAAGATCCCGAAACCGAGGCCATCATCATGATTGGTGAAATCGGCGGAACGGGTGAGGAAGAGGCAGCGGCATGGGCAGCCGAGCATTGCAAAAAGCCGATCGCTGCCTTTATCGCAGGAGCCACGGCACCTGAGGGCCGACGCATGGGTCATGCCGGAGCCATCGTCAGCGGCGGCCAGGGAACGGCCGCGGGCAAAATCACGGCCCTTCGTGCAGCGGGAATCGCCATTGCCGAGACCCCTTCCGACATGGCCGACACGCTAATCGCGCACATCAAGAACCGCTGATCCCTTTTAGAATTTTCCCACCAAAAACCCCACCACTCCCAATCCCATGTCCATCGTCGCTAAAGGACTCGAAGGTATCATCGCCAACTCCACCGCACTCAGTGATGTGCTCGGGGAGGAAGGAACGTTGATCTACGCCGGTTACAACATCAACGAACTGGCCGGAAAGGTCAGCTACGAGGAAGTTGTCTATCTCCTCTGGCACGGCGGACTGCCGAACAGGAAACAGCTGGAAGGACTTCAGCATCAACTCCGCTCCCAGCGCGAGCTTCCGAAGGGTGTCATCGACTTCATCCTGGGTGCTCCGAAGGATGCCAACCCGATGGATGTCATCCGCACCGGTGTCTCCATGTTGGGACTCTACGACAAGGTGCCGACCGGTGACATCGATGGTGAAAAAAACCGCCATCGCGCCGCTTCCATCACTGCAAAGATCAGTGTCATCGCCGCCTACTTCCATCGCGCCCGTCTGGGAAAAGATCTTCCTCCAGTCCGCACGGATCTCGGCGAGGCAGCCCACTTCCTCTACCTCCTCAATGGCGAAGTGCCGACACCTGAAGCCGCCAAAACCCTTGATGTCGGTTATGTCCTCCATGCCGATCATGGCATGAATGCCTCCACCTTCTCTGCACGAGTCACGATTGCTACCCTGAGCGACATCTATTCAGCTATCACTTCGGCCATCGGAACACTCAAAGGCCCGCTTCACGGCGGTGCCAACGAGGGAGTCATCCACATGCTCCAGGAAATCGGCGACGAATCAAAAGTCGATGCCTGGGTTGAGGATGCGCTCGCCAACAAGAAAAAGATCATGGGCATCGGGCATCGTGTCTATAAGACCCTTGATCCCCGCGCCCCCCATCTCCGCAGCATGGCGATTCAGCTTTGCGAGCAGCTCGGCGAAGGAAAATGGATCCGGATGTCCGAGCGCATTGCAGCCCTCATGCGCGAGAAGAAGGGGCTCCATGCCAATGTCGATTTCTACTCGGCCACCGTCTACTACTCGCTCGGATTGCCAACCGATATGTTCACCCCTGTCTTTGCCATCGCCCGCACATCAGGATGGACGGCACACATTCTGGAACAGCTCGCCAACAACCGACTCTATCGCCCACTCAGCGAATACGTAGGACCGATTGGACGGACGCTGACGCAAATCGACGAACGTTCCTAAGTGCTGGTAGGCGGATTGTGCTTTTGGCAGAGAGCGGCGTTGAACTCCGCTTGCCATAGGGCTCAATACGCCGCCGAATGAGAAGCAACGCCACGCGGCGCAAAAACCCCAAGTCCCCTATTTTCGTTGTTCGATGGGGGTATAGGAACGCTGTGTCTCGCCGGTGTAAATCTGTCTCGGGCGATAAATGCGGGTCTGTTTTTCCTCCATGATCTCCTTGTAGTTGGCGATCCAGCCCGGCATGCGACCGATGGCGAACATGACGGTGAACATCTCCAGAGGAATACCGAGGGCGCGCATGATAATGCCGCTGTAGAAATCGACATTGGGATAGAGCTTCCGCTCGACAAAATAGCTGTCTCTCAGGGTCTCTTCCTCGAGTTTTTTGGCAATGTCCAGCAGCGGATCATTGATGTGGAGCACTGCCAGAAGACGGTCGCACTGCTCTTTGATGATCTTGGCACGGGGATCATGGTTCTTATAGACACGGTGGCCAAATCCCATGAGGCGTTTGCCGCTCTCCTTATCCTTGGCGGCGGCGATGAAGCGTGTGCCGTCATCACCACTGCGATGAATTTCCCCGAGCATTTCCAGAACTGCCTGGTTGGCCCCACCATGAAGAGGCCCCCAGAGAGCGCAGACTCCTGCTGAACAGGAGGCGAAGAGATTGGCCCGACTGGAGGCAACCATGCGGACGGTGGAAGTCGAGCAGTTCTGCTCATGATCGGCATGGAGCAGGAAGATAAGATCGAGTGCCTTGACTACCTCGGGATTCAATTCCACATCGTCATAGGGTGACGAGAACATCATGTGGAGGAAATTGGCCGTGTATTTGTAGGTCGGCTTCGGGTAGTTCATCGGCAACCCGCGAGACTTGCGATAGGAGAAGGCGGCGATGGTGCGGACCTGCGAGATTAGTCGGGCTGCCTGCAGGTCGAAGTCGGGAATCGACTCCGTCTCAAGCAATGTTGGGGAATAACAGCCGCAGGCATTGATCATCGAGGAGAGGATCGCCATCGGATGGGCTTTGGCCGGAAATCCCTGAAAATGGAATTTCATATCCTCATGCAGCAGTTCATGCCGCGTGAGGAGATCGGAGAAACGGCGCAACTGCTGATGCGTCGGCAGGTTGCCGTAGATGATCAGGTAGGCCGTTTCGATGAATGTCGACTTTAGCGCAAGCTCCTCGATCGGAATGCCTCGATAGCGCAGGATTCCTTTTTCTCCATCAATGAAGGTGATGGCACTTTCGCAGGAGCCCGTGTTCCCATACCCGTCGTCCAAGGTGATGTAGCCGGTCTGGCTACGGAGTTTCGAGATGTCGATGGCATGTTCCCCTTCGGAACCAACCACGATGGGAAGGGAGACGCTTTTGTCACCCAGTTGGACTTCAGCAACATCACTCATAAGTCGGATTACTAGAGTATTGTCCGACGGAAGGGAATCTTCGGATGAAAAAATTTACAACACAGGCCCCATTTTTCCACTCAGAGGTCTGCCACTGCAGGAGCATCAGCCAGCAAAACGGCGTTCTCCTGTTTGACCAATCCTCCGGGAATCGTCGGATCTCCATGGGTGAGACGCTCAATCATTGGGGCTTTTTCAGCACCCGTGGCCAGCCAGAGTATCTTCCGGGAACGGTTGAGCATCGGATAGGTCAGCGTCATTCGGTTCCTTCCCTGATAAAGTCCGGTCAGGGCGACATCGCGATCGCGAACACTCAGCACCGGGTCGCCGGGAATCAGCGAGGCCGTGTGACCGTCAGGTCCGAGGCCAAGGTGAGCCAGATCAAGCACCGGGGGGATTCCGCAGAATTGTTCCAAGGTCTGTTCATATTCTTTTGCCCCCACAGCAGGATCAACGGCATTCACCGGCATGGGATGAATGTTTTCCGGTGGAATCGGCGCTCCGGAAAAGCTCTCCAAGAGATGGGTGAGATTGCGATCCTTGTCGCCTTCAGGGGCGATGCGTTCGTCGATTTGGAAGAAATGAATCTGAGTCCAAGGAAGTTCCTCCGCAGCCAGTTCCTGAAGCATGACCCAGGGGGTCTTACCGCCGCTAACGGCAAAGGTGAACACACCCCGCGCCGCGATGGCTGCTCGGGCATCGGAGGCGATAAGTTGCGCTGCGGCTTTGGCGACCGCGTCGGCATCATCCAAAATTTCGATTTGCATACCGTGAACTATTTGTTGGCGCGGTAGCGGCGGATCAATGCGTTGGTCGAGCTATCATGCTTCAACTCGGTTTCCGTGACAGCCTCCAGTTCAGGAATGATCCGCTGGGCCAGTACCTTGCCAAGCTCGACACCCCATTGATCGAAGGAGTTAATCCCCCAGATCACTCCCTGGGTGAAGACGGTATGCTCATAGAGCGCAATCAGCGACCCAAGGGTGGCGGGATCGAGTTTCTCAGCCAGAATGGTGTTGGAAGGACGGTTCCCCTCAAAGACACGGTGCGGAACAAGCCAATCCGGTGTTCCTTCGGCCTTCACCTCTTCGGCGGTCTTCCCGAAAGCCAGTGCCTCGGCCTGAGCAAAGACATTCGACATCAGGATGTCCTGATGTCGGCCAAGCGGGTTCAGTGACTTGGCAAAGGCGATGAAGTCGCACGGAATAAGTCGCGTTCCCTGATGGATCAGTTGGTAGAAGGAATGCTGGCCGTTGGTGCCAGGCTCACCCCAATAGATCGCGCCAGTGTCGTAGGTAACATGGGTACCATCGAGGCGGACCGACTTGCCATTACTCTCCATCGTGAGTTGCTGAAGGTAGGCGGGGAAGCGTTTGAGATACTGATCGTAGGGAAGTACAGCGATGCTCTGGGCTCCAAAGAAATCAATGTACCAGACAGCAAGGAGTCCCATCAGCACGGGGAGATTTTTCTCCAGCGGGGCTGTGCGGAAATGCTCATCCATCGCATGGAAACCCGCGAGGAGCGCGCGGAAATTTTCCGGACCGACGGAGATCATGGTCGAGAGCCCAATGGCTGAATCCATCGAATAACGGCCTCCCACCCAATCCCANNTCGATGCCAAAGGCGGATACCTTCTCGGCATTGGTGGAAACAGCGACGAAATGGCTGGCAACGGCCTTGGTATCACCTCCGAGTCCGGCGAGCAGCCAGTCACGGGCACTCCCGGCATTGGTCATCGTCTCAAGCGTCGTGAAGGTCTTCGAGGAGATGATGAAGAGCGTCTCCGAGGGATCAAGATCATGCACGGCTTCGGCAAAATCGGTGCCATCGACATTGGAGATGAAGCGCAGGGTCAGCGAGCGGTCGCTGTAATGACGGAGGGCCTCATAGGCCATGACCGGACCGAGGTCCGATCCACCAATCCCGATATTGACGACATTCTTGATCCGCTTGCCGGTGAATCCCTTCCACTCACCGCTTCGGATACGCTCGGCAAAGGCGCTCATCGCATCGAGAACCGCATGCACCTCTGGCACGACATCCTCACCATCGACCTTGATCACTTCACCCTTCGGAGCACGGAGAGCGACATGGAGCACGGCACGGTTCTCGGTGGTATTGATTTTCTCCCCAGAAAACATCGCATCACGATGCGCCTCGAGCCCTGACTGCTCTGCCAGCTCGATGAGAAGTTTCAGCGTCTCGTCGGTGACACGGTTTTTGGAATAGTCGAGGTAGAGACCTGCAGCCTCTGCGTTGAATTTTTCTCCACGGTGGGGATCATCTGCAAAGAGTTGTTTCAGCGTGAGCGAGCGGTTGGCATCACGATGGGCTTGAAGGGCTTTCCAGGCTGGGAGTTCGTTTGGAGGTGTGCTCATGGGAAAATAGAGAAAGGGAAGTTATGAATGATGAACCGCTCTCAACGCAATAGCAGGGGTTGCCAGTTGGAAGAAGAGAACTAAAATCATGCGAAAATGGCAACCGACAAACCAGCAACCGGGTTGATGAAGCAGTATGTGGTGAACTCGCTTGAGGAAACTTCTTCTCTGGCAGCAACTCTCCTGCCGGAACTACTCCGGGCAGGTGTGGTCAGTCTGGAAGGGCCGCTTGGAGCGGGGAAAACCCATTTTGTGAAAGCAGTCGCTGTGGCGTTGAACATACGCGCCGATGTCACAAGCCCCACCTTCACTCTGCTCCAGAGCTACGGCTCGGGAGGAAAGCAACTCCACCACTCCGATTGGTATCGGCTTGAGTCCGCAGAAGAGGCTCTGGCATTGGGACTTGAGGAGTATTATGATGACGGACTCATGATCATAGAATGGGGTGACAAATTTCCCGATATCCTCCCTCCCGAAACTCTCCGCATCCGCATCGAACCTCAATCTGATACCTCGAGGATGATCACCCTTATTTCTCCTTTGCCTCTCCTGTGAAGATCCTTGCCATTGATTCTTCTTCCCCCGTGGCTTCGGTTGCTTTTGTCAGCATCCAAGGAAACGTCTCTGAGATGCTTTTCCGTTCCGATGTAGCGCACAAGCGCTCCGATTCCTCGGCGCTCTTCGAGGGACTTCAGTCTGCAGTGGCCCTTTACGGGCTTCCCGATGCCCTCTGTGTCGGCCTTGGCCCCGGCTCTTATAACGGCCTGCGGGCGGGGATAGCAGCGGCCAGAGCCTTTGCCACGGCACTCGATATTCCACTTTTTAGCTTCGCCTCCCCACTTGCGTTGCCTGGGCCGGATGAGGGCTTCTGGGCCGTCGGGGATGCGCGCGGTGGTCATTACTGGATGGCAGCTGTTCAGGGGGGAGTCTTCCTCCAGGAGCCAAAACTGGTAGCACCCTCGGATATCTTGCAGGAACTGCAGTCACATCCCGATTTTCCTCTCCTCAGCTCATCACCATTAGCGGGATTGGAACACCTGATTCAGGCAACTCCTGATGCCGGACGGCTTGCAAAACTCGCCAAAAAAGCCGATCCCTGTTCCTCCGTTGATTCTATCACACCAAAGCCTCTCTACCTCAAGCCCCCTCACATCACCACCCCCCGCACGGCCACTGTCTGATCATGAAACTCCGTTTTCTAGCCTTGTTCCTCATTCTGGCGGTCGTTCCTCTTCTTCACGTTGCGGCTCAAAGTACGAATGCCATCATGGATGAAAATCCTAAGCCGACATGGGAAACCCAGAAACAAGCCCGAACCTTCCAACTCGGCATCCCGGCACCCAGGGGACAAATCACTGACCGTAGCGGTTATCCGCTCGCCCAGAGCCGACTGAGCTACAATCTTGCCCTGCAATTTCCAACACCACTGAACTGGAGTGATGCCAAAGTCCTCGGATTTGCCCGTCAGCAGATCACTTACGCCAAAGGACTCCTCAGCCGTCCCATCAAAATCAGCGATCAGGCCATCCTGAGTCACTATCGCAACCGGGGACTCCTTCCCCTGACCCTGCTGGAAGACCTGCAACCGGAGGAGCTTGCCGTGGCACGCCGAGGCCTCACCAGTGCCCTTGAGCTTCAGCAGGTCTATGCCCGATTTTATCCCAACGGGGAACTCGCCGCCCACATCATCGGCTACACCGGCAAGGAGGCTCCGCTCTCCATTCGTCCGATCGAAAACAAAGATCTGATCTTTACTGAAACCGAAGGACGCGAAGGAATCGAACAGGCCTTTGATTATCAGCTTAAGGGCCAGCCGGGCAGCCTCCATGTCACCTATGACGCCGATGGCAACAAATCCTCCGAACGCATCGCAGAACCTCCCGTTCCCGGCGATACCGTTATCACGACCATCGATCAGAATCTCCAGCGGATTTGCGAGAAAGTGCTCAAGGAAAACTGTAAAAAAGGGGCGATCGTCATGATCGACCCCTGGACGGGAGAGATTCATGCCATGGCCTCCTGGCCGGAATATAACCCTAATCACTTCGTCCCCGTTCTGGATCCCAAAATCTTCAAACAGGTAAGTGACGATCCCGATGTTCCCCTTCTCCCTCGCGCTTTCCGCTCCTCCTACCCGCCCGGATCAACCTTCAAGACCTTTGTCGGTCTTGCCGGATTCCAGTCGGGAAAACTGACTGCCAAAGACATCTATAGCGGTCCCACTGCCATCGATATCGGTAACTTCACCTTCCATAACTGGAAAAAAGTGGATGCCGGCAGGTTAAACTTCGTCGAAGCCTTCACCCAGTCGTGCAATACCTGGTTCATCCAGGCAGGACTCAAAATCGGCGCTCCGAACATCATCGAGTGGAGCCGCCGCCTCGGACTCGGCAAAAAAACCGGCATCCCACTGAAGGCCGAGACCGAGGGGAACATCCCTGATGACGCGTACATGCTCCGGGTTCAAAAACGCAGAATCCTCAAGGGTGATGTTGCCAACATGAGCATCGGCCAGGGTGACATCAAGATCTCCCCACTCCAGATGGCCCAAGCCTTCGGAGTGCTGGCCACCGGAGGACAGTTTCACCAGACGCGCCTTGTGAAGCAGATCCAGGCAATCGACAACAAAGTCGTCGCCGCCTATCCCGATAGAATCCGCGACGATCTACAGATCAAGCCGGAAGATATGGAAACCCTGCGCAAGGCCATGATCGCTGTTACCGAGGATTCTCAGGGAACCGCTCACCGCGCCCAGGTCAAAGGCACTACCGTTGCGGGAAAAACCGGTACCGCCCAATGGGGACCTAAGGATAAACAGCGTACAGCCGCCTGGTTTGCCGGATTCGTTCCGGCACAGAATCCACAGTATGCCTTTGCCGCTGTTTACGAAGGCGATCCCGGAGACAATACCGTCCATGGTGGCAGCAGTGCCGCCCCCATGATCGGCAAAGTGCTCAACGAAGTCTATGGCATCAAGGATGCCGACAAGAAGGACGCCGATAAGGAGACAGACGAATCGAATTAGGGCGGGTTACCGAGGTTGCCCGAATGTACATTTTGCACCTGATGTAATTTCTCAGGCGCAGTGATTTTGAGGAGATAGCAAGGCGCCCAAGCGTCAGCCGTAGTTACCCTGCGGCAAGCGCAGGGTAACGCTGTTAGAACTCAAAAGCGCAAGCCCCCGACCCGTTACTTACAGTCCCATCTGCTCAATCGGATTAAAATCCGAGGCGTGGTAACTGCTTCGGACAAGTGGCCCACTTGCCACATGGGTGAACCCTTTCTTCCTCGCAATCTCACCGTAGAGTTCGAAGGTCTCCGGCGTGATATATTCCACTACAGGCAAATACTGCGGACCGGGGCGGAGGTACTGGCCCATCGTCAGCACACTGACTTTGGCCTCACGGAGATCATCCATGGCCTGAAAGAGTTCATTCTCTTGCTCACCGAGACCGAGCATCAGGCCGCTCTTGGTGACCATTTTGATTCCCTTGGATTCGCCGAGTTCACGCGCGCGTTTTAGGAAATCAAGGGAGAGACGGTACTTCGCTCGTGAACGCACCATGGGGGTCAACCGCTCCACTGTCTCCAAGTTGTGATTAAAGATATGGGGACGCGCATCAATGACTGTGTGAAGGGAGGACTCCTTGCCATTGAAGTCAGGGGTCAGGATCTCAATGACGATCGCCGCATCGACGGCACGGATCGCCTCAATCGTGCGGGCGAAATGTTCCGCGCCTCCATCGGCGATGTCATCGCGAGCCACGGCAGTCACCACGACATGCTTGAGTTTCATCCGGCGCACTGCCTCGGCGACACGCTCCGGTTCGTCATGTTCCAAAGCAAAGGGCTTGGCCGTATCGACAGCGCAAAATCCGCAGGCACGGGTGCAACGATCCCCGGCAATCATCATCGTCGCCGTGCCACCGCTCCAGCACTCCCAACGGTTGGGACATTGGGCGCTCTCGCAAACTGTGTGCAGTCCAAGATCGGCGATCATCGCCTTGGTGGAGAAAAAGACGGGATTGGAGGGCAGACGCACCTTGATCCAGTCGGGCTTACGCTCCTGATGGAGTGAGGGATCAATCTTCGGTGTTGCCATGAGTAGGGAGAGAATCCTCTGAAGAAGGGTCCGCTTCCAGTCAAAAATAGCGATGGCTATTTTCTTAACCCTTCCCTTAACCCTTCCCTAATGGACTTGCCGCGATTCGGGCCACATCGGGCGAAAATCCCTTGGCAACAATTCGCTTCTCCGCATCCCTTCGAAAGGTCGTGGAAAGAGACTGCGGCGGCAGATCCTTCCACTCCTGCAGGAGTTCCATACTGATCTTGGTAACCAAGGGGCGGATTTCGCGCTGCAAATCCTTGGGTGGGGTTGTCGGTCGGGGAGATCCAAACCGCCATCCCGCAATGAGTTCCTCCTGGGCACGACGCGATGCTGCTATCTGAGGGACAAAAAGTGCACTGACCTGATCCTCCGTGAGGCCGATCTTCCTCCCCTCTGATTTCAGCGCAGTGAGGATCGCCGCCTCCCGGGCGAGATCAGCCACAGGAAGATGATTCTGAAATTTCGTCCAGGCAACTTCCCGTGAAATCTGCAATCGGGTAACGATCGAGGCAACAAGGTGGTCTTGTTGAACTGAGCCCTGAAGATCAGTGGAAGGAGCTTGAGCAAACGACTCTGCGCAGATCAGGAGAAATAGGAGAAAGGTTCTCATCGGGNNCCGGCGGGAAGCCCCTGAGCAATACGGGTCACGTGAACTCCCGTCGGGGCAAGTAGTTCGGCAAGATAATGAGCTGTCGCCTCCCCCTCAACATCGGCACCGAGGGCCAGGATGACTTCGGAGGGATGTTCGGAACCGACCCGTTCGATCAACTCGGCGATGCGCAACTGCTCTGGACCGATCCCGTCGAGAGGGGAAAGCCTGCCTCCGAGAGCATGATAGCGACCGCGAAAGACACCGGTACGTTCCAGGGGAAGGATGTCGGTTGCTGATTCAACGATGCAGAGTTCGCGTCCCGAACGCTGCTCATCCCGGCAGAGAAGGCATTCCTCCTGTTCGGCAAAAAACCCGCAGAGACGGCAAATCCTGAGTTGTTGACGGGCGCTTGAGATAGCCGAGAGGAGCTGATCCGGCTTGGCATCAGGGGAGCGAAGCATCCAGAGGGCGATGCGCTCCGCACTTCGGGGGCCGATGCCAGGAAGTCGTCGGAACTGGCGCACCAGTTCGCGAAAAGAATCAGGGTAATCAAGGAAAGACATGGTGACTAAGAGGGCTGAAAGCTGAAGCAGGAAACCTGAGGAGATCGGAAGTCAGAGGTCGGAGTTCAGAGCTCAGCCTTTCAGGTTTCAGCTTTCAAGTTTCAGGTTTTTCTCCCTGCAGTTCACAGAGCCTCGGCCAGAAGGGCTTGTTCCGGGGTCTTTTCGTCCTCACCACGGCGGGAGCGTTCGACCCGTTCAAAGTAGTAATCAAGCACTTGATCCGGAATTCCCGCAATCCGGGCCGAAGCCAATGCCGAGGTTGCCTCCTCCCATTTCCGTTCACGGAAGAGAATGACCCCTTTCCAGAACTGGTCACGGCTCCTCTCACGCTCAGGGGAAAGTGTATTCTTCGGGGCGAGGAATTCGTACAACTCGACCCTTCTGCGGCTTCCAGCCCGCTGGAGCAGATCAATCGGACGCCCTTCGATATTCTCGGAGGCCATCTCGTAGGAGGTTGATCCCGCAAGAATACGGCACCCGTATTGGGCACATGCTGCGGAGAGATGCCTTGCGAATTCCACCGCCGGACCAGAGACACTGTAGCGTCCAACACGGGCCCCTCCATAGGCAGCTGCGATCATCGATCCGGAATTCACTCCGATCCGGAAATCGAGGCGTTTCTGCCATTGAGCATCGCACTCCCTGTTCAGCTCCTCGAGACGGGTGACGAGGTCAATCGAGACACGGGCAGCCTTCGCCGCGTGGTTGGCCGCACCCTCCACCGGTAGCGGCGCACCAAAGATGACACGGATACTTTCACCGGAGCACTCGTCGAGATATCCCCCAACATCGACAAGGAAATCAGAAGCCGTACGCAGGTAGAGGTTCATCATGGCGACATAGGCGGTCGGCTTCAGCGACTCCATCAGATCAACATGATTGTGAATGCTGCATACCAGCACGGAGGCCTCGTGCAGTTCTCCCGGGAAATCGACATTGGAATTCCCGTCCACCAACTTGCGAAAACTTCCAGGGCGAAGGCGCAATCCAAAGAGGCGGCGGAGCACTGGCTCGCGAGAGCCCATCTCGGTTCTCTCAAAGAGGACTACGACCAGGCTCCCGAGCAGGATGGCAGCGACCCCCGGGAACGGATTAAAGAAGGAGCTATAGAGAGTAGTAACAAGCGATCCTCCCAGAAGTAGGAGAATTCCGAAAAGCGCGAGCAGGATGATCTCACGTCGGTTGGCATGAAGTGCTACCCAGAGCGTGCTTAAACCCAGCAAAAGCATTGAGACAAGAATCTGTGTGTTGCCGTATGGGGGGAATGCCGCTGCCTGGATAAAATTTTTCCAAAGGGCGCTGACACCTTCGAAGCAGCCCGTGAAGAAGAGAGCCGCCAGCACGGTAAGAACGACCAACGAAAGCAGCAGGTATGATTTAATCTTCCTCATGAGAAAAACGGGGGAAATTGGAAAGTCTGGGGTAGAGAGTCACTGAAGGGAGAGATTTCCATTATGAACGCGGGGAATCAAGGGAAACGCTAAGGAATCGCTCACAAACTACGATTTAATCAGCTCTTCCCGACTCGGTGAAAGATCCCTGATAACCACCCAGAGACTCCTCCGTTGCACTGGGATGGGTTTTTTCTCAAGGATTCCAGTCGATCCAACGCCTGGCGGAATGCCTTTTCAAGCTCATCATAAGAGGCAAAGCGATCCCTGGGATCGGGAGCAAGCATCCGATTCACCAGCGAGGAGGTCTCGGGAAGGAGGTTCCATTTTTTAAAGGAGAGTTGAATCGGACGCCGTTTTAATTCGCGAAGCTCTTCAAGTGATTTCTCCTCCGTCCTGTAGGGAGGCTCGCAGGTAATCGCATGATAAAGACATCCCCCAAGGCCATAGAGATCAGAACGACAATCTCCCACCTCCCCCTCGAGTAATTCGGGAGCGACATAATCCGGAGTGGCCATGAGATGGTGTTCAATGGCTGATTCCGATTCTCCCTCCTCCACCGCAGCGAGACTTCGGGCCAGACCAAAGTCAGCCAACTTTGCCCCTCCCGACCCGCTAAAGAGGATGTTGGCCGGTTTGAGATCCCGGTGAATCACCTTCTTGGCATAGGCAGCCGATAGGGCTTTCAAAATTTCAAGACCGGACTCGAGGATCCACTGCTCGTCGAGACTGCTCCCTGAGACGATCTGATCGTGCAGGGATCCGCCTGTCATGATTTCCATCGCCAGACACGCCCCACCTTCTTCCTCCTCCAATGCCATCACTTTCACCACCCTGGGATGCCGGATCAAGGCGGCATGCTTCGCTTCGTTCCTAAGGAAAAAGAGATTTTCGATATAATCCGGCTGTGTGATTTCGAGCACCTTGAGCGCCACTTCCGAAGATGTGGAATCAGGATCCCTTTGTTGATCAGGCCGTGCACGAAAGACTCGACTGCTTCCACCTTCTCCCAGAACATCCAGAAGTTCGTAGGAACCAAATCTCGAGCGCACACGCACCTCGGAACGGCATCTCGGGCACTTCACCAGAGCCAGCAGCGATGCCCCTTCCACATCCAGAAGCAGTCCGCAGGAGGAACAGGGTTCCTCATTTGTGCTGGTGAAGGTTGACGACATCAATTGACCATACCGCGACGAACGCCCATTCTACAACATCACATGACCGATCCAGCCATCCATGAAATCATCGCCTCCGAAGAGGATCGTCGCCAGCGGCTTGATATGGTCCTCGTGCGCCATCTCCCCGATTTTTCGCGCTCCAAACTCCAGGCTCTCGTCAAGTCGGGACGCGTCACCCTAAGAGGGAATCCTGTTCGCAGTAACGACGAGGTGCAACCCGGCGATGTCTTCATCCTCGTGGAAGAACCTCCCAAACCTTCCGCAGGAGCCCGTGCGGAGAATATTCCCCTTGAGATCCTTCACGAGGATGATGATCTGATTGTGGTCAACAAACCGGCGGGAATGGTTGTTCATATAGGAGCAGGACATGAGGAGGGTACCCTCGTCAATGCCCTCTTGCACCACAGTGTCACCCTCTCCTCCGGATCGGAAGAACATCGTCCGGGCATTGTCCACCGTCTCGACAAGGAGACCAGCGGTTGCATCGTTGTGGCCAAGAATGACAAGACGCACGCCGCGATCTCCCAGCAGTTTGCAGACCGTCTGGTGAAGAAAACCTACCTTGCCATCGTCAGGGGGAAACCCCGTCATAGCAAGGGTACCGTCGATCTCTCCATCGGACGCCATCCTGTCCAGCGTCAGAAAATGACGGCTCGACGCCCCCCCTCCGGACGTGAAGCCGTGACTGACTACGAGGTGATTGCTACCCACGAAAATCACAGCCTTGTTGCCTGCATGCCGCGAACCGGGCGCACCCATCAGATCCGCGTGCATCTGCAACATCTGGGCCACCCTATTGTCGGAGATCCTCTCTATGGAAAACGGGACGGATTTGAACGACATCTCCTTCATGCCTGGAAGCTTGAATTCGTGCATCCAATCAGCGGGGAACTCCTTCATTTCCAGGCTCCCCTGCCTGCGGATTTTGCGCTCGTCCCGTTGCCCCAATCAAAGCTCGCGCCGCTAAAGAACCCGAACCAGAACCCGCATCCATGAGTCATTTGCCCGATGATCAGTCTCTCTCTTTTGATGAGGCCATCGCCACAGCATTACCGGTATTGCAAGGCATGAAAAAAAATCTGCGTGGTGCCCCAAAGGCATCGCGCGCAAGTCTGGAGAAGTTCCTGACGGCAGTCTCCGACTCTCCCTCCACTGCTTCATCCACCAAGAAGCACGAAAGCGCTGCCGTTCAACAATCCGCATCTTCATCCACGTTACCAGCCGAATCCATGATTCCAGTTTCTACAAATTCCCAATCCACTTCGACAGACGATGGTCGCCTGGCAAAGCTTGTGGAACTGAAGCAAAAAATCCTCACCTGCACCCGCTGTCCCAATCTAGTTGCCAGCCGCACACAGGTTGTCTATGGGGTCGGAAACCCGTTTGCCGAGCTGCTCTTTGTCGGCGAGGCTCCGGGCGAAGAAGAGGATCTGCGCGGTGAACCGTTTGTCGGTCGGGCCGGCCAGCTTCTGAACAAGATCATTGGAGCGATGGAATACACGCGGGAGGATATCTTTATTGCGAATGTGCTCAAATGCCGTCCCGATATGCCCGCCGGTGAATCGGGCAATCGGAAACCGAAGCCCGCTGAAATGGCCACCTGCCTGCCTTGGCTCACCCAGCAGATCGACCTCATCAAACCGAAGGTCATCGTCGCGCTTGGACTTACCGCCGTCGAGGGACTCCTCGGTGAGCCGCGCACGATGCGCGATGTGCGAGGCAAGTGGCTTGATTACCATGGCGTTCCCCTGATGCCGACCTATCACCCAGCGTACCTTCTGAGAAACCAAACCCTCGCGGAAAAACGGAAGGTCTGGGAAGATATGCTTCTGGTTTTGGAAAAACTGGGGCGTCCTATCAGTGAAAAACAGCGCGGCTATTTTCTGGAAAAGGCGTAGGTTTCAAGATCGCATTATTTTTCACGCGGTGAGCGCTGATTCCTTAGTACAAAAGAAATCCCCTTCGGGACATTTCTGCGGATCGCTCCCGGTACGAATGTTTCGCACAACTTTTCATTGGCTGGTCATCACCCTCTGTCGATTCCTTTTCACGCTCACCTGCAAGGTCAGAGTAGTCCAGCTTGCCCGAGTTCCTCGTAAAGGACCGCTCATCATGGCCTCGAACCATATCAGTCATTTTGACCCGCCAATCATCAGCGGGTTTTTCCCCCGTAGACTCGACTGGCTTGCCATGGAAGAGATGTTCCGTTCGGCATGGGGAAAATGCATTTTTACCGGACTCAACTGCATCCCAGTGGATCGGAGCGGTTCGGATCGGACATCTCTGCGCCAGGCATTGAATCGACTTTCCGAGAAACGCGTCATTGGTATCTTTCCCGAGGGGGGCATTCGGGCGGGAGAAACCTCCATCCTGAACGGTGCCAAGATGAAACCCGGGCTCACCTCACTCAGCATCCATTCAGGCGCCCCGATCATTCCCTGCCTCCTGATTGGCAGTGACCGTCTCTACAACAAGGCCAATTGGAAACGCCGCACTACGCTCATTCTGATCATCGGTGAGTCAATCATTCCTCCGGGAAAGCAAGAACGGGATCCCAATTCCCGGGAAAATTTCACTGAAAAAATCGCCCAAGCTTTCATCGGACTCAAAGAAGAAGCCATCATCCGTTTTCAACTCGCCCCCGATGATCTTCCCCAGACACCACAGGCTCGAAAAGGCATCCACCCATGATTTCCAGAATCTCCCATTCCGTGATGGATGCCATCATGTGCGCGATGATGAACACGGCTCAGTGGCGCCTCCGACATCATGCCGTTACCCGGGAGCGTTTGGAGGAATACCTCGCCCTGTGCGCTACGCTGGATCGGCAGACCTATTACTCACTTCCCAACCCGGAGAAAACCAACTGGCACCGCAAGGGAAACCGCCTCTCCTGGAATTCTCCAGTACCGGGAATTTATCCTGAAAATAACATTGCATCTGCTGATCTCTATAACACTCCTAACAAGAAAGATGGACAAGGAGCCCCAACCCTACTTCTGCTTCATGCCTTGATGTCGGCGAATGATTTCGGATATCGGAAAATAGCGGCGCGATTCAACAAGCGGGGATGGAATGTTCTTTTTCCGCATCTTCCCTATCATTATAGCCGACGTCCTAAGGGCTATGCAAATGGTGCCCTGAGCATCACCTCAGACATCGTTCGAAATGCGGAAGCCCTGAGACAATCGGTCATCGAGCTGCGCCAACTCATCCACTGGAGTCGCCAACAAGGCTCCCAACGCATTGCGTTGCTAGCGACCAGCTACGGGGGCTGGGTCGCGGCACTCACTCTCTCGCTCGAAATAACTGATTTTACGATTCTGCTCCAGCCTGTGGCAGACGTTACCCATGCTACTTTCGAGAGTCCATCGAGTCGAATGATGGCCAGTTATCTGAAGAATAATTACATTTTTTCCGATTCCATCGACCGTCACGCTCATCTGAGCTCGCCGCTCCACCTGACACCACTCACACCAGCCGATCGCATTCTTCTGATCGGAGGCTCTTATGACCGACTTTCTCCTACGGCAACCTTAAAAGCGCTTTCCTCACACTGGGGGGGCACCCGATATGAAGAAGTCCGGCAAGGACACTTCGGATATCAAGCCATGCGGTGCGCCCTTGCAGCATCCGAAGAGTATCTTGATTGATGTCCTGTTTAACACGAACTCCGAAGTTGGCGGAAGTGCAGAGGCATATCATTAGATACGGTGAGCGCTGACAATACTTCTTTGCGGTCTGAAGATTGTGTCAAATCGCACTGTTCAACTTCGGAGTTCGGGTTTAATCAACCATCCTAAACATCATGAACGTTCTCGTTACCATCGGACCGACTCAGGAGCCGCTTGATGCCATGCGGATTCTGAGCAATCGCTCCACGGGAAAACTTGGCACCCAACTGGCACTCACCCTTGCCGAAGCAGGCCACCGTGTCATTGCCCTTCGTGGATCAGGGAGCACCTTTGCCCCCACCCCCCTCATGGAGCAGGGTATTGAAGTCATTCCTTTTACAACAACAAAGGATCTTCATGCTCTCTTGGAAAAAACATCAAAATCAGAACAAATTGATGCTCTATTTCATGCTGCTGCGGTCAGTGATTTTTATTTTCCAAATGGAAGTCTGGATAAGATTCCTTCGGATCGAGGCCCCATCACCTTGACACTAGAATCTACCCCAAAACTGCTCTCCCTGCTGCGTGGATGGTTTCCCTTAGCACGCCTAGTCGGATGGAAATTTGAAGCCTCAGGAGATAAGGAATCTGCCCTCGCGGCGGCACGCGCGCAGATTCTCAAAAACAAAACGGATGCCTGCGTGCTCAACGGCCCTTCCTACGGCGAAGGCTTCGGAATTCTCCACGCGAAAGGAGCGTTTCACAATCTCCCCGATCGAGAGGCTCTCTGCAAACTCCTGCGTGATTTTTTGGACGGCTAGGAAAACGCCGCCGCTGGCCCAAGCAAACGCTGTGGGGATTTTTCTTCGCCTAGTCACAATGCCTCTCTAGTATGGTCAGTTCATGAGCGAAGACCTGAATCCCTATATCGATGCCGGCAAAATCACAGCCGCAGCCGCAGCCTCACTTTCAAAACTGACTCCCGGTGCTTTCTGCACCCATCGGAGCTGGGGCTTCGGTCGGATCGAGGGATGGGAACTGATCACTGGTCAGATCACGATCGATTTCGTCTCTAAAAAGGGGCATGCGATGCAGCTTCAGTATGCCGCCGAGACACTGACCTACATTCCCTCCGAGCACATTTTGGCACGTGCCGCCACCGATGCTGCAGCCGTCCGCGAACAGGCGTCGAAGGATCCACTCGGACTCATCCGTTCCATTCTGACAGATCATCGCAACAAGGCGACAGCTGATGAAATCGCCGCAACGCTGGTGCCCGCCGTCTTCGATGCCACGGGATTCAAGAAATGGTTTGAAGCCACGAAAAAAAAACTAAAGGCCGATGGTCATTTTCAGATTCCTGCCAAGAAGGGGGATCCAATCGTCCTTCAGGAAACCGCGCAGAACCCTCATGAGCGCCTGATGGAACAGTTCCGTACAGCACGCCATCCAAAGGATCAGGTTGTTGCCCTTGATGCTGCCATGAAATCTCTCGGGGATTTTGCAAAGGAAGTTGAGGAACTTCGGGCCATCGCCTCAGAGGTGGAGGAAGCCGCGAAGCGCGGTGGCAGGATCCATGCCGCCAAAGCGATTGAACTGCTGATCACTCGTAATGAAATCTGCGCGAGCCACGAATCACTCAAGCCCGGCCCCGAAGCCATTAACATTGCAGGAATCCTCGCCGAATCCCCCGGCAAGCTGACCGATATTTTCTCGGAGATCCCCGCCGCAAAATACGCACGGGTTCTTGAAGCCTTCCCTTCTGCGTTCCCGGAAAATTGGGAGGAGCGGGCACTCCGACTTACCAAAACTTCGGAGCCTCGTCTCAGCGGGGAAATTCTGAAACTCTTCATCGCCCAGAACAAACGGGAGGTCTTTGCAGAGCACACCCGCCGTATTATCCGCGAACGCTCCGCTAGCACGGATTTCGTCTTGTGGCTTTGTAAGGACCGCGACAAAGCTGTTCCCGAAGTGATTGACGAGGAACTTTTCGCCGCAATCCTCGCCGCCATGGAGGCCGATCTCCACGCGGAGATCAAGAGCAAGCGCCTTGAGGAATTCATCTTCGATGACCGTGAACTCATCGCCGACCTGCTTGGCAAGGCCGAGCGTGACTCGGCGCGTCAGGCCATGCGCAAGGTCATGATCAGCCCTGTCTTCGCCGATCTGAACCGCCGATCGCTTCTTGCCCGTATCCTAAAGGTGCATCCCGAACTTGAATCCCTCGTCACCGGAGATCACGACACTCAGACTCCTTCCAGCAAGGGAGAGAGCTTGGTTGTCTCCTGGGCAAGCCTTCAGCGCCGGAAGGAAGAGCTCGAACACATCGAAAAAGTGCTCATCCCGCAGAATATTCGCGATATCTCCACCGCCCGCTCCTACGGCGATCTGCGTGAGAACTTCGAGTTCAAGTCGGCCAAGGAACAGCAGACAGTCCTCAACCGTCAGAAAGGCGAGCTCGAATTGATGCTCAATAACTCCCGAGGGACAAATTTTGAAAATGTGGACACCTCCGTTGTCTCCATCGGAACCGTTGTCACGCTGGAACCAATCGCAGGCGGACCCTCTGAAACCTACAGCATCCTCGGAGCATGGGATGGCGTTCCTGAAAAAGGGTGGGTCTCCTATCAGGCCGTCATCGGTCGCGCCCTACTCGGGAAAAAAATCGGAGACATCATAGAAGTTCCCACCGATACGGGAACCCATTCAGTGAAGATCACGGCCATTTCCCAATTCACCGATATCGAGAGTCTCGGCACGACAGTTGCTTGATTTTAAAAGCCATATCCACAACAATTCCATACTTAACCTTCCACAATTACCCATGAGCGACACCACCATCACAGCCATCCACGCCCGCGAAATCCTCGATTCCCGAGGCAATCCCACTCTCGAAGCCGATGTCTATCTTGCTGGTGGCGCAGTGGGTCGCGCCGCCGTTCCAAGCGGAGCATCAACCGGCGAGCATGAGGCCGTTGAACTCCGCGACGGGGTGAAAGGCCGCTATCTGGGTAAGGGTGTTTTAAAGGCTGTCGGCAACGTCAACAACCTCATCGCACCCGAACTTGTAGGTTTTAATTCCCTCGACCAGATCGCCATCGACAAACTGATGATCGAACTTGACGGCACACCGACCAAAGGGAAGCTCGGTGCCAATGCGATCCTTGGCGTCTCCATGGCCGCCGCACGCGCCTCAGCGACCCAGATCGGCCTGCCTCTCTACAAATATCTCGGCGGCCCCAATGCAAAGGTACTTCCCGTCCCGATGATGAACATCCTCAATGGTGGCGCGCACTCCGATGCCCCGATCGATTTCCAGGAATTCATGATCATCCCGAAGGGACTTCCGACCTTCTCCGAGGCGCTCCGCGCCGGAGCGGAAATCTTCCACGCCCTCAAGGGCGTGCTCAAGGCCCGTGGTCTTTCCACTGCCATCGGCGACGAGGGCGGTTTCGCCCCCAAACTCGACAGCGCCGAGGATGCACTCGACTCCATCGCCCTTGCCGTCAAGAAAGCCGGTTACAAATTCGGGAGCCAGATCGCCATCGCCCTTGATGTCGCCTCCAGTGAGTTCTATGACGCAGCCAAGAAAAAGTATGTCTTCAAAAAGTCTGATGGCAGCGTCCGTACCGGAGCTGAACTCGTCGATTACTATAAGGGTCTCGTCGCCAAATATCCGATCATCTCGATTGAGGATGGCTGCGCGGAAAATGACTGGGCCACTTGGAAACTCCTCACCGAGGCTCTGGGCGACAAGGTGCAACTCGTCGGAGACGATCTCTTCGTCACCAATGTCGACTTTCTCCGCAAGGGCATCGAAAAGGG
Source organism: Spartobacteria bacterium UBA6821 (assembly GCA_002452515.1). Lineage (GTDB taxonomy): Bacteria > Verrucomicrobiota > Verrucomicrobiia > Chthoniobacterales > UBA6821 > UBA6821. Next base: position 6,903 of record DKEN01000081.1, on the reverse strand, counting down.
TGTCGCCAACTCCATCCTTGTTAAGGTGAATCAGATCGGCTCCCTGACCGAGACCTTCGACGCCGTCGAACTCGCCAAGGAAAACGGTTACACGGCGGTCATCAGCCACCGTTCGGGGGAAACCGAGGACACCACCATCTCCGATATCGCCGTTGCCACCAATGCCGGCCAGATCAAAACCGGTTCCCTCTGCCGCACCGATCGCGTCGCCAAATACAACCAGCTCCTCCGAATCGAGGAAGAACTTGGTGAAGATGCAGTTTACGGCGGCAAACTAAAGTGGTAGTAGAACTCTAATGGTATCCGGCCTCAGTACCCAGACTCATCATCCCGCGATGGTGAGACGCCGATCGCAGCCAGATCTTCTGCCTGCGGCGATGCGTATTGTCTGGGTGCTGATCATCGCCTCGGCGCTGATGACGGCCGGTTTCACCTTCTATCCGGAATGGACTCGTCTCTCTGAAATGAAGGTCTCTCTTGCTAAGCAGAATGCTCAACTTGAGGAACTTCAGAAACTGGTCAAGGAACGCGAGCAGGAAGTTCATCTGCTCCAGACCGACCGGGATTATCTTGAAACAATTGCCCGTGACCGTCTCGACATGATGAAGGAAGGCGAGACCATTTTCCGCCTTAGCGGAACGACGCATAAGTCCTGAACTGAATCGGCTGAGCCGATAGGCAGCAAGGAATGAAGATTGAAATCTGAAGCATTCTCCCGTTGTCTGCTTTCCTCTGATAATCTAACAACTCAAAGTCTTCTTTTCCCCTTTTCAGGTTTCAGCTTTCAAGTTTCATCTTTCATCATTTCTCCTCATGTCTGAACAAACTATCGATCTCACCACGTTGGATGCCTCCGGGCTTGCCGTCCGTCTCGGCGCGCTCAGGAGGTTTGTCTGCCGGTCGTCCCCGACCAGGCATCCTCTCCCGCCGCTGGCGTGATAGGACTTCTTGGCCTTACGGCCTCGAATGACTAAGCCGCGCCCCCGCGCGCCTTTTCTTTGTAGATAATCCCTGATCTCGCCTTAAAATTTCCTAACCATGTCCGAACAAACTATCGACCTCACCACGTTGGATGCCTCCGGGCTTGCCGTCCGTCTCGGCGCGCTCAGGAGGTTTCTTTGACGCGCCCGCATTAGCTGAAGAACTCGCGGGTATCGAAGCCCGCATGACCCTGCCCGGCTTCTGGGATAATCGTGAGGCTGCCCAGAAGGACATGGGACGCGTCTCGGAAGTGAAGGCCAAGCTTGGGCCCCTCGCCCAATTAGAACAACGCGTGGGTGATCTGGAACTCCTCAAGGACATGGCATTGGAGGAATCGGACTCTGCCTCGCGCGCACAGGCTTCCTCCGAAGTTCTCAAGGAATTCAATACCCTCACAACAGAACTCGAGAAATTCGAACTTCTCCAACTCCTCTCCGGTGAGTTTGATAAGAACGACGCCTTCATCACCATCAATTCCGGAGCTGGCGGTACCGAATCATGTGACTGGGCCGACATGCTCATGCGGATGTATAAACGCTGGATCGAAAGGAGCGGTTTCACCGCGAGTGTCGTTGACATCCAGGAAGGGGACGAAGCCGGGATCAAGTCTGTCACCCTCGCCGTCAAGGGAGACTATGCCTTCGGCTATCTCCAGACCGAACGTGGCGTTCATCGTCTGGTTCGCATCTCTCCCTTTGATTCGGCCAAGCGCCGTCATACTTCCTTTGCCAGCGTGGATGTCACCCCCGACATTGAGGATGCGCCCGTTGAGATCGACGAAAAGGACATCCGTGTCGACACCTACCGTTCAGGCGGGAAGGGTGGACAAAATGTCAATAAGGTCGAGACCGCTGTCCGCATGACCCATGAACCGACTGGCCTCGTGGTTGCCTGCCAGGCCGAGCGCAGCCAGTTAAAGAACCGGGTCATGGCCCTACGCATGCTCAAGGTCAAACTCTACCAACTCGAAGCCGATAAAAAACGCGCCGAACTCGACCGTCAATACAGCGCCAAGGGAGAAATCGCCTGGGGCAGCCAGATTCGTTCTTATGTCTTCCAGCCTTATCAAATGGTGAAAGATCATCGTACGGGCGTCCAGACAGGTAATGTTCAGGAAGTCATGGACGGCGATTTGGATGCCTTCATCGAAGCGAAGTTACGCGGCGTGACGAAGGGATCTGCCGACACCGACGAGGACCTGTAATACCAATAACATGAAAAAATGGCGCTATAGCGGCGTAGGAGTTTTGTACGCAGGCTCCCGAGCCATTCGCCCCTATGGGGCTGCCGCCCAGTCGCTGATTTCCTATAATCTTGTAAATCCTGTCAAATTGCCTTTTTAGGTTCATGCGTCATCTCAGCCCACAACTCTCTGCGTTTGACGGCACTTGCCTCATGGCAAGCAGTGCCGCACCAGAAGGGGCTGTAACTTCGTCACAGTCTTCCGCGCCGCATCCCAGCGGCTTGGTTCTGCGGGGAAATATCCCCTACTTTCCCTCAAATAGGAATGTAGAGAGATCAATAAAAATTACTCTGAAACGGGGTGATCCCGCATCAATCACTGAAACCGCTCTAATTAATTAGTATCCCAGATTTTCAGGGCGTCGGACTTGGCTTTGGCATCGGGGAATGTCATTCCCTTTGCAAGATAGGAATGAAAATAGAGCCTCCGAATATCCTCGGAATTCATGTTTTTGAGCTCATCCACAGTGAGACTCGAATTGGAGTCATGAAGATCGTTGTAGAAGCCCTGAGCCAACTGAGTGCGCTGTGCATCGGCTTGCGTACGTGCATCTGCGTCAGCCTGCTTCTTCTGGGCTGCGGCAGCATTAGCTGCGCTTTCTTTTTGTTTTGCATTGGCAACTGGCGCCAAAGCGGCACAACACACGACGACTAGGACAATAGGTAGAGAGATACGGGGGATCATGGGTTTGCTGATAAAATAAAAGCCTCTATCAATCAAGTCTCTTTTCATCGCGTTGAGAAGATTTTCCTCCTCTGCTGCGAGCAAGTGACCCTGCTACTTAAAAATTATTACACTCATCCGCGCAATGCCCACCACTGCTTGAACTGTGCCAAGGCCCGGCTTCGGTGGCTCATCGAGTGTTTGATCTCCGAGGAGAGTTCGCCAAAGGTGTGGTCATAACCCAGCGGCATAAAGATCGGGTCGTAGCCGAAGCCACCGTCACCTTTCACTTCGGTGGCAAGAATCCCTTCAACCGTCCCGTCAAAGACTGCCAGCGTTTTCCCTCCCTCGGCGACAGCAAGGACGCAGCGGAAACGGGCAGTGCGTTGTTCCTGGGGTACTCCGGCCATCTTTTCCAAAACCAGCGCAGTGTTCTGCTCGTCGGTGCAACCCGGCCCTGAGTAGCGTGCGGAATAGACTCCAGGTTCCCGGCCGAGCGCATCGACTTCGATGCCGGAGTCATCGGCGAGGACGATGCCCTCCATCACGCGGGAAATACCCTCAGCCTTGAGTTTGGAATTTTCCTCAAAGGTCACCCCGGTTTCCTCGATCTCGGGCAGGTGGTCGATCTGCGTGGCATCAATAACCAAAACCCCGTCTCCCAGCATGGTCTGGATCTCGCGGGTTTTATGCCGGTTCCGGGTGGCCAGAAGTATGGTCGGAACATCGTGCGGCTTGGCGGAAAGGAATTTTTCAGATTGCATACAGGGCTTCACCTTCGAACCAGATGTCCCTTACCCGCAAGCACTATCCTTTCTCCGAATTTGAACCCCGCTGGCAACAGCATTGGGTGAGCACCCAGGCTTTCCGGGCAACCAATCCTGGTGATCCCGATTTCCGCCTCGGGGCAAAGAAATATTTTGTCCTGGATATGTTCCCCTATCCGAGCGGCGATGGTCTCCATGTCGGCCATGTCGAGGGCTACACAGCCACCGATATCCTAGCCCGTTATCATCGCCTGCTGGGTGATAATGTTCTGCATCCCATGGGATGGGATGCCTTTGGGCTTCCCGCCGAGCAGTATGCGATCAAAACCGGGCAGCATCCGCGCATCACCACACAGCGGAATGTTGATAATTTTCGCACACAGTTGCAATCACTCGGGTTCAGTTACGACTGGTCCCGCGAGATCAGCACGACCGATCCCGAATACTTCCGCTGGACGCAGTGGATCTTTCTCCAGCTTTATAATGCCTGGGTAAATCCGGCCACGAACAAAGCCGAACCGATCTCTTCGTACACTGGCATGGATCCCGACAGCGTCCGCCTTGCCTTTGTTTCCGACAAGCCGGTTAACTGGTGCCCTGAGCTGGGCACGGTGCTGGCGAACGAGGAAGTCATTGATGGCAAAAGCGAAGTTGGTGGTTTCCCCATCGAGCGCCGTCCAATGCGCCAATGGATGCTCAGGATCACCGCCTATACAGAGCGCCTCATAGCTGATCTTGAAGGCCTCGACTGGCCGGAATCCATCAAGCTACTCCAGCGTAATTGGATCGGTCGCAGTGAGGGCGCGGAAGTCCGTTTTGCTCTGGATGGCATTCCCGAGGACATCTCCGTCTTCACGACGCGCCCCGACACTCTCTTCGGCGCAACCTATCTCGTGCTAGCACCAGAGCATCCGTTGGTAGAATCACTCACCTCAGCCCCACAGCAGGAGGGTGTCGCTACCTACAAGAAGGCCTGCTCCAGCAAGAGCGATCTGGAACGCACCGATCTCGCGAAGGAGAAGACCGGTGTCTTCACCGGAGCCTATGCCATCAATCCCGTTAACGGGGAAAAAATCCCCGTCTGGATTGCCGATTATGTCCTCACTGGCTATGGCACCGGAGCGATCATGGCTGTCCCTGCCCACGACGAGCGGGATTACGATTTTGCAAAAGCTTTTGGACTGCAAGTAACTGCCGTTGTCGCTCAACGAATTTCAGACGCAAAAATAACCATGGAGATAGTTGTTTCTGGCAAACCAAATCCCCCATGGAGAGCACATCAACTAAATGATGAATCTGTGTGGGTGTGGCGGCATGATCGCTGCTTCTCCGGCGAAGGAGTCGCGGTGAATTCCGAATTTCTGGACGGCCTCCCCACCCTTGAAGCGAAGCTGAAGATGATTGCGTGGCTGGAAGAGCAGGGCGTTGGCAAAGGGACGATCACGTACAAGCTGCGCGATTGGCTCTTTTCGCGTCAGCGTTACTGGGGCGAACCCTTCCCCATCGTCTGGGAGAACGGTTCCCATCGTCCCCTCTCGCATGAGGAACTCCCCGTGGAGCCACCGGAAATGGAGGATTTCAAACCAACAGGAACAGCGGAGCCCCCTCTCTCCAAAGCCAAGGAGTGGGTTCGCTACTCGGAGACCGCCAGCAGGGAACTCAACACGATGCCCCAGTGGGCGGGCTCCTGCTGGTATTATCTTCGCTTCTGCGATCCCAAAAATCATGACCGTTTCATCGGCACCGAGGCCGAGCACTACTGGATGGGCAGTACAGGCCGGCCCGGTGGCGACACAAAAAAAACGCCAGGCGGCGACCACTCACACAAGACGCCAGGAGGCGTCGATCTCTATGTCGGCGGCACTGAGCACGCCGTCTTGCATCTGCTCTATGCCCGCTTCTGGCACAAGGTTCTCTTCGATCTTGGCCACCTGACCACCCCGGAGCCGTTCCAGCGCCTTGTCAATCAAGGGATGATTCTCGGTGATGATGGGCAGAAGATGTCCAAGAGTCGCGGCAATGTGGTGAACCCCGACGAGGTAGTGGCCGAATACGGGGCCGATTCTCTGCGTCTCTACGAGATGTTCATGGGACCTCTGGAACATGGTAAACCGTGGAGCACCACGGGCGTCGAAGGAGTCTATCGCTTCCTCGCCCGAGTCTGGCGTCTCGCCATGGCAGAGGATCAGGAAGGAAACTGGATTCTCTCAGACGATCTGGCCGAGCAGAAACTCACCACGGCCCAGCGCCGCATCCTGCACGCCACCATCAAGAAAGTGACGCACGATATCGAGTCCCTTGCCTTCAATACGGCAATCTCTCAGATGATGATCTGCACGAATGAGTTCACCAACGCAAAGCCCCGCCCCATCGAGGCGATGCGTCTCTTTCTGCCGCTCTTGAGCCCCTTTGCCCCGCATCTCGTGGAGGAACTCTGGTCACACCTCGCCACCAAGTTTGCTGGATTTGAGGGTCTTGCCTCGCAATCTGCATGGCCCTCTTGGAATGAGGATTACCTTGTCGTCAGTGAGGTTTCCTACGCCCTTCAGGTGAATGGAAAAGTGCGTGGCCACCTGACTGTCCCGATAGCAGCAGGCAAGGAGTCTGTGGAAAAGGCCGCTCTGGCCGACGCCTCGCTGGCATCACAACTGGAGGGCAAAGTAATCAAAAAAATCATTGTCGTTCCAGGCCGTCTGGTAAATATCGTGGCTGTCTGATCACTCAACTCCCCTTCCTCTCATGAAACTCCCTTCCCTCCTCCTAGTTGCAGCCCTCCTCACCACAGTCACCTTTCCTTTGAGAGCAGAGGATGGCCCTGATTCCCCGCTTGAAAAGCAGATGCAGATCCTGGCCCGCGGGAAACGTCAGCTCTCACAGCAGGTTGCAGATCCGACCAAGCAACAGCAGAACATCACCTTGATCGAATCGCTCAAGCAGGCCGTCACCAAATCCAAGACTCTTGACCCCCGGATGACGGCCACGATTCCGGCCGCTGATCGAGATAAGTTCCTGTCAGACTATCGCGACGAACTGGACAAACTCACCGATGCCTTCAACCGGATTGAAGATGCCGTGAAAGCCGGTTCGTATGACAAGGCCAAGTCCCTGCTCGACAGCCTTCGGTCGATCATGAAGGAAGGTCACGCAGACTTCAAACAGGACTAGGATCTATTATCATCACTAAAAGTCAGGTGGCGGCACCTGGAATGTTGCAGACAGGCGAGGCTCATGAGGGGGGCAATACGGATC
>DKEN01000031.1:6468-9442 GCA_002452515.1 Spartobacteria bacterium UBA6821 | reverse complement strand
AACATCTCCTGATCGAGAAACCGATCGCCACCAACACCGCCCAGGCTCTTGACCTCGCGGCCACGGCAACCGCGCACAACCGTATCCTTCAGATCGGCCACATCGAGCGCTTCAATCCCGCGCTTGAGGCGCTGGAGCAGCAGCTCGCCAATCCCCGCTTCCTTGAAGTGACAAGACTCTCCCCCTATCCGAACCGGAGCATGGATATCGGCGTCGTGCTGGATGTCATGATCCATGATCTTGAGATCCTGCTCCATCTTGTCCGATCCCCTGTCATCAGCGTCGATGCGGTCGGCATCGCCGTACTGAGCAAGGGGGAGGATATCGCCAATGTCCGTATCCGCTTTGAAAACGGCTGCGTGGCTAATCTGACGGCCAGCCGCATCAGTCGGGACAAGGTGCGTAAGATCCGCATCTTTCAGGAGGATGCCTATCTCTCGCTCAACTATCAGAAACAGAACGGCTATATCCTCCGGCTCAAGGAGGGATCGATCAAACGGGAACGGGTCAAGGTTATCAAGGGGGAACCGCTCCAGCGCGAACTCGCCTCCTTCATCACCTGCGCCCGCGAGGGAATCCAGCCGCGCGTCACGGGTCACGAAGCGGCAGCGGCGCTTGATCTCGCCATCCGCATCACCAAACAGATTGAAGAGGCGGATCCGAGAAAGAAGGCTCCAGCCGCTCCCGTGCTCTAGTTAGTATGGCCCCGGCACGCCATCTCGCGCTCGTCGCGGGTGAATCTAGTGGTGATACCCATGGAAGCGCCCTCATGCGATCGCTCCGTGAAGCCTCTCCCTGCGTCCGCTTCACCGGAAAAGGGGGGCCGAAGATGGCTGGGGAAGCAACAGCTTCAGAGGGCTCTCTCGATAACTGGATCGCCGAAGCGGGAGTGCTGGGCCTCTGGGATGTGCTCCGTCACTACGGCTATTTTAAGAAAAAATTCGAGGCCTTCCTCGATGAGCTTGCCGCAAATCCACCGGAGGCACTGATCCTCATCGACTACCCAGGATTTAATCTTCGGCTTGCCAAGGCTGTCCGCAAACGCCGCATCCCGACCCGGATCATTTACTACATCAGTCCTCAGGTCTGGGCCTGGAATCGCCGCCGCATTCCCGAGATGGCGCGTGCCCTCGACCTGATGATCTGTATCTTTCCCTTCGAGAAAAAAATCTACGACCCCTCGGGCCTCCGCACCGTTTTCTCAGGACACCCGATGGCTGGAGAGCTTCATGCCGTTCCGACGGCGCAGCGGGAGGAAAACTTGCTTGGTCTCTTCCCCGGCTCCCGCACGCGGGAAGTGACGAAAATCTTCCCCTCCATGCTCGGTGCTGCCGAACTCGTGCACCGTTCCCGTCCGGATGTCCGCTTCGAAGTGGCGGCAGCAACCCCACATCACGCCGAGTTGCTTCAGGAGATGATCTCGGGTTCCAAGGCACCTATCACGATCTCCACCGGAAATTCCCGCGATCTCATGCAACGCGCGGCAGTCGGACTCGTCTGCTCGGGGACAGCCACGCTGGAAGCCGCCTGCCTTGGTCTTCCCTATGCGCTCGTCTATCGTGTCGCCTGGCTCACCTATGAAGTCGGCATCCGGGTGATCCGGGTTCCCTATCTAGGCATTGTCAATATTCTGGCCGAGCGCCCCGTGATCAGGGAATTCATCCAGCATGATGCCACTCCCGCCGCNNGAACGCGCCGCCCAAGCCGTGCTCGAATGTCTGGCAAATTGATCAAATCAAAGGCATGAACTAATCCCATGGACTTTCCGAAAGAACATCTCGAATACCTTTGGTCCCCCTGGCGCGTGGAATATTTCCAGCGCAACCGATCCAACGAAGAGGATTTCTTCGCGTCAGCTGCCAATACTTCCAACGATGCCTCCCATCTCGTCATCACGCGCAACAAGAACGCCTTCCTGATGATGAACAAATATCCTTATGCGGCGGGGCATTTGATGGCCGTTCCCTACCGGCGCACCGGACGCATGGAGGATCTCTCCCCGGATGAGGTGCTTGATCTCTGGAATCTCTCGCTCCGTGCACAACTGCTCCTCCGGGAAGTGGCTCAGGCACAGGGATTCAATGTCGGATTTAACCTCGGAACTGCCGGTGGCGCGGGCTACGAGGAGCACATTCACCTGCACATCGTGCCACGCTGGCCGGGAGACCAGAACTTCATGCCGATGATCGCGGGAACCCGCATCATTCCCGAGGCTCTGATGCCCCTCTACGAAAAACTCGTCGCCGCGAACGCCAAACTCCCGACTTAGAAAATTGCTAATCGAGCAGCAATATTACGATTAAACAACCTTACCGCGTCGTGCTTTAGCAGGGATAGGCGAAGCGAGAAACGAGGAGTTTTTTCGCCTCTAGAAAATCAGCCTTTTTCTGTGTTCCTCAAGGAAGGACTGCTATCCCTTACTGCAACAACATAGCATCCTATCCTAAAGTACGTTAGAAAGCACCTGAACACACTTACACTATGAAAAGTTCGATTTATCTCATCACCGGGCTATCGGCAGTCGCTGCCATGTTCTCTTTTTTCACTAGCCTTAGCGCTTCAGCCCAGGCTACGACAAGCGATACGAGGACCGCACAACGTCAGCCTGTATTGCAGGGACTTTTAAATACACTTAGCACTTCAGAGCAGGCTACGACAAACGATACGAGTACTACACAGCATCAGCCTGAACTGCAGGGGCATTGGTTGATAGATATGGAGTATCAGGGGCAAATCTACACTCATGAAGGTTGGTTTACGACTGACTCTTCTGAGCTTTCAGGATATGGCGGGTATCCTGCTGGAAGGAATCACACCTTCGGATGGAAGGTCACCTCGGGAATTGCAACTAGCAAGGAAGTCATGTTTACAGCGATTTACAACCTGGGCGCACCAGGAACCAAAATGCAGATAGAATTGAAATGGATCAATAGTTCAAGACTTGAAGGCACTTGGTCAGACAATTTAGGTGGTC
>DKEN01000031.1:4246-6451 GCA_002452515.1 Spartobacteria bacterium UBA6821 | reverse complement strand
GAGACATTGCTTGCCGCACAAGAGCAGTTATTAATGAGGCAGGAAGCTGACGTTAGTAGATTCGAGAAGATTCTCGACTCATGGGAGAACCAGCAGAAGCAATATCAGAAGTATTTGGATACTCTGAAAAAGTGATGTAACCATAGAGTGCAGCTTATATCCTGCCGCGCTGGTTGGGCTATTATGCTAGACAGGATTAACAAGATTAACAGGTATTAGTTACAGAAACATTATCGTTCACACATTGGGTGAACTGGCTTTTTCCCGTAATTCATTTTTCTTCAATCCTGTCCAATTGCTTTTTTAGTTTAAATCAAAGCCATTTTCTTCGCACTCGGAGCCTTGGCCACCGCGTTTCTCTATTCCGTAGGCTACCTGGAGGAATTCAAGGCCTCCATGCATCATGCCTCCCACCTTTTTTGGGGAGGCAATTCTCATCAACATCCTCTACGCCTCCCGCACCATCTGGTCAGTCCTCGTCGATGCCATCAAAGGGGAAGGCAGCCCGCGAATTCTGGCTCACCAGAATCAGCGGCGCAGCACTGCTTCTTACAGCCATCATCCTCGCTGTCCTAAAGTGAGTAAACGGCTTTTCCCTTTTTGATCAATCCTATCTCTTCAGGGTTTATCGCTTTAAAGTTGAGGGTGTAGTAGTGAACCATGCTGTCTTTTAACCGCAGGTAAAATATACTATACACTGCAAGAAATAGCAGGCTATTCTGTGCAAAATTAAATTCGACTAATAAAAATATGAAAGACTATGCAATCTCAGCCTCCATTATTCTTGCAGCAATAATCATCGCTCTAACTATTAAGTACATCCAAGGTGATATCGGTCGATATCAGGCTGTGTTTGTTCAAAACTCGAATATGGCCAATAGATTTAATTTGTTTATTACAGATACAAAGACCGGTAAGACTGAAGAAACAAATCCTACACAAAATAAAACATTCAAACCACTCTGTGCACCCGAGATCGCGAAGCAAGTGCTTGGGACCAATGAGCAGCAAGGGATTCTGCTTAAATGGGATGATATTAAGGATAAGACGAAAGACGAAATTGCCCAACTTCTCCTAGGGAAAGGAGGAGATTACAATATACAATCTGCATATATTAATAAAATACGAACAGAAGAAAGGCTTGCTGCTTTGAAAGCCAAAAAAGATGCGGTAAATCCGCAGGAAATTGCAGAATTGGAAATGTTTTTGACTCGCGATAGAATGGTAATAGATGCCGCCGTTGATCAACATTTACAGAAAGCGATGGATTCCAAGTAAAGAACCCCGGAGCAAGCTCCGAGGCATTGGGGAAGGTAGACCAAGACCGAACTGAAAAATCCGAAGCAAGCTTCAAGGTATTACACCCTCAGGGAATAAATAGACTGCAACCAAGGCTAATGATGCAGGGTAACGCACTAAAAACACCTGCCCCCTCAGACGCAGGAAGTTTTGATGCGGGGCAAGGCGCACGAGAACCAAGCCTCTGGGAAGAGGCGCGGAAGACAGTCCTCATCTGGAGGACAGCCCCAAAGGAGCGACACCGCTTTACGGGAGTAAAGTGCCGTCAAAATCTGTATATAACATACAACGATCGAGCAGCACCGCCGATAGACCTCAAAAGCAGCAGCGATCAGTTTTCTACATTCTTCACTCTGACTTTTTCTTTTCCCAGACTTCCTGTTCATACTTCCGGCTGTAGCGGATGAAGACGGAGAAGGCTGTGGCGTAAGCGATCCAGAAACCTGGAAATCCGTCGAGAAATCCGAGTCTCAAGACATAGGCTCGGAAGAAGCGCCNNCCTTGTCATGGGGATCCTTTCCAACGATGCGGGCCTTGTCCCGCTGGACAAGCCGGAGCTGATGATCGGGATACCAGTCTCCATGCGTGATCCATCGTCCCAGAAAGCAGACCTTGCGGTTGAATCGCCCTCCCTGAAACCAGTTGGCGTCACCACTTTTGAAAAACTCCACAATGGAAGCGCGGAGCTCCACGGAAAGCTCCTCGTCACAGTNNACATAGGCTCGGAAGAAGCGCCAGAGCGGCCTGAGCAAGTTCGCCGAGAGCGACCAGCGTTTCCCCTCCTTGATCTGCAATTCCAGAAAATCGTCCGAATACGGGGTGATCTTGTCGAGGTAGCTCTTGATCGTCGGAAAGGAATCATGGAGCAGATCTCCCCGAAGCTGTTTGAAACGCCCCTGCAACTCC
>DKEN01000031.1:0-4220 GCA_002452515.1 Spartobacteria bacterium UBA6821 | reverse complement strand
TGAAAGCTCCTCATCACAGTCGAGCATCAGCACCCAAGGCTGGGTGCAATGATCAAGCGCCACCTGTTTCTGCGCGCGATGTCCGAGCCACGGCTGATGGATGATTCGGGCGCCGGCCGCCTCGGAAACAGCGACAGTCGCATCAGTCGATTCGCTGTCGACCACGATGATTTCCCGAACGAGTCCCTTCACGCTTTCAAAGCATTTTGCAATCCGCTTTTCCTCGTTGAAGGAGATGACCGCAAGGGAAATCGGCAGCGGTTTNNTTGTCTGCCGGTCGTCCCCGACCAGGCATCCTCGCGCTGCGGCGCTCTGACTTCTTGCCCATTCGGCTCGAATGACAAAGCTGCGTTCCCACGCACCTTTTCAGCGCGTTTAGCCTGATCCCAGAGATCATTCATCTCCTGGAAGGTGAGTTCGGCAAAGTTTCTTCCCGGCGAGAGCTGCCTTTCCATGGAGAGAAAACGACGGGTGAACTTGTCGGTGGCGGACTGAAGCGAGGACTCTGCATCGATGGAAAGTGCACGTGAAAGATTCACCACGGCAAAAAGCAGATCACCGATTTCCTCGGTAAGGCGTTGCTTCTGCAAGGGAGTTGCAGGCTCGGCCAGTTCGGCTTCTACTTCAATGATCTCCTCGCGCACCTTGTCGATGACATCTTGTGCGGAAACCCAGTCGAAGCCGACCTTGGCGGCCTTTTTCTGAATCTTCTGTGCCCTTACCAGCGAGGGAAAGGCACGGGCCACTCCATCAAGATGCGATATCTCGGCAGCATCCCCCTCTCCGGCCTGCTTAGCCAACCGCTCGGCCCGCTTGATTTCCTCCCACTGGTTCAGTACGGCTTCACTGGAGTCGGCGGAGCTCTCACCAAATTTCCCCTTTGTGCCAAAGACATGGGGGTGGCGACGGATCAGTTTCTCGGCGGCCACGGAGGCAATGGACTCAAGTGTGAATGCAGCACTCTCTGAGGCGATCTCGGCCTGCATCACGATGTTGATGAGGAGATCTCCAAGTTCCTCCTCCAGATCAGCCTGATGGTTTCGCTCGATGGCATCAACCACTTCATAGGCCTCTTCCAAAAGTGACGTCCGCAAGGAATCTGCTGTCTGTTCGCGATCCCAAGGACAGCCTCCCGGAGCCCGCAATCGGGCAATAATCTCCCGAAGCTGTGCCACGGAGTCAGTCATCTTCCTGCTACGCTAGCGTCCGCCGCCTTCACGCTGAAGAATAGCCCGGCGGGCATTCTCCAGGGCCGTGCGCTCCTCGCGACTTAGGCTTTCGATTCCCTTGCTGCTGATCTTTTCAAGCAGACGGTCCATTTCCACCTCAGGATCCACATGCGGCGGCTTCGGAATCGAGTCTTTGGCGGAAACCGAGGAGAGACCCCCTGAAACGACTGAAAATCGGGAATCTGGTTTCTTGAAACTCGGTAGCGTCCACTGGAAGCCCCAGCCAAACAGCGGCTCTTCAAAACCGGCGCGACGCATGAGCATGATGGCGAGCAGACTGGAAGAGATCAGCACAAGGACGCGGGGAGCCTGATGCACGGCAAGATATTGCAGCGATGAAATCGAGACCAGGGCCACAAACACCCAACGGGCTGCCATGCCAAAGAAGAACTGCGCTCCCGGATGCATCGCCACAAAGGCGGCAAAGACGGCGAAATCAACCTCCTGCGCCCCGATGGCAAACTGCGGAATACCGGCGTAGCCAAAGGCCTGCAGGAGCAAGGGGCCGAGCAGGATCAGTCCTGCATAGAGGATCCCGAAGCGCTGCCAACCGAGACCATTCTCCACCTCCTTGCCAAAGTAGTAGAGCATCAACATCTCGAAGAGAAACCAGATGTCTGGGGTAGCAACGAAAGCATAGCTGAAGAGACGCCAGATCTGCCCTTGGGCAACTCCGGCGCTGCTGTAGGAAAAGAGATCAAGCCAGGCACCATGCCCGGCCGAGAGCAACAGGGAGCAGGCGATCAGGGTCAGGCAGTGAGCCGCCACCAGCAGTGTGATGAGGCGGACAGGAAACTCACCGAGCGTGAACAGAGGGTCTTCTTGCCCGTGTTGGAAGGTTACAGACATAGTAGTAAAAGGGGGTGTTACAATTTATCGTTCACTTGCCGCATGGACAGCTTTTTATCCCGGGATTTGTTTCTGGGGATAGACCAAGGTGGGGATAATGAGTCCAATTCCAATGGCCACGAGGGTAAAGGTGACGATGATCATGGTCTGCGCCGTCGAGGCCAGAAGCAGGGTGTCTTCGGGTTTCGCACGAATCACGGCAAAGAGGCCCATGAGCCCCTTGGCAGCCAAACTTCCGGGAACCATGGCGATGCAACCCACCACGGCGAGCACGGAACCAAGCGGTGTCTGTGACTGATGCCAGGTACGATCAACGGTCGCCAGCGCAAGCGCGGCGATAAAGGAGGAGAGAGGAAGTCCGAGATCGTAACTCTGACCGACGGTCCGGATAGCCAGGGCAAAGGCACCGGAGGCGAAGCAGAGGCCAAGAATGCGAGGAGGGGTGTTGAAGAGGACTCCGAATCCGGCGGCGGCCAGACCTCCGAAGAACGCCTGATGGAGAATGCGTATCCAGAGATCCAACTCCACAGTCTTGGACTCCGGCAACGTCGGCACTCCCAGAAGCACGACTCCTTGCGCAAGTGCAAGTCCAAGAGCCATGAAGAGCAGCAGGAAGGTGATGCGTAGCGCCCGCGCTGCAGCAAGGTTTGGCTTACCCTCGATGACATCGATCTGGGCGTTGAGCACGGGAATACCCGGTACCAGAAGCAGCACCGAGGCCACCATGGCGAGTGGGAGGTGGACACTTCCCAAGGCCCTGGCCCCGAATCCAGCTAACAAGGCTGCGACCAGGCTCACGGTTCCAGCGGTGAGGAAAATATTATACTTTTTATGAAAGAGGGTGTGTCGCACATACTGACCGACACCCGCTCCGATCAGTGTTGGAAAAAACGAAACCCAATCCGACTTAAAGAGTCGGCCAAAGGCGCTACAGGCCAGCCCAGTCGCCAGACAAATGAACCAAATGGAGTAGTGTTTTGTTTTTGTCGGCACTAGTTCCACTTCCCTCTGCGCTTCGGCGCAGGTGAGATCACAGTGGACAACCTGCTGGATGATTTCTTGGAGATTCTGGGTGCGACGGAGATTGACAACATGCTCCCCGACCTTCCCCATCTGTGTGTGCGACTCCGTGCCGCGACGGAGGACAGTGATGATGGCCGCGTGCTGGCAGAATGCTTCCGCAGAATCACACCCCAATCCGGTGGCGGTGCTGGAAATCGCCTCATGAACGGTGCGCGCATTCGCTCCCCATTCCAGCAGCATCCGTCCGACAGTGAGTACCAGATGGGCGATTTCAGGAAGCGGAGTTGCGTTGTTTTCCTCCCGAATGAGTTCACGATCCACGATTTTTTGCATCTTCCCCAAAGGTGGGGATTTATCTCCCGAATTCAAGAATATCTTTTCTTTATATCCCGCTTGCACTTCCTTGTCCGAGAGCCGAAACACTCATCCGATAGAATTACGTGAAAAATATTTCATCGGTAAATTTTTCACGGAAGGTGCTCATTTCTGGCACCTACAGAGTAAGACGAGCTATTCTCATCAAGAGAAAAAAAGATCATTGTATCGTTTGTTTTTTCTCTGGAAAAGAAAGAAAATCAACCCTTTTTAGGTGCCAAGAATGGCGCTTGCAGCGGCTTGAAAAAAGGATCAGACAGGGAGCGTGAGCACTACAATAGACACTCTGTCAGTAACCTTGGGCCATCAAACGCCCGCCATCGCCCAAGTCACAAACTGGGTTGATGAAATCGCAGCCATCACCCAACCGGACGCCATTTTCTGGTGTGATGGATCGGAAGCCGAGGACAAGTACATGAAGGAACTTCTGGTCTCCTCCGGATCAGCTCGTTGGCTTAATCCAGAAAAGCGCCCCAACTCCCTGCTCGTCAGCAGTGACCCGCGCGATGTCGCCCGCGTCGAGGAACGCACCTTCATTTGNNAGAAGGATGCAGGCCCGACCAATAACTGGGAAGCCCCCGAGACTATGAAGGCCAAGATGAAGGATCTCTTCACCGGGTGTATGAAGGGACGCACACTTTATGTCGTCCCCTTCAGCATGGGCCCCATCGGATCCCCGATCGCCCAGTATGGTATCGAGATCTCTGACAGTCCGTATGTGGTCGCCAACATGCGCATCATGAC
>DKEN01000127.1 GCA_002452515.1 Spartobacteria bacterium UBA6821 | reverse complement strand
GGATTTTGGTGTGTGGCAAGGCAATACAGGCCTTGGGAAAGGCCTGGATAGACTGCACAAAGTGCAGCCCTGAGTGTAACGATGGGCGAACCGAGCGGGAGCGAGTGAGTCAAAAGACCGATGGCTATCCGAAGATAACCAGAGGGATGACAACGCAGCCCCACGCCAAAAGAACCAGCCAGAAAGTCCAGTTATCTATGAGAGATGGTATTATTTGCCGCCCACAATGATCACAGCTATTCCGGCCAGGACCAGGATGCCACCGCAAAGAGTGATTGTATTGAGCTGCATCTCGCGGAAAAAGAGCCAGGCAAAGAGGACCACGAAGATCGGATAGGAAATTTCGATTAACGCCACGAGCGAAGGATTCTTTGCCCCGATCGCGGCATAAGTCAGATAGGCGCCGAGTGCAGACCCCGCCACTGAAAAGAGAAACCAGCTAAGATCTGATCGACTGAGTTCGGCAAGACCTCCGGCATGGTGATATTTTCCCGAGACAAGCAGCATGATCAGAGAACCGAAAAATCCGAAAAACGAATACCCTAAGAGAAAGACCACGGGATTTAACCCGCGCTGCATCAGCGGTCCACAGGCGGCATAACTGATCCCCCAGCAAAGGGAGGCGAAGAGAGCGTAAAAAATCCACATGAGATATAGGTGATAGAGGCGTTGCGCTTGCAGTGAAGCACAACATGGTTCATGGGTTGGTATATTAATGGGCATAGAAATCGAGAGAAAGTTTCTGATTGCAAACGACTCATGGCGACATGGAGCCATAGGCGTGCCGTATGCCCAGGGCTATCTCTCCCGAGGCACGGGCCGCACAGTGAGGGTTCGAATCGCTGGAGAGAAAGCCTTCCTCACCATTAAGGGGCCAGTCATTGGCATCTCGAGACCCGAATTTGAATATCCGATTCCAGTCGAGGAGGCGCGTCAGCTTCTACTTCTCTGCGAAGGGCCGATCATTGAAAAAACCCGGTTTAGGGTCTCTACCGAAGATCATCTTTGGGAAATCGACGACTTCCATGGCGATAACATGGGGCTAGTCGTGGCTGAGGTTGAACTGCGCCATCCTAAGGAATCTATTTCTTTTCCCTCGTGGCTTGGCAGGGAAGTCACCGGGGATAGCCGCTACTACAACTCCAACCTCACGATTCATCCTTACAAGGAATGGAAGAGTGAAGGGGAAGGAGCCGTCCTGGCGGTTTAAGAAACCGTTAATTCTCCCTCCCATGGTCTCCAAAAAACCTCTGAAAAAACCGCGCCTCTACCTTCGTCGCGGCGAAAAGATCGGGAAGGGGCTGAAATCCTTGGCGACCCTTCAGATCGAGGCGGCACTTGCGGAACTCCACGGGAACAATGTCTCTCCGGGACCGGTTCACAACGCGCGGGTATCCATCAAAAAAACACGCTCCATTATTCTGCTCGCATCTCCGGCATTGGGCAGGGTGCGACGCGAGTTTCTGCTCGATCTTCTCCATGAGGCAGGATCGAGGCTCGCACCGCTTCGGGATTCCGAAGTTCAGGTTCAGAGCCTCGATGTTGTTCTTGAAGCGGCGGGTCTTCCGGTGGAACAGTTTGCATCACTTCGGGATGGTCTGGCAGATATTGCAAAACAACGGCGACTCAACGACTGCAGGCAGGTTCCACGAATCATCGCTTTCCTCGAAAAAGTTCACGAGAACATCCCGGAGTGGCCGCTGAATTCGCTCGAACCTCGGGATCTCCGCCGAAGGATACGCAGGACCTACCGTCGCGGGCGCACCACGATTGATGTCTGCAGTTCCGGCGGCGACGAAGAGCTCTTTCACACGTGGCGGAAACTTGCCAAACACCTCGGGTATCAACTCCGTCTCACGGCAAAATACTGGCCGCACGAAGCGGAACCGCTCCTCTCTGAAATTACAAAGATCAGTGAACTCAGCGGAAGGGAGCGTGATTACACCTTACTTCTGCAAACCATGAACAGCGGCCCCAAGAATAGATCTTCCGAAGAGGCTATTGCACTCGTCACCACGCTGATTCCTCCCCTGCGGCAACAGGTCATCGAACTAGGTCTGCGCTTCTACGATCCCAAGCCAAAACTCTTCATCGAGCCCTTGGAACTGTAAGAGGGCTGCGCTGCCGCTAAGTTAACCCTTTAAGCCAGACATTTAAGCCGAACCAATCAGGATTCCCGTCAGGAAAACCAAGACTCCCCCAACCACCACCTGAAAGGTCGCGGCCAAGAGCGGTGTATCCATGTACCTGTGCCGGATCCAGGAGATGATCGCCAGTTCGATAGCAACGATCACCACGGCAACCCCAGTGGCAAGATGGAAGTTGGGAATCAGGTAGGGAAGGGTGTGACCAATGCCGCCAAGAGTCGTCATCAATCCGCAGACGGTCCCCCTGATATAGGGATGACCACGACCGCTGATTTTGCCGTCATCAGAGAGCGCCTCGGCAAACCCCATGCTGATTCCAGCTCCGATCGAAGCGGCCATACCCACCAGAAAGGCATCCCTGCTGTTGCCCGTTGCGAAGGCTGCAGCAAAGACAGGGGCGAGCGTTGAGACAGATCCATCCATCAGACCGGCAAGACCTGGCTGAATGAACTGCAGCACGAACATCCGGCGGGCGGTCTCGATTTCCGCGCTAAGATGACCGGAGGATTTCAACTCATCCTGAAATCCGGCAGCAATCTGCTCATGAGTAGCCTCCACAACAGCGAGTTCGTTCAGCAGCTTGCGAACAGGGAGATTGGTCGCCCGCGCGGCGGCAGCCTCGTAAAATTTCTGTGCCTCATATTCCATCGTCTCCACTTCCTTGCGAACCTGATCAACGGTCAGGAACTTGGAAAGCCAGAGCGGTTTACGGGTGATGAAACCCTTCACATCCTGACGACGGACGAGCAGCAGATGCTCTCCAAAATTGGCTTTGTAGCTCTCCATGAGCTGATGGGCATGGCCCAACTCTTCATCCCTCATGGCCAGAAGCATCTTCGCCGTATCGGGGTAGGACGCCTTCAATCTCTCCGCGAAATCACCGTAGATATGGGAGTCATCCTCCTCGGCACGAATAGCCAGTGCCAGGACTTCCTGCTCGCTAAGATCATCGAAAGAACGTGCCATCAGCCGAGAAAAGCGGAATTGGTGAAAGTTGAAAGCCGAATCTGGAGGATCCCTGCTGAATGGAATGGTTTAAAAGACATTATTTCGCGCAAAATTCCAAGAAGATCACTTCACCTTTTTAACCGAGATACAGCAGCGGGGAATTTTAGACAGGATGAACATTAATGCATTTTAAAGAACATCTTCTTCACCCATTGAACTCAGGCTTTGCCTCGGCCTCTCCCAAAGCTCTCGCCTTACAGGCTGCTTTGCAGGCTACAACGCAGCTCCCGCTGCTCGTTGTTCGCCAGTCGCTGATTGCCTGTAAATCCTGTTCATCCTGTCCGAATTCCTATTCAGACTG
>DKEN01000016.1 GCA_002452515.1 Spartobacteria bacterium UBA6821 | reverse complement strand
TTACTCCTTCGGCACCTCTTCCTCATCCTCAATCTCCACCCTCAAATGACGGGAGAGCTGAGGACGGATGAAGCCATAGATCAGGAATGAAACAAAGAGAAGGGCAGGCATCCACTCGTAGAACATCGCGGCAAAAGCCAGTATCACGATGATCAGCAGAAATCTCGGCAAGGAGCGCTGGGTGCGCCAGCCGACCCCCTTGAAACTCGGGTAACGGACATGGCTGAACATCATGAAGGAAAGGAAAAGAAGGAGGGCCGGAAGCACAAATTTCCAGTTTCCAATTGTCCTCTCACCCGCCTCCAGCCAGAGCATGAAAAGTGTGAGGGAGGCGATCAGACCGGCTGCGGCAGGAATAGGAAAACCGATAAATTCGTTGGCCTGTTCCTTCGCTTCCTCCGGATCCCTGGGCACCGCAGCGATGCAGTTGAAGCGGGCCAATCGCAGAGTACCACAGAGCAAATAGACAAAGGCAAAGACCCAACCTGCACGTGGAAAATCCTTGAGCACAATCTCATAGACCAGAAGCGCCGGAGCCAACCCAAAGGAAACCACATCGGCCAGAGAGTCAAATTCCCGCCCAAAGGGACTCTCATGCCCTCCCAACCTTGCCACGCGGCCATCGAGAAGATCAAAGACGCAGGCACCCAGGATATAGGCAAGTGCCGTATGGTAACTGTGAACCACCGACTCACCCATTTTGTCGAGAATAGCGGCGTTGATAATCTCCCTCACGGCTGCAAATCCACAAAAGAGATTTCCCGCCGTCATCAAGTTCGGCAGGAGATAAATTTTGGGTTCTTGCTGGCTCATGATCAAAGAAAGAGTAATCCGTCAGCCCGCCATCTTGGCAATCGCCGTTTCCCCACCCTTGACCTTCTCTCCCACAGTCACAAGAACTTCCGCATCGAGGGGCAGGTAGAGATCCGTTCGTGAACCGAAACGAATCATGCCGAAGCGCTCTCCGCGCACCATGGTTTCACCGACTTCCGCCCAAGGAACGATCCGGCGGGCGATGGCTCCGGTAATCTGCTTCACGGCAACGGACTGTTCGGGTGCCGTCTTCGAGCCGAACACCCAGAAGAGACTTTCGTTCAGCACGGAGGCCTCCGGATTTCGAGCATCCAGATAAAGGCCTCCCCTCGCCTCGGTAAAAATCACCTCTCCCGCGATCGGCGTACGGTTCACATGAACATCAAAGACGGAGAGGAAGATCGAGACGCGCTTCATCCGGCGCTTGAAATACTGTTCCTCCTGCACTTCATCGACCAGGGTCACCGTGCCATCGGCGGGGGAAGCAGCAAGTGCAGGATCGGCGGGTGGCTTGCGCTCCGGATCACGGTAGAACCAGAAGCAGAACACGATCAGTCCAGCAATGATCGGGAGCAATCCGAGCAATGCACCATGCGCAACGATCAGGGCAACAAACAGACTCCCGAAAATCCACCGTCCCTCGTACATGGCTCTAGCCGGCCTCTCATTCTTTTTCATGCGGGCGAAACCTTATCGTCTGGGCCGCAATCATCGCGAGCTGATAATTGCGACAGCGTTGCCTTTGTAGCCGCTTTCGACTTTCGACTCCCTGCCCTTCGTCTCGCTCTTACTGATTTGTCTGCAAGCTCTTTGGAAGATCTTTGTTAAATTCCATCGGCGACTTAAAATTCAGGTCATGTGTTGGTTTAAGCACAGGGAGTTCGGCTTTTTGGCCGGTATCCTGGGATGGAGGAGGTGCCTCATCTGCCTGCTGCAAAGAGCGCATTTCCTTCATTTTCTCACTCATTGAGTTCATCTGCTCGCTCAACGGAACCTCCAGATCATCATTCACTGTGGAAATTCCATGGACCTCATGCCCGTTGATCGATTGCTTGGCAGCCTTTTCCTCGGCTACTTTCTCAGAGAAGGCGTGATTTCCCTGATAGAAATCCACAACAGCGGTACTCGTTGGAACCACCTTGCCCGTGGAATACAGATACCTTTTGTTATTGAGGTAGAGGCTCACAGAAACCAATACCAAGAGCAGTAGCGCGCAGCCGAGCAGCAACATTCCTAACTGATCGGCCCTCTTTGCATGATTCTTCTTTTTCGAATTCGTCTCCAGTTTCCTTTCGGTCGCTTGTTCTCCTTGATGCCAGTATTCCACCTTCATCGCCTTCATGGGCGTATAGGCATGACTGATTCGTTTCGGTGTAGCATCAGCTTCCAAATCTCCATTCCCACCCCTCACATCAACGACCGGTTCCCGGGGAACAATCGGAAGTTGATCTGTCTTAGTTTCTGACTCTGGAAGATTTTCCATACTGGTATCCCTTAAGATACTAGCAGACTATTCAGGTTCCACCAAAAAATGGTGACGATTTTGACAAAGACCTCGCAGCCTTGCAGCGACCCGCTTCATGCGATTTACTCGGAGTTTCCAAATGTCTTCACCTTTTTCAGAGTATATTCACAGATTTCTGGATCGATGCTCCATCCCAGGACTCATCCGTTATGTGGCGCTCTTCAACGCCCTGGTCTTTGTCCTGCATCTTCTGGTTCCCGGTTTTATCAGCGTCCTGACGCTCAATCCGAGCCTTGTCCTTGAAGGCCAGATCTGGCGACTGGTCACCTGGATCTTTATTCCGGAAACGCTCAGCCCCTTCTGGATTTTCTTCGCACTCCTCTTTCTCCTTTATATCGGCGACGGACTTGAAAATGCGATCGGGTCCGCAAAACTCACCCTCTTCTACGGGAGCGGCATGGTAGCCTGCACCATTATTGCCCTTGCCTTCGGACTCAGTGGATACGGCATCACTCTGGCTCGTGCGAATACATTTCTCAACCTCTCCCTCCTCCTCGCCTACGCAACCGTTTATCCGGATTTCACGGTTTTGCTTTTCTTTGTCATCCCCATGCGGATTGCCTGGCTGGCCCTCATCAGTGCCATACTGATGATCTTCTCCTCACTGGGAGAACCTCCTGTCGTCGCGGCCACACTCGCCGCAGCCTTCCTTAATTTCTTTTTCTTCTTTCACCGCGATCTGCTGGCCCATTTCCCATTCCTAAAGGGGGGGGCTGTCCGCCTCCCTGCTCTTGTTCCTCGTAAATCAAAGGAAGAACTCCCCGAAACACTCCACCGTTGCGAGGCCTGCGGGCGCACGGAAGTCACTCATCCGGATCTCGATTTCCGAGTCGCGGCCACTGGCCATGAATATTGCCGGGAACACTTGCCGAAGTAAAAATGATGGAAAGACTGCCGAACCCCCGACTTATTCCAATCTGACCTCCCTTGGATTCCCTATCCTCAGATTTCAAATTTCAAGTTTCATCCCTCCTCTGCCTTACCTTCCCTGTCATAATTCCATCCCTGCATTGCCAGAGGACACAGAGTCTTTTAAAAATCCAGTAGTACTTCATTACCGCCATGTCAGACCTACTTTATCTCGATCACAACGCCACCACCCCGATTGATCCTTTGGTGTGCGATGCAATGCTGCCATGGCTGCGGAATGAGTTTGGCAACCCCTCCAGCATCTATGGATTGGGTCGTCGCGCAGCCGCTGCTCTCACCAAAGCCCGGGAGCAGGTTGCGACCCTTGTGGGAGCACAGCCCTCCGAAATCATCTTCAATAGCTGCGGCACGGAGGCGACCAATACGGCCATCCTCTCCGCACTCGCCATCGATCCGGACAAACGCCACGTCATCACCTCAACGGTTGAGCACAGCGCCACCATTAAACTCTGTGAATACCTGGCCACCCGTGGCTATGAAATCACCTGGCTCCCCGTTGATGCACAGGGAAAACTCGATGTGACTAAGCTAGAAGCAGCCATCACCTCCGAAACTGCGGTGGTCTCGCTCCTCTGGGCCAACAACGAAACCGGCATCCTCTTTCCTGTCGAGGAAATCGCCGCCATCACCAAGCGCAAGAAGGTGCCGCTCCACCTTGATGCCGTGCAGGCCGCAGGGAAGGTTCCTATCAATCTCGAAACCCTTGGAGCCCAGTATGTCTCCCTCTCCGCCCACAAGCTTTATGCTCCCAAAGGGATCGGTGCCCTCTATTTGAACCGCAAGGCCCGATACACCCCTCTTCTACGTGGCAGCCAAGAGGAAACCCGTCGCGGCGGCACCCAGAATGTCGCCTCCATCGTGGCCTTCGGCAAAGCCGCCGAACTTGCCACGGCAGCCCTCCTCACAGCTCCTGAGCACATCGCCGCGCTCCGCGACCGCTTCGAACAGACTTTGCTCTCCACGATTCAGGGAGTCCGCCGCAATGGGGCCGCAGAACCACGCCTTCCCAACACCAGCAATCTTACCTTCTCGGGCATCGAGGCAGAGTCAGCACTCCTCCTCTTTGATCAGGAAGGGCTATGCTGCTCCGCCGGATCGGCATGCAGCAGCGGCTCGATCAACCCCTCCCATGTCCTTACCGCAATGGGCGTCACCCGTGATGAGGCCTGTGCCAGCCTGCGCTTCTCGTTCGGACGCACCACGACGGAAGAGGAGATCGATCGCGCCCTGGAAATCATCCCACGAGTCGTCGCCAAACTCCGTTCAGCACAGCCCGTCGGAGGCTCTCCAGTGCAGTTTGCGGCCTGAATGCACAGATTCACCGAAAAATAAAAGCCCCCCCTTCTCAAGGCGGGGCTTTTATTGAAGAACTGGCTCTTAGATTTGTGGGGCGTTCTCAGGCCAAGCGGTTGACGCAGTTGAGATCTTCAAAGGAAGCGAGGAGACGCTTCGTGAAGGAGTCCTCGGCGGCTCCCACCCAGATACGGGGATCGTAGATTTTCTTGTTAGGCGAATCGGGACCGGTGGGATTACCGATCTGGCCTTGAAGATAATCATGATTCTTTGCCTCATAGGCACGGATGCCGTCCCAGAAGGCCCACTGCAGATCGGTGTCGAGGTTCATCTTGATGGCTCCATAGCCGAGCGCCTCGCGGATTTCCTCACGGGTTGAACCGGAACCGCCATGGAAAACAAAATTCACCGGCTTGGGTCCTGTTCCGAGGTGTTTCTCAATGTAGTCTTGGGAATCCTTCAGGATCGAAGGCTTCAGTTTTACATTGCCAGGCTTATAAACCCCATGAACGTTCCCGAAAGCGGCGGCTATGGTGAAGTTCGGGCTGATTTTGCCGAGGGTGGTGAAGGCTTGGGCTACCTCCTCGGGCTGCGTGTAGAGTTTGGATTCCTCGATGCCGGAGTTGTCCACACCATCCTCTTCCCCGCCAGTCACGCCGAGTTCGATCTCGAGTGTCATGCCCATCTTGGTCATCCGCTCGAAATA
Source organism: Spartobacteria bacterium UBA6821 (assembly GCA_002452515.1). GTDB lineage: Bacteria > Verrucomicrobiota > Verrucomicrobiia > Chthoniobacterales > UBA6821 > UBA6821. Next base: position 594 of record DKEN01000016.1, on the reverse strand, counting down.
CTTTGCGCAGATCTCCAGATTCTCATCCAACGGCTCCTCGGAGAGATCCAGCATGTGTGAGCTATAAAGAGGCTTCCCGGTCTTGGCGAACTGCTCCTCGCTGGCAGCCAGTAAGCCGTCCACCCAGGGAAGAAGCTTTTTCGCACAATGGTCGGTATTCAGAATAACGGGAACACCGTAAGCCTTTGCCGCCGCATCCACATAGTGCGCTCCGGCGATGCCACCGAGGATGGAGCCAGTCTGACCTTCCTTGGTGATGCCCTTACCGATGAAGAAATGGGCACCGCCGTTGGAGAACTGAACCATTGTTGGTGAGTTGATCTCGCGGGCTGCAGCCAGGGTCGCATTAACAGTACTGGTGCTGATACAATTGACCGCAGGGAGGGCAAACTCATTTGCCTTTGCATAATCCATCAGTTCCTTGACCTCTTCACCGAAGAGGACTCCGGCACGAAATTTCTTACTCATAAGTAGGGTTGGTAGGGTTGTTTGTGGTGTGACTCTCTCGACCCCTCTCCCACGCTTAACTCGTAAAGTAGAGAAGGCAGTGAATGAGGGTATCCCTTGTGAAAGCAGAAATCATTCCAATTCGGC
>DKEN01000028.1:18651-20330 GCA_002452515.1 Spartobacteria bacterium UBA6821 | reverse complement strand
TGGGCACGCCCGAGTTCAATGCCTTCAACCGCAGTCCAACGCAGTTCTCCGCGAATATCCCAAGCACCTACACGAGCATTGAGAGGCTGTCGCTCAACTGCTGATCCCACCGATTGTTGAGGCCGGTCCAGAATTGGGAGGTTTCGTCGCGGGTGCGGCGTTCGTAGCGTTCGCGCGCGGCTCGGAATTCCTGAAGAAACGCTTCTGGATCTTTTTCAGCTTCGGCCAAGGCTGCGCGGGTTTGAAGCCCAGCCACGCCATCAACCGTGAGTCCAAGTGCATCCTGGAGGATGCGGATTGCCCCGGTGGGGCCACGATTGAAGGCTGCATCCCTCAGCGCAAATTGAATGGCGGGCACGGTGGAGAGCATCGCCACCGAATCGGTATACTGCTCAATGTGGGCTGCCGCTACATCTTCGGCCTCCTCGTAGCGTCCTTCGGCAAGAAGTGCCTCGATCCGATCGAGTGCCTCGGGATGGTAGCGGTCGTTGATGCCTGCCACCTCACGGGAACCGCCGCCGTCTCCCGAAGGAAGATGATAAACCTTGATGTGTCCATTCGCATCGCGCCGCGCCTCGTAATCGACAATTTTACGGGCTTGTTCTCGGGAGGTCATGGGGATGGGATGGGGAGGCGGAAAGTCGAAGGATGAAACTTGAAAGCTGAAGGTAAAGAGGTCGGAATTCAGAGTGGCGTGGGAACGCCCGAGTCAATGCCTAGCAAGCAGCAACGCTATTCTCTGCCAATCTCGCAAGCCCCCCAGCCGCTATTCTTCTCTTTTGCTAAGCTTAGTCAGCACCGAAAGATCCTCCAGCGTCGAAGTATCCCCGGTGAGGGAATGTCCTCCGGCTACCTGTTTGAGCAGGCGTCGCATGATTTTGCCACTGCGGGTCTTTGGAAGCATTTCGGCAAAGCGGATTTCATCGGGCTTGGCGATCGGACCGATGGAGTCGCTGACATGCTTTCGGATCTGTTCCTTGAGTTTGTCGCTCGGTGCATGACCGGAACGAAGGACGACAAAGGCGACAATGCCCTGTCCCTTGATCTCGTCGGGACGACCGACGACGGCAGCCTCGGCTACAGCAGGATGGCTGACCATGGCGCTCTCCAACTCAGCGGTGCCAAGCCGGTGGCCGGCGACATTGAGCACATCATCGATGCGGCCAACGATCCAGAAATTCCCCTGTTTGTCACGACGAGCTCCATCGCCCGTGAAGTAGGCCCCTTTGATCTCGCTCCAGTATTGCTGACGATAGCGGGTTTTATCCCCGTAAATACCACGCAGCATGGAAGGCCAGGGCTTGCGAATGACCAGCTTGCCCCCCTCACCATGCGGTACTTCATTGCCATGATCATCGACAATGGCGGCATCAATACCAAAAAAGGGAAGCGTCGCCGTGCCGGGTTTGCAGGGAGTCGCTCCAGGGAGCGGGGTGATCATGTGCGCACCCGTCTCGGTCTGCCACCAGGTNNACATCCAGGCCTCCGGGTTGATCGGTTCTCCAACCGTACCGAGCAGTCGCAGGGAGGAGAGATCATGACGGGCGGGATGTTCATCCCCCCATTTCATGAACGCACGGATCGCGGTCGGAGCCGTATAGAAGATGGTGACGCCGTATTCGGCGATGATTTTCCAGAAACGATCGGGTTCGGGCCAGTTCGGCGCCCCCTCGTACATG
>DKEN01000028.1:0-18627 GCA_002452515.1 Spartobacteria bacterium UBA6821 | reverse complement strand
GGTGTAGAGGATGAAGAGCGGGTGCTCACTGTCGAGCGGCTCGGCGGGACAATCCGCAGTCACATACTCCATTTCACGGTGCCACCAGACATCGCGTCCCTCCTCAATATGAATGTCGATGTTGGCCCGGCGGAAGACGATGACACGCCGGACGGCATCGCTATCCTTCAGCGCGTGGTCGACATTCTGCTTGAGCGTGACGAACTGCCCTCGGCGATAGCCGCCATCGGCGGTGACAACCACCTTGGCTCCGCTGTCGGCGATGCGGTCCTTGATACTCTCGGCACTGAATCCTCCGAAGACGACGGAATGGACGGCTCCGATGCGGGCGCAGGCAAGCATCGCAATGGAAGCCTCGGGAATCAGCGGCATGTAGATAAGGACACGATCCCCCTTCTTCACGTCGTTACGCTTGAGGACATTGGCAAATTTACAAACTTCCCGGTGCAACTGACGGTAGGTCAGGACACGTTTTTCTCCCGGCTCTCCCTCCCAGATGATCGCCGCCTTGTTGGCCCGAGGAGTGTCAAGATGACGATCCAGGCAGTTCTGCGCGGCATTGATTTTCCCCCCGACAAACCACTTGGCATACGGGATCTTCCAGTCCAGAACCTTGCCCCATTTCTTGAACCAATGAAGTTCCTTGGCCTCGCGGGACCAGAATTTGTCCGGTTTGTTGATGGACTCGGCGTGGAGCCTTTTGTACTCGGCCATGCTGCCGATGCGGGCCTTCTTGGAAAAAGTCGGAGCCGGTTTGAACACACGGTTTTCGACGAGATGGGATTCGATGTTGGATTCGGTATGCTCGGCCATAGGGGGAAAAGTCGGGAATGCCGATTCAATAGAAATTGCTAAAAAGTGGAAGTGTCTTTTAACGGAAGTGCTTCATTTTTTCTTTTGGGAATTTCTGGGCGGATGTATCTCGTTTTCAGTCCTTTTATGAAGCGCCCATTCCTTTTCCTCCAGGCGGTACTGCTTTTAACGCTCGGCTCCGTATTTGCACAGACAGCTGCCACCCCTTCTCCGACACCTGCGCTGGCAGACGCTTCCCTCCCGACGCACAGAAAGCTCCTTGTCGGTGTCTTTATCGTGCAGCCTTTTGCCTTCAAAACTCAGGATCAATATGGCGGTTTCTGTGTCGACCTCTGGAAAGCGATCGCCGCCGATCTCAACCAACCCTTCGAGCTTGTCCCCTTTAACAGTATCGACAAGCTACTGGATGCAACTTCCCTGAAACAGGTCGATGTGGGGCTCGGCAATCTCTCCATCACTGGGGAGCGGATCCAGAAGGTCGATTTTTCACAACCCTTCATGCAGGGAGGAATGCAGATCATGGTGGATGAAAACCGCGAAGCCTCCTGGCAGCGGCTCTGGAACGGTCTCCGCGACAGCGGGCACCTCAAGATCTTTGCCTTTGGTTTCTGCACCATCCTGCTCGGCACCATCGTGCTCACCCTCGGCGAGCGGAAGTGGAACAAGGAATTTCACGAAGGCTGGGCAGACGGACTGGCCGAATCCTTCTACCACATCATGTCGATTTCGATGACCGGAAAGAGCACTCACAAGCCGCTTCCCGGGCCTATCGGAAAAATCCTGGCCGCCATCTGGCTTGTCTGCGGCGTCGCCGTCGTGGCCTATATCACCTCCTCGGTCACCAGCGTCATGACGGTCAACCGACTTCAGGGGATCATCAATGGCCCACAGGATCTGCCCGGACATCATGTCGGGACGGTCTCGGGCACGCTTGCACAGCACTTCTGCGAGGAACAGAATCTCTACACGTCACTCTATACCAGTCTGCCCGACGCCGTTCAGGCCCTGGTGCATCACCAGATCGATGCCATTATCGGCGATGCAATGACGCTCCAGTGGTATGACAATGCGCATCCTGAACTACCGATCACTGAAGTCGGGCCGATTTTCATGAAAAAGGGGTATGGTTTGGCTCTTCCCATCGGCAGCACGCTGGAGCCCGAGATCAACCGTTCTCTTCTCAAACAGCAGGAATCAGGTTTCACGGAAACCCTGCGCAAGCATTACTTCGGCGATATTCCTTGAAACTCAAAGTGTCTCTGAGTGAAGAGGGAGCAGATTTTCGCGCAGAGACGCAGAGAGAATGCCAAGAAACGAAGGGATTCCATTTTTATTGGAGTCAATCTCATCACGCTTTTTTCCGATACAAATCCCATCACCCTTCTCTGCGTCTCAGCGCCTCTGCGGGAGTTCTCTCCTCAATTGCATTTTTCATAATCATTCAAAGCCGCCTTACAAAATCTTCTGCACTACCAGACGGAAACGCTCGTGATAAACCCCGCCTTGATGGCGGCGACAGCAGGCAAGACAGGCGACGCGGCGCTTGGGCATGCGGACACGTTCATGGCTCTCACCACAGACAGGACAGCTCAAGCGGTAACGGCGTTTCAATTTACGCCCTGGAAACGGCAACTGATGGGTCCTGCTTTCGTTGGCAATACCGAGATCACAACAAGCCTGCCTCCACTCCGCGCCATGAGGTTGCAGGCGACGGCGACCACACCTGAATTGAGCCAGCAGATGGGCCAACTCATGGAGGAGTGTCCTCTCAATCTCCACCTGGGAAACCTCGCGCAACGCAGGATTAAGCCAGATCTCCCAGCGGGCCGCGATGGCCACACCGGCGGTCGTCCTCATACGGGGATTCCAACCAATGAGAAGTCGGGAGGAAAGTTCTGGAGCCAGGGAATGGATCACCTCCTTTGCCCGCTTTTCCAGATCGGGATCACGATATTTGGAACTCCTGCGACGAACCACAGGAGGTGAACTAATCTTCGCCTCCCCTCCAAAGAAGAGCCGCAGCCTCCCGATCATGGCCGTTTTTGACGTCCCAATACCCGGGTCAGGGCCATCAAGGTGGCGTCAATCTCCTGCTCATCCGTTTGATGACCCAGTGAAAAGCGAACGGTCGCCAGTGCGGTCTCCTCCTCAACACTCATGGCGAGAAGCACGTGGGAAGGCTGGATGGAGCCGACCATGCAGGCTGATCCACTGGAGGCGGCGACACCTTCCAGATCAAGCGCCATGAGCAGCGTCTCACCGTCACAACCGGGGAAACTGACATTCAGGGTGTTGGCGATCAGGGGCGCTTCCCGGGCATTCCAGAGAGCGGTGGGATCAAGCGCTGCAATCCCCTGCCAGAGCCGATCACGAAGGGAGGACTGTCTCGCAGCTTCCAGACCTTCACGGACTTCGAGGAGGGCAGCCTCGGCGGCGGCAGCCATTCCGGCGATCGCAGCCACATTCTCGGTTCCAGGACGCCGTTCGTTCTCATGATATCCCCCATGCTGGATTGCGTCGATGGAAACACCGGAACGAAGCCAGAGAAAACCAGCACCCGGAGGACCGTAGAATTTATGAGCGGTCACCGAGAGAGCATCCACGCCGAGATCGTGAGGATGACAGGGAATTTTTCCGAAGGCCTGAACGCCATCCGTGTGAAACAAAATCCCCCGTTCACGGCAGAGCGTGGCGAGTTCTTTGATAGGCTGAATGACACCCGTCTCATTATTGGCAATCATCACGGAGACCAGCAGGGTTTCCGGACGGAGAGCCGAGATAAAGACTCCAAGGTCGATCAGGCCATTGCGCCCGACGGGAACCTCGGTCAGATCAAACCCCTCCCTCTTCGCCAGCGAGCGCATGGAGTGAAGGACGGCGTGGTGTTCCGTGGCTGCCATCACCAGGTGATGTCTCTTCGGGGTGCGATGACGACGGGCTAATCCGGCAAGAGCGAGATTACATCCCTCCGTTCCACCACCTGTAAAAATAATCTCGTGAGATTTTGCCCCCAGCAACGCGGCAATCCGGTCACGGGAGGCATCCATCACGGCGCGCGCCCGCCGCCCAGGAGCATGGATGCTCGAGGGATTTCCGGTCAGTCCGGAGAGCCAGGGAAGCATTGCCTCACGCGCCGCATCACACAACGGAGTGGTTGCGTTGTGATCGAGGTAAATCATGAGCGGGAGATAGAGGTTAAGACTGAAGGTAGGCTGTAAGTTCTGAATTTGGAGAGACTAAAGATTGTCGTGCAGAGGCGCAGAGCCGCTGAGAGAAGAAAGGGAATAATCTGGAACTCATGAAAAGGAAGCAAGCGGAGAGCTCATAGATTGAGGACTGAATTACTTCAGAATTTCTGATTTCTGGTTTTCCCTTCGCTGCGTCCCTGCGCCTCTGCGCGAAATTTCTTTTCTCGGTCGTCCGACCTAAAAGTCTTCAGCCTAAAAACCTACGGCCTTTGGCCTCAATCAGCCATTGAGCACCAAGGCTCCGTCGGCGAGGTCGCACTTGAGCACCTTGGCATGATGGCCACTTCTGCGTTCATACTCAGCAGCGATCGATGCTCCCGCGGCATCGGCAGCATCACGGGAAACAAGGGCCACAATCGCCCCCCCAAATCCGCCTCCGGTCAGGCGGGCACCATAGACACCCGCCGTTGCTCTCGCGAGGGAGACCAGAAGATCAAGCGAGGGGGTGCTGTTTTCAAAATTCACACGGGAGCTTTCGTGCGAGGCACTCATCAGACGCCCCACAGCGGCAACATCACCGCTCTCTAGCAGTTCAACCGTCTGAAGGACCCGTTCATTCTCCCCGATGACATGGGCGGCACGACGTCTCTCCAGATCGGGAAGTGGACTGGCCGCAAGAAGATCCGACGAGGCATCGCGCAGGAAGGGAACTCCGAGATGCTTGGCGGCGGCAAAGCAATGCTCGCGGCGTTCATTGTATTCCCCCCCGACCAGGGCATGGGGAACACCGCTCTGGATCAGCAGCAGGCAGACATCATGGGGAAAGGAAATGGTCTCCACCTTCGTCTTCCTGCAATCAAGGAAGATCGCATGATCCTGTTTTCCAAAAAGACTCGAAACCTGGTCCAGAATACCGCACTGCACGCCGACATACTCGTTCTCGGCGCGGCGGCAAAGCTTTGCCAGCTCAATCCCTGGAAGGGAAATTCCGAGCAGCTTTTCCAGGAGGATGATCGTGGAAACCTCCATGGCGGCGGAGCTTGAAAGCCCGGCTCCGGGTGGCAAATCGCTGACATATTCGGCAGTGAAACCACCGACGGTAATTCCAGCTTCACGCAATGCGCCAACCACACCCAGCGGATAATCGGTCCACTCCCCGCGACGGACAAAGGGTGCATCGGCAGCCACTTCAAAATGAAGCCACTCCCCCATCTGCGTGGAGAGACAGATGACACCGTCATCCCGAAGCGATCCGGTGGCACGGATTCCATAGGGAATCGAGGCCGAGAGAACAAATCCCTCGTTGTAATCGGTGTGATTGCCGAGAAGTTCTACGCGCCCGGGAGCAAAAGAGGTGATGGAGGACATCGGGGTATTCTATTGTAGCGAACGCGGTGTGTGCCAGCAGGATCAATCATCTCGAACTTCGAAGCTGACAGTGATGAGTTGGCGCAAGGTACTGGCCGATAGGAGTTGCGGAGATTCGAGGGCGTATCCTTTGATACAGGCGAGGATTGACAAGACTCCTTAGCGGTCAGGAGATTGTGTCAAATCGCTCTGATCAGCTTCGAAGTTCGGGATTATCTCAAGGTTGCCAATACCGGGAGGCTACGGCACGATTGAGTCTTCATGAGCGACGATTTCATTCTTCCCGATCTTCAGGCTGCCATTCTCTGCGAGGACGTGAGAGCAGAAATCAGCGGCCAGCAGACATTAGTCGGCGTGCTCGGAGCGATCCCGACCCCCAATCTTCCCATTGGTTTTTTCAAACTTTGCCTCTGGACACGCTGGTGTGGCGGCAGTGGTGACTTCGTCCAGAAATGCCTCATCTACGATCCCGAGGAAGACCAGGCCATTGCCCAGGCGGAAATTCCGTTCACGCTCGCCGATCTCAACTCCCACGCCACCAATGTCCATTTTTTCGGCGGCGTGCAGTTTCAAAAATACGGCACCTACCATGTTGAGATCCAGATCGATGACGAAATCCGCTTGAGGATTCCCCTTCCAGTGATCCAGGTCGATGCACAGGGCCATCCCGGCGGCCTCCCAGGCAACCGGGAATTTTAGATTTTTTTAAAAATCCAGAACCTCTCCGTCCTCCGGCAGGATGACATCGTTAATTTTCGGGAGCAGTTCCTCCATCTGCATCTTCACTTCAGAACGTTCTCCGGCATACTCATCCGCAAGATGCACCAGACAGAGCGTTTCAACGGAAGCATTCTGGAGAGCGTCAGCCAGTTCGCCGAGAGTAAAATGGGCAAGTTCGGTGATCAGAAGCTGGATCGGACGATCCAGAAACGGGCTTAGCTCCTGAGGGGAGGCAAGATCGCCGCTGAATATCACCCGGCAATCACCTGACTCGACCTCCAGTGAGTAGGAATCGCAGGGGCGCGAAGAATCGGCTCCGGGACGTTGTCGATAACAGCTGTCCAGATGGCCGTTGCGATGGGCGGTAACGGTGATTTCGTCGCCCAAGTCGCTCTGCACACCGTTTTTCCATCCAATCCAGTTCACTGGAAATCCAAGTCCTTCCTCCGGCAGATAGAGTGCGCTAATCCAGGCGCGTAGGGGAGCGATCATCTCCTCGGGAAGATAGACCTCAAGCAGCGCTGAACGCCCCGAGAGCTTGCACCCCTGAAGCAGGGCCGGCAGTCCCCCGATATGATCGACATGACCATGAGTGATCAAAATTGTGCTTGTTTCCTGAAGAACATCCCCACGGTCCTTGAGCAAATGAACACACGGTTCACCTGCATCCACAAGCAGATGACGTTCTGCAAGATGAAGAATTGTGCTGGAAAAAAACCGGTCGGCCGTGGGAGCCCCGGAACCTGTCCCCAGGAAACTGACAGTCATGTTCTGCACCATTGAAGTAAATTAAAGTCACCTTCATTTCTGGCGAGAGAAAACAGGTTTTGGCAAAATCCTAAGATTGCCCAACTAAAAAAAACCACTTTCTTCTTTGACAGAAGCCCGTTGATTTCTTACATTCTCCAACCTTTCCCGAATTCCTAATGAGTACTTTTTCCGCTAAAGCCGCCGAGGTAAAACGCCACTGGTGGGTGATCGATGCCAAAAACCAGCACCTCGGCCATGTCGCCGTGCAGGCAGCCAATCTGCTTCGTGGCAAGCACAAGGCCATTTTCACCCCCCATGTTGACACCGGTGATTTCGTCGTCGTCATCAATGCGGCGGACATCCAGATCGGCGGTAAAAAGGAGACTCAGAAGACCTACATGAGTTTCTCCGGTTTCGTCGGCGGACACAAATCCGAGACGTTCCGTCAGCGCCGTGAGCGCCGTCCCGAACTTCTTATTGAACGCGCCGTCAAGGGAATGATCCCTCACAACCGTCTTGGCAGCACGATCTATGGCAAGCTGAAGGTCTATCGTGGTCCGGAACATCCCCACGTCGCCCAGAACCCACAGCCCGTCAAGTAATCTACCATGGCCACCGCAACACCAGCCTCCGAATCAACCGCAACAACGGGTCGCCGTAAAACGGCAGTAGCCCGCGTCCACATCGTCACCGGCACCGGCAAGATCCGCGTGAACGGACGCAGCTTCGACGATTATTTTCCAACCGTTTCCCAGCAGAACACCGTTCTGAAGCCTTTTGAGGCGGTCAATGCCATGAAGAGCTACGACGTCGAGGCCAAGACCACAGGTGGTGGACTTCAGGGTCAGGCTGGTGCACTCAGCCTCGCCATCGCTCGCGCTCTCAACGAATTCAACCCCGAGCATCGCGCCGCCCTCAAGGTCGAGAGTCTTTTGACTCGCGATCCCCGGATGCGTGAGCGTAAGAAGCCAGGTCGCCCTGGTGCCCGCAAGCGCTTCCAGTTCTCCAAGCGTTAATCCACCATTCTACTGCGGAAGCAGTTTTGTGTTTCCCCTTTGCAAAGAGCCTCCCTTTCGGGAGGCTCTTTTGCTTGGAACCGCTTCCTTAACAAGCCTCTTTTCACCATTGACTGCCCTAATGCGCCCGACCGCCCTTTTCCTTACCCTAATTTTGGCATTGGCCACGCCCACCGTCACCCTTTGCCATGCCTCCCCCTCTCCTGTGAGTTTTTCCGTAGGAGCATTTTCCTTCACCCGCCCTCCTACATGGGCATGGGTGATTTCCTCCTCGGCCATGAGGAAAGTCCAATTGGCGATTACCTCTGTGCAAAACAATCAGCCCCAAACGGCTGACGTCTCGTTCTTCTTCTTCGGTGCCGGTCAAGGAGGAAGCGTTCAGGCCAATGTCGAGCGTTGGGCCAAACAATTCAGCTCTCCCGACGGCTCGCCTGTCCAGGCTGTCACGGAAGTCCGAACCATTCATGGAGTCCCGGTAACCTTTGTTTCCGCCCATGGTTCCTACTCTGCAGGCACGATGGATGGATTATCGGAAACCAAGCCTGACATGGCACTGCGCGGAGCCATTTTGGAAAACGAAAGCGAAGGTGATCTCTTCATCAAGATGACCGGCCCTGAAAAACTCGTGAAGGAGAGCACGCCCACCTTCGATGCGATGGTTGAGGGTGCCTGTCAGCAATAAGAAGGCCGGTGACCGCTTCCGAGCATCAGTCCCTGATCCAACGCGCGTTGAGAGAAGCCATTAAGGCCCTGCGTGCCAATCTTGTGCCCGGGCTGCTTCTTCAGTCACTTATGGCCCTCATGGCGGCCGCCTATCTCTGGAATAGTACCGCACGCCATGCCTTTGAAGTACTGGCAGAGATACGTTCCCACTGGGGGCTTCTCTTCTCTTTTTTTGGGACCTCGTTTGCCTCGGCTCTGTTGCCGGAAGCACTCCGACTGCTTCTTCCACAATCCATCCAAAAAGAGATTGGTCCTTCTCTCGGGGCCAGACTCCTTTTTTCCATTCCCCTCTGGGGACTTGTCGGCATGCAGGTGGATCTCTTCTATCGCCTTCAATACCTGCTCTTCGGCCCCTCGGACTGCGCGGCGGTGATCATCAAAAAAGTGATGGTGGACGCCTTCATCTACTGCCCGACCCTGGCCGTGCCCCAAGTGGTCTGCATCCTGCTCTGGAAGGATCACGGCTTCACCTTGCATGGATTCCGCGATCACACCCCTGTTCGCTTTTATGCCCTGAAAATCTTCCCGGTGCTCGTGGCCAACTGGATGGTCTGGATCCCGCTCATCTGCATCATCTATTCACTTCCCGCCGCACTCGGAGTCCCCTTCTTCATTGTCGCCCAATCTTTCTGGGTCATGGTGCTCACAACGCTCTCGACAGGATTTTCCAAAAAATCCTGATATTACCGGTCCACGATCGTGCTACGGGAGATTGCCAAAGCCCTGCCAACCATCTTAACTCCCGCAACATCCTATGGAACCCACATTGCTTCAGATTCTCCTGCTCGGCCTCGTGCAGGGTGCCGCCGAACTCCTTCCCGTCTCCAGCTCAGCCCATGTCATCGTCGCGGAGAAACTGATCGGCCTTGATCCTGCGACTCCAGCCATGACGTTCCTGCTCGTCATGCTTCACACCGGCACGATGGTGGCGGTGATCGCCTATTTCTGGAAAGCCTGGCGGAACACGTTTTTTGTCAGCGCTGCAAGTTTCAAGCGAACCATCGTCCATGTAGGGCTTGCCACTGTCGCCACGCTGATTGTCTTTGGAGTTCTCAAAGTATTGATCGAGAAAATCTTCATGCGAGGCACCTCCCACGATGAGATCGAGGATCTGTTCGGTCATCTTCCGCTGATAGGAGGCGCCCTATTGGCTGTCGGTATCCTGATCCTGATCACGGGACTGCTTCGCAAGGATAACGGGTCACGCTCGCTTGATCTTGCCTCCTCCTTCTGGATCGGAGTCTCCCAGGGTCTCTGTCTCCCCTTTCGCGGACTCTCCCGTTCCGGAACCACGATCTCAACCGGCGTGCTGCTCGGCATCAATCGCCAGCGCGTCGAGGAGTTCAGTTTCGCTCTTGCCGTCGTCATCACTCCCCCGGCTATCGCCAAGGAGCTGCTTCGATTGGTGAAATCTCATGCTGGATCAGCCCCTGCCCAGCATCTCACCCATCTTCAATTGGTTCATCTGCTGGGGCCAGGTCTCTTCGGAATGCTCGGTTCCTTCATCGCTGGCATTCTTGCCCTGCGGCTGCTCTCAAGCTGGTTGGAAAAGGGTCACTGGGCCTGGTTCGGGTATTATTGCATAGGGTTTGCTGGATTTGTCTTTTTTCTCGCGTCACGCGGGTATTAAAAGAAAGCATCTCTCATGACGAAACTCCCCCTCACTCTTGCCTTTGCCTTTGCCTTTGCCTTTTCCCTGATGCTGCTGCTCTCAGGGTGTCATTCGCTGCAAAAAAAGGAGCAACTGCTGACAGCGGTGGGATTCCGAACTGTTTCCCCCACCACAGCGCAGCAGACAGCTCATCTGAAGTCGCTACCGCAGGGAAGAATTGTTCCTGTTAGGAAACATGGTCAGACACTTTTTGTACTCGCTGACGCAAAGCAGAATCACCTCCTGATCGGCAACCAATCGGAGTATCAGGCCTACAAGCAACTCCGTCTCCAGCGTCAGCTCTCCGAGGACAAGGCAGCCACGACTGATCTCAATGCCGATTCCTCGGCGGAATGGAATGCGTGGGGCGGTCTTGACTCACCGCTCTGGAGCCCTGAATTTTAATACCGCGACACACTCATGAATCCCTCAATCTCCCGTTTTCTCGTTCTCAGCGCGACACTCATGATCCTCTCAGCCTGTTCCAATCTCCCTGAGAAAAGGACGCTCCTCACCTCTGCAGGGTTCAGGACAATCCCTGCAACCACGCCTGCCCAGATCGCCAGATTGCATGCGATCAAGTCGAGCAAGGTCGTCCCGATGAACGGGAAAAAGGGAACAGTGTACGTCTTTGCCGATAAGTCACGAAACATCTTCTTTGTCGGCAGTCCAGCCCAGTATCAGCAGTACCGGGCGCTCAAGCTCAAGCAGCAAAAGATCGACGAGAAACTCCTCGATGCCCAGGTGAACATGGACAACGCCGATTACAATGCCTGGGGTGAGGGATCCGACTGGGGCTGGGGCGTCGCATCAGCTCCGTATTGATGCAGTTTTAGGAGATGCAGCTTCTTGGGGGTAATGGGCCGAACCGTGATCGTCACCATGCTCGACTGCCCCCTGCAGTCCAAATGGTATTCGCTCCAATGATCGGTTAGATCACACAAGAAGTGACAAGAAGGACTAAGGCGACAACTAAAAAGCCGACACGGATGGCATGAAGCATGTCCCAACGATTGCGCAACTCACGCCAATTGCCCGGCAGTGAATCTGGCTGCCAACGGGCCACTTGATTGTTAATAGGGACGGGTAAAAGCACGGAGTAAATACTCATCGCGATGAAGAGTGCGGTCGCGCCAAGCGCCAGCCATCGAGGCGTGTCCCATGTCGATTGTGCGAAGAAAGTCGTGGCGAGGCTCAATAGGCAAGTCAACGCATACCAAAATGGCATCGCCGCTCCCTGGGCAACTGCCAAGGTCTGAACCGCTCGAACATGCACCGCATCGTCAAGGCGACTGAGACGTGGATGAACGAAAACCCCTATGGCGATTTCGTTACCTGTCATCGTTCCAGCCACGACAATAGCGATTGTCTCTAGTGTATGGATTGCGATAGGAGCCATGGCTCTTTCCATAACAGAAGTGCGAAATCTGACAACAACAGATGCGCTTGAAGATACCTAACGAACTCAAGCTCAGCGACACGCTCTGCGGAGATCAAACATGAATTCAGGATAAAGACGTCGGCTTCAGAGTCTGTTTGCCGGAGCGCATGGTTCGGCGCGTGGGCCGACCAGGAGACTCGCGAACTAATCTTCGAAAAACCTCCAGCGATAGCTCCCTCCATTTCGAGTAACCCGGCCGACGGACGATGCGGGGAAGTGGCTGCTAAAAAAGAGAACGCCGCTCTCCGCCGCCCGGTCGAGCAGTCGGCGTCGGGAAGATCGCGCCGCGTCCGGGAACTCGCAAAACATCGAGACTAATTCTGGTTGAGACATCTCCAGCGGATGATGCGCGATGTCCCCACCGAATATCGCGTGCTCGCCTTGCGAGGAGACCGCAATCGCTGCGTGGTCAATGCTGTGTCCCGGTGCCGAAAGAAACCGGATTCCCTCCAGCACCTCGCTACCATCAATGGTAATCCGCCGCAGGCTGCCCGTTTGCTCAAGCGGAGCCAGACTGTCTTGGAAGACACCATCCACCGGTGTTCGAATCGGCTGGCCCAACTTCGCCTCGGCCAGCGCTGACTGAATCGCTGCGTCGTCCTTGGCGGCAAGCGCTGCGCCGTAACGCCACTCCAAGCCGGAACAGACGATTGTGGCATTCGGAAAGGTGGGCACCCAATGGTCATCCACTAGCTGCGTGTTCCAGCCGACGTGATCGGCGTGCAAATGGGTAAGCAGAATATAGTCGATCTCTCCAGGCCGCACCCCTGCGGAGCGAAGTCGCGCAAGATAAGGCGTGTGCTGATGATCCAGTGTCTTGAGCGTTGGTCGATCTTTGTCATTACCGACACAGGTATCGATCAGAATCGTTTTGTTTTCGCCGCGCAGTAGCCAGCTATGGACACTGAGCTTCACCTTTCCAGTGTCGCGATTGTAGGTTCGCGAATCCATCGCCGCGGGATCGCTTGCAAGTGTGTCCGGTTCGATCTCCGGCAGAAGTTGCGTCGCAGCGAAGTCATCCAAGTCAAGTTCCCACACTTTGATGACCGTCAGGTTTCCTATGCGATACTCAGGAAGTTCCATAATTTTTCACGCGTAGAGGATTTTAGCGCTTAACTTGAATTAGACGAACAAGGGTTTGTCTAAAAGTCCTTCCGACAGAGAATAGTGGCGATACATGCGAATTTCGTGAAATCCACCTATCTCATCGGAGTGCATGGCCGACCATTATCCGCATTACCGAGGCTCGGCAAGGCTCTCTAAATTGAATAGTAGCACTCTCTTATTAGGCGCAGGAGGTTTTGATGCTGCTATAGGCTTCCGAAAGAACGGGCGCAGCGATTTTGAGGAGGTAGCAAGGCGGCCAAGCGTCAGCCGTAGTAGTCCTACGGCAAGCGCGGGCCAACGCCGCTAGAACTCAAAAGCGCAAGCCCCAGCTATTCGCTGGGATAGTAGCGGGTTATCTTCGTCCCCTGCACACCAAGTCCGGCCATAATACCTCTTGACCCAAAGAAGAAGGCGCAGATGCCCTTTTGCAAGGTTGTGGTGGACATCCCTGCATTTCCTCCTTCGTTCATGACAACCAAGGAAGGAGCACCACCGAGTTCAAAACCATCGCTCTTCTTCAGATACTTCAGGGAATCATGATCCATGAAGAAAAGGGCGTAGGAGAATTCCTGAATGCCTGCCTGATAGCCGTAGGATGCAGCCGTCGTGTTGTAGTAACCGGCAACCGCACCATCCTTGTAGAGGACACCGTCACCACGCTGCAGTCCGACCATGAAGCCTCCCTTTATGACTTTCGGAAAAACCAAAACGGCGACCGCACGCTCGGCAATGGCCTCGGCCTTGGCATTGCTGCTCAGGAGTCTATGCAGGGCCTTTCGGGACATTCTGTCAAGTTGGCTGGCCGTGTAGGCATTGGCCTGAGGGACAACACAGAGGAGGGCGACAGCCAGCAGCAGGGGAAATTTGATAAGATTCATTGCGCGTGGTTTAGCAGACAAAAAATCCGGAGGGCAACCCAAAATTCCGGAAACGCTGATTAACGACGTAGCAACTGCTGCATCTCCGCATTGTTCATCACAAGGTCAAGGAGGCGGTAACCGGGAAGTGGCTTGGTGCTGAGACAATCCAGATTGCCGTCCCGACCGATCACGGCGATGGCAAAGCCTCTCTGCACATCATAGGCTGCGGCGGTCGCTGCCGGATCATTGACCAGAACGAAGGGTATGTTGGAGGGGACACGTCCCCCTTCCACGGTGAAGGCGGCGAAGGCGATGGTTCCCTGGGCGGCCAGACGCTCGTAATAACCGTGAAATTCTTTCAACTGCTTGCGGAAGGTGCGATCGCGGGGAGAAGGAGCGATCAGCAGGAAGACCGGCTTCCCGAGCAACGAGGAGAGCGTGATATTTTTCCCCGTGTTGGCTCCACCGGCGAAGGCAGGAGCAGCATTGACAACGGTCGATGGTTGTTTGCTCGGTACCGTGGCTGCAACACCCTCCCCAACAAGGAGGAGGGCGCAGATCAGAGGATTGAGGATGCGAAAAAAATTCATGAGGAAGTGAGCCTGCGGAATCGTTAGACCTTCATCAGTTCGGCATCTTTGTGGACGACATGCTTGTCGATGTCAGCCACGCTTTTGTCGGTGATTTTCTGGATCTCCTTCTCGGCGCGCTCCAGATCATCCTCGGTGATTTTTCCCTCCTTCTCGAGCTTCTTGGCGCCGTCCATGGCTTCACGGCGACAGGCACGGATACGGACCCTGGCCTCCTCGGCGAGTTTGTTGACCGTCCGCACGAGATCCTTGCGGCGCTCCTCGGAAAGTTCGGGAATGCGCAACCGGATGAGTTTCCCGTCAATAGCCGGGGTGATACCGACTTTGCTTTCCAGAATTGCTTTCTGGATGTCCTGGACTGTTCCGGCATCAAAGGGCTGGATGACCAGCAGACGGATCTCCGGAGAGGTGATGAGCGCAAGCTGCTTGAGCTTCATGCTACTTCCATAAGCGGTGACATCGATATTCTCAACAAGCGCTGGGGATGCTTTCCCGGTTCGAATGGTGGCGAATTCATGCATCATGAATTCCACGGCTTTCTCCATGTCGGCTTCGGCTTCAAATAGGACTTCTTCGGCGCTCATAGGTATTTTTTATTTTGCTGGTTTATCGTCGATCACGAGAGTTCCGACTTTTTCACCACGGACGGCACGCAGGATATTCTCGGGATTGGACATGTCAAAAACGATGATCGGCATGGCATTGTCCATGCAGAGGGAAAAGGCTGTGGAATCCATGACCTCGAGGCGCTTGGTGAGGGCCTCCGTGTAGGTCAGCGTCTCGTAGCGCACGGCGGAGGGATTCTTTTTCGGATCACTGTCGTAGATGCCATCCACCTTGGTCGCCTTCAAGATGATCTGGGCACCGACCTCATTGGCCCGCAGGGCAGCGGTGGTGTCCGTGGAGAAGAAGGGGTTGCCCGTACCTGCCACGAAAATCACGATGTGACCATGCTCCAGGTGGCTGATCGCCTTGCGCACGATAAACGGCTCGGCCACGTTGTTCATCTGGATGGCCGTCTGAACGCGCGTGGAATAGCCGAGATCTTCCAGAGCACTCATGAGCGCCATGCCGTTGATCACCGTGGCCAGCATGCCCATGTAGTCGGCTGTGGCACGGTTCATTCCACGGTGGCTGGCGGCAAGTCCACGCCAGATATTCCCCCCTCCGACAACGACGGCGATTTCCACACCCATGTTGCGGACTTCGGCAATGGCCGCAGCCATGCGTTGCACGATTTGGGGTGAAACACTGTCCGCACTCCCTGCTTCCTTCAGGGCCTCACCGCTAATCTTGAGGACAATCCTTTTGTATTTAGGCTTGGATGCTGTATCGGGCATGGTCACTGATAAAACCGTAGGATGGGCTTGTAGGGAAGCACTGATTTATTCGCATTGAGACTGTTGCGGTAAGATGGGCCGCAGGCAAGGCGGCTTCGTGCGCGCATCCCCTTGCGGGCTGTAAGCACGAAGCCAACACAGCCTCCGGTTCCCATATCGTCGCAACCCTTCGGGCTGTTACTCTTTGCCCGTTTTCCTGCGTTGCTCTCTTGGGCCAGACCGCATGGGTATTGCCACTGCGCTTCGCGCCTTGGAAAACACGCAAATAGTTTACAGCAGTCTTCATGAGATTAAATCAGTGGTTCCCTTAGGAAGCACTGATTTATTCGCATTGAGGCCATTACAGGATTCAATGTGCGATTCCTTAGCCTAGCTGCGCCAATGCAGTTCCCCGGGCAAAGGCGCTGGAATGCATCCGCCCCTTTCCCTCCGGTTGGATTGTTCCCAGAAGAAGCCCTCCCTCCCCGCAGGCAACCAGGATTCCGCGCGCGTCGGAACGCAGGATCGTTCCGGGAGTCCCCTGTGCGCGGCGGGCGACAATACCTGAATGAATCTTGACGGGGATTGTGTCACCGGAGGCAAGGGGCAGCGTGGCGATGACTCCCGGACGAGGCTGAAGGGAACGGATCGTACGCTCAAGATCGACGGCGGAACGACTCCAGTCCAACAGACAATCTTCCCGGGTGATTTTTCCGGTCACGGTGGCGAGAGCATGTTCCTGAACGATTCGCGGGGCCTTGTCTAGAGCCAGTAGATCAAGCGCCTCAGCCAGGGCGATCGGGGCCAATTCGGCCAAACGCTCGGAAAGCGAACCCGAGGTTTCGCGGCGGTGAAGGGAAATTCTTTTTTCAAGGAGGATATCCCCGGTATCGAGCCCCTCCGCCATGTACATGATCGTGATGCCGCTCTCCCTGTCTCCCGAAGCGACGGCCGCCTGGATGGGGGAAGCCCCGCGATGCCGAGGAAGCAGCGAAGCATGGATGTTGAGACAGGCCACCGAGGGAGCATCAAGAAGTGCACGAGGAAGGATGCGACCATAGGCCATCGTCACCATGACCTCTGGCATGAGTGCCTGCACCCAGGCCGCCACGTCGGGAGTTCTCGGAGACTCGGGTTGCAGCAGCGGGAGTTGAGGAGCAACGCACAACAACTCTTCCTTGATGGCAGGAGCCTTCAACTCACGATGCCGGCCCGCTGGCCGGTCGGGCTGGGTCAGCACTCCCACAAGGGTCTGGTTAAAGGCTAGATAGCGGAGTGTGGGGATTCCGATGTCTCCCGTGCCGGCAAAGAGGATGCGCATTGGCGCGGAGTTTTTTTATTGCTCCGGAGAGGAGGCTGTCTCATCCAGCAGCCCCTTGATGATCTCATGGATGACCTGCAGCGGAGTCATCGAGGCATCGATGTCATTACGCGGGACACCGCTGTAATGCTGGAGCATCGGCTTGGACTCTGCGTCATAGGTGGCAAGTCGTTGACGGATCACCTCCTCGTTCGCGTCATCAAGACGGTTGTCACGAAGCGCCCTCTTTTTCAAACGCGCAACAAGTTTATCGCGGTCGGGGCAGGAGAGATGAAAAATACGCCGCACCTCGATGTGTTCTTCCATCAGGATTGCCTGTGCGACATTACGGGGGATGCCGTCGAGGATGAGATAGTCGCGCGAAGGCTTGAATTTTCCGGATTCCGCAGTTTTGCGAATCGATTCATGCCAGAGACGCACCGTCATTTCATCGGGAACAAGCTGTCCCTTGCTGGAATATTCGAGAAAGGCGGCCCCCAGTTCCGTGGCGGTGTCGAGGGATCGAAACACATCACCGCAGGCGCAATGGTAGAACCCGGGCGTCTTGCCTAGGATCTTACCCTGTGTTCCTTTCCCGCTTCCGGGGGCTCCAAAAATCAAGATAGTGCGATAGCGTGACATGTCTAAGAGGCCAGACGATAGGGTGATGTGAGACAAATGGGGAGAAATTTATGAGGCCTGCACCGATAAAATCTTTCCGATCAATCGGTACTGCAATACGATTCATGGGGAAGAAATTTTCCTCAATATCTTAGCGTTCTGTTGACAGACAGAATCAAGATGAGGATATATCACCTTCCTTCAACTTTCTTTTCTCCCCTCAGGACAATGCCCGCAAACGACGACTATGTGATCGAAATCCTCAAGGATGTCGGCCTGTTAACACACCCTCAAGCCGAGGATGTCATCAATAGGACGGCGGGTGTCAACATGGTGGAGACATTGATCCGGGAGGGTACGATCAGCAGCGAGGATGTCTCCCGAACACTGGCCTCCCAGAACGGAATGGACTTCGTGGATCTTTCCAAGATCACGCCAAATCCGGATCTCATCGACACCATCTCCACCGAGATGGCACGCCGTTACAAAACGGTCCCCGTCCATGAACAGGAAGGCACCCTTGTCCTGGCGATTGCCGATCCGATGGATTTTGAGGCCTTCGACAGCCTGGGCTTTGTCCTGAAACGTCCCGTTGAATTTGTCTGCGCCACACCGGAGCAGATCGCCTCGAAACTGGATCAACTCTACCCTCTTGAAGAGGAACCCGAGATTGATCCGTTGGCCGAGGATGAAGGCGGTGACAGCAATGACGACGCGCCAATCATCAAGCTGGTTTCCAGTCTCCTCATCGAGGCCCAGAACAACAGGGCCAGTGATATTCACATCGAACCCATGGAGAAAAGCCTACGGGTACGGCTCCGCATCGACGGCAGTCTTCAGGAGGTCAAAAGCCCTCCCAAGAAACTTCAGGGAGCCATCATCAGTCGTCTGAAAATCATGACCGGCTCCATGAGCATCGCTGAAAAGCGCGTGCCTCAGGATGGTCGTATTCAGATCAAGGTTGGTGACAAGTCGGTGGATCTTCGTGTCTCCACGGTGCCGACAGTCCATGGCGAGAGCATCGTCATGCGTGTGCTTGATAAATCTGCGCTCATGTTGGGACTCCCCGAGCTTGGTTTCCTCAGCGACGATCAGGCGGTCTTTGAACGGCTTGTTGCCCTTCCCGACGGCATCATCCTGGTCACGGGACCGACCGGTTC
>DKEN01000148.1:26748-29063 GCA_002452515.1 Spartobacteria bacterium UBA6821 | reverse complement strand
ACATAACGCTCGAGCACAGGAACAAACGAGGGGGTCATCAATACCACGATGATTGTTGCGATCAGCAGGAAGCGGACGAAGAAAATCGAGAGAGTATTGGTGGTGATGAAGGCCGCTGTTGGACCATCAGCCAGAGGATTGATCTGGGGTAGGAAACTCAGGGCAAGCACCCCGGCGAGTCCAAGAGCACCGAAGTAGGAAATATAATTCTTATTGGTCCGATCGCTGAAGGCATCGACCAGCAAAAGCAGAACCCCAAGGGCGACAACGGAAAATTCAAGGAGAAGGGTATTCACAGGATAGGTCGGTCGTTATTGCGGTATGAGGGTAGCCACCATCTTCAGGATGAATTGTGGGTAAAAGCCCGCGATCATCAGTGGGATGAGAAGCAGAACCACACTGTAAAGGGCAGTC
Organism: Spartobacteria bacterium UBA6821; assembly: GCA_002452515.1. GTDB lineage: Bacteria > Verrucomicrobiota > Verrucomicrobiia > Chthoniobacterales > UBA6821 > UBA6821. The sequence continues at coordinate 28,649 of DKEN01000148.1, read as the reverse complement.
GGGCTGATGTCGGCGAGCGACTCCCAACGCGCGGCAATGGGGCCCCAGAAGATATTACGATAGGCGCGGAGCATGTAGATCGCGGAGACGACGACACCCCAGACACCAATGATGATGGTGATCATCATCAGATAGCCAGTTGAGGGAAGAGCCGCAGTAGCTCCGAAGAATACCAGGATTTCTCCGGCAAAGTTCGCGAATCCGGGAAGCCCGACAGAAGCCATCGCGACAAACCCAAACAGGAGTCCTAACACGGGAACTGACTTGGCCAGACCACCGAGTTCCGCGTAATCGAGTGTGCCGGTGCGCTGGCGGATTTCCCCGCAGAGGGCAAAGGCGGCTGCTACCGAGAGACCGTGGGCGAACATCAGAAGGGCCGCGCCGTTAAGTCCCAAAAGACCGTGAATTGCCAACGGACTAAAGGCCGCAAGTCCGAGGAAAATATAACCCATGTGCATCACACTGGAATAGCCGATCGTCCAGTCGAGGCGCTTCTGGGCGACGGTGACATAGCCGATATACCCGATATTTCCAATGATGAGAATGAGAAGCAACGGATTGAAAAAATCATGCACCGCTGGTGGAAAGAGTGGCAGGGCGATGCGGATGAGGCNNCGGTCACGCCGATGAGGTTCAGACTGGCGATGCCGAGGAAAATAAAACCCATGTGCGCGACGCTGGAATTGCCGATGAGCAGGTTCAAATTGCGCTGGCGCATGGCGACCCAGCCGATGAAGAGGATATTGCCCGCACAGAGCCAGGCCAGCACCTGCGCCCAATGCTGGGCGGCGGTCGGCAGCAGCGGCAGCGCGATGCGGATCAGGCCGTAGAGGCCGAATTTCTTGAGGACACCTGCATGCAGCATCGCCGCCGGTGCGGGGGCGGAGGCATAGGCGGGAGGTGCCCAGGAGTGAAAAGGGAAGAGAGAGACCAGCGTGCCGAATCCGATCAACAGGAGCAGATAGATCACCGGACTGCTGGTATTCCAGTGTCCGGTCGCTGCAAGATCAGTCATCTGGCGCAGGTCAAAGGTGCGCACGCCGGCCGGCATGCTGATGTAGAGGGCCAACAGACCGATCAAAAGGACAAAGCTTCCCGTGCCGAGATAAATCGTTGCTTTCCAGGCAGCAGCCTGACGATCACCCGAACCCCAGATGCCGATCAACAGGAAAGTCGGGATGAGGGCAAGTTCGTGGAAGGAATAGAGGAAGAGCACATCGAGAGAGGAGAAGGCACCGATGACTCCCGCTGAAATGAAAAGCAGAGCAATATAGTAGAGGCCTTCCTGTTTTTCGATTTTAGGAGCAACCCAAAGTGCTGAAAAGGTGACGAGGGTGGAGAGCAGGAGCATGCACAGGGTGAGTCCATCCGCCCCGAGAATCAAATTGATGCCAAGACGGGGAACGACATGCCATTCTGAGACAAACTGCCATCCGCCCGCATGGAGATCATAGCGGGCAAAGAGAAAGATGGAGAGAATTAGGTTAAGGAACGCTGCGCCGAGCGCGGTGCGGCGCGCATTGGCCCCCACGGCAATAAAGAGGGAGGCGAACAGCGGCAGTAGAATCAGCAGAAGAAGAGGACTCATGAAAGGTGCTTAGTTAATGAACGGTGAAGAGCACATAAATTAGGCCGAGGACACCCGCTCCGAAGAAGAAGGCGTAGGCTTGAAGATTACCGACCTGAAGAAAGCGCAAGCAGAAGCCGAGGAACCAGATTGCGGAGGCACTTCCCTGAACAAGGATTCCATTGATGAACCAGCGGTCAAAGAAGGAACAGACGCGGGCAAAACCACCCTGAATATTCGCCACCGCCCAGTCATAGATGGCGTCGATGTAGAAGCGATTGGTGAGGAGAGGGATGCGGAGAGGGTCCTTGGAGGGATTGCGATAGAGGGCAAA
>DKEN01000148.1:0-26728 GCA_002452515.1 Spartobacteria bacterium UBA6821 | reverse complement strand
GCGGGAAGCGCCAGCAGAAAGAGGGGAAGCACCATCACTAGGGGCGACTCGTGGGCGTGCTTGGCGTGTTCCGAGCGGGGAGATCCAAAGAAGACCACCGAGGCCTGACGGGCCATGTAGAACGGAGTCAGCGCGGCACCTGCAACTAGCACCCAGAAGATCGCCTGATGATGCTCCCAAGCATGGGCCATAATCAGATCCTTACTGAAAGATCCGCTCAGTCCCGGACATCCCGAGAGGGCGAGCATCCCGGCCATGTAGGCGAGGAAAGTCAGGGGCATTTTATTTTTCAGTCCACCCATCTTCCAAATGTTCTGCTCGTGGTGCATGCCGAGGATCACTGAACCTGCGCTCAAGAAGAGGAGACACTTGAAGAAGGCGTGGGTGAAAAGGTGGAACATCGGCAATGCCGCTGAAACGGCGAGTCCGGCACCGGCAACCATGTATCCGAGCTGTGAAATTGTGGAATAAGCGAGGATGCCCTTGATGTCATCCTGTCCGATTGCGAGGAAACCGGCTCCGAGTGCCGTGATGGCACCGATCCAGACCACTATCTCGGAGGCATCGGGAGATGCTGCAAGCAGAGGAAAAATACGGGCGAGGAGATAGACGCCGGCAGCCACCATGGTGGCTGCGTGCAGGAGGGAGGAGACGGGGGTCGGACCTTCCATGGAGTTGGGAAGCCAGACGTGAAGAGGGAACTGGGCCGATTTTCCGACCGTTCCGCAGAAGATCAGGACAACACCAATGGCGAGACCAAGATTGGAGAGATTGCTGGCGGATGAGTTGATGGCGGAGAAGGTGATGCTATGGGTGGCGAGCCAGATGAACAGGATGCCCAGCATGAACCCGAAGTCACCGATTCGGTTCACCAGGAAAGCCTGCTTGGCAGCATCCGCGGCCGAGTCCTTGCGGAAATAGTGACCGATCAGGATATAGGAACTTACGCCGACAAGTTCCCAGAAGATGTAGATCATCACCAAATTGTCCGCCATGACGATGCCAAGCATCGAGAACAGGAAGAGAGCAAGACCCGCGAAATACCGCCAGTAGCCCTCCTCATCCTTCATATAACCAAGAGAGAAGATGAAGACGAGTGGGGCGATGGAGGCCACAATCACAAGCATGGTGCGACTGAGCGGTTCAATTGCCAGTCCGAAGGGAATGGAAAAATTCTTTCCGAGATCGATCCAGTTGAACCCCAGATAATCGGCATCTGTGTGCCCAAGGAAAAGTATCCAGGCACCGATGAAAACCAACAGAGAAGAAAGAATGGCGAGACCAGCCGCAAGCGGCTTGTTCGTGCGCGTCACCAGCAGGATGAGTGCCGCCGCGACGAGGGGAACGATTAGGGTGATCCAGGCAATGAGGCTGAGGTGCATTGGTAAAAGGTTAGAATTTCAGCGTGTCGAGATCCTCGACATGGGTTGTCTGGCGGGCGCGGTAGAGTGAAACGATGATCGCAAGCCCAACGGCAACTTCGGCGGCGGCCACAGTGATGATGAAAAACACCAGGATCTGCGCGTCATAGTTCTGATGGCCGTTGATCAGTCCGTAACGGGAGAAGGCGACGAGGGAGAGATTCGCCGCGCTCAGCATCATTTCCAGACTCATGAATATCACGATAATGCTACGACGCAACATGACTCCGCCGAGTCCGACGGCGAAAAGAAGCCCGCTTGCGATGAGATAGTTGGCGAGTGTCGGCATGATGCTTTATCGGAGGGATTTTTTACTCAGGACAATGACACCTACGGTGGCTACGAGAAGCAGGGCGCCGATGACTTCAAAGGGGAGCCAAAAGGTATGGAAGAGTGTCATGCCGATCAGCTTCACATCGGGAATCTGGGGATTGGCAAGCGGGGGAAGTTTCTGGGCGAACGAGGGATCCGAGGTAACGACTTTGACCAGGAANNTCGGTGCGCAGATCCAGCAACATGATAATGAAGAGGAAGAGAACCATCACGGCACCCGCATAGACGAGAATCTGAATGATGCCGATGAAAGTTGCATCAAGTGTGATGAAGAGGGCCGCGAGAGCGATGAAGGACATTACCAGGCACATGGCGCAGGAGATGGGATTGCGCAGAAGGACGACACTGACGCCGAAGGCGATCATCAGTGTGGCAAAGAACCAGAAAGCGGCTGTGAGCATGGTGAATGGAGGCTAGGAGAGGAAAAGTCGGTGGATGAGGAAGTCTATTTCAGCTCGTTCCATTTGAAGACAAGGCCGGTGCGGACGCCGCCCAGTTTGTAGAGAGTCTCCTTGTCGTGAATCATCTCCGCGCGGCTCAAACCTGTGATCGAGTAATCCTTCCGGAGGTAAATCGCCTGTTCCGGACAGACCTCCTCACAGAGTCCGCAGTAGATGCATCGGGTCATGTCGATGTCGAACTCCTCGGGACGCTTCTCCACCTTGCTCCATTTGTCGTCACGCGGGATCTCCATCGGTTTGATAGTGATGGCACGCGGGGGACAGATGAATTCGCAGAGCTGACAAGCCACACAGCGATCCTTTCCATGCTCGTCGGAGACAAGTGTCGGGGCCCCACGATACCATTCGGGGAGATTGGCATCCCACTTCTCCTCAGGATATTGCATCGTGACGATTCCCTTGTTGAAAATCGCCCGTTTGAGGTGATTCCAGGTAATGGCCAGACCTGCGAGGATGGACGGCAGATAGCATCGTTCTGCCAGAGAAAGTTTGGGGCGATTGACGATGAGTGCCATTGTATTGGTTATTTAATGTAGGCGAGGATCAGGGCGGTGATGAAAATATTGGCCAGGGCGATCGGGAAGAAACCGAGCCAGCCCAGCTTCATCAGCTGATCATAGCGGAAACGGGGGAGTGTCCAGCGGATCCAGATGAAGAAAAGAAGGAGGAGTGAAACCTTGGCAAAGAAGATCAGAATATTCACCAGTCCCCAGAGTGCACCGTGAGAACCATCAGGGATGAACGGAAGACTCCAGCCGCCAAGGAAGAGAGAGACAATGGCTCCCGATCCGGCGAGCATTGCCGCGTATTCACCGAGGAAAAAGAGGGCGAAATTCATCGAGGCATACTCGGTGTGATAGCCGCCGACGAGTTCCTGTTCGGCCTCGGGAAGATCGAAAGGGAGTCGGTTCGTTTCGGCAAAGATCGAAACCAAGAAGATGACAAACGAGATTAACAGGGGAATCCAGAGAGCAATTCGCTGGAGGCTGAGTCCAGCATGGAAGGTGGAGAGTACTGCTGCGGGGTGGTGGAGCAGAAGATCAACGGAGAATCCTTTTGGCCAGAAAGGCGCCACCAGCCAGCCGTTCTTTACCTGCCAATCGACAATCTCATTCAGATTGAGCGAGCCGCAGATCATGAAAATCGGCACGACCGATAGACCGAGCGAGAGCTCGTAGGAGATCATCTGTGAGGAGGATCGAATGCCGCCAAGGAAGGGGAACTTCGAATTCGATGCCCAGCCCGCCAAGGTGATGCCATAGACGCTCAATGAGGAAATGGCGAAAATATAGAGAACGCCGACATTAAGGTCGGCAATGGTCATCTGGACACCGAAAAGCGAACTGCCGAAGGGAAGCACGGCCAGAACGAGGACAGGAGGGATCATCACCAGCTTCGGTGCGAGCCAGTAATAGAAGCCGTTTACGGATCCAGGCTGAAAGTTCTCTTTTAGGAGGAGTTTCAGGGGATCGACAATCATCTGACCGAGACCCCAGAGGAAAATGTCCTTTTTACCTCCTAGTAGCGTCATTGGGAGACCAACACGGTTGGGGCCGACACGGTCTTGAATGAAGGCGCTCACGCGGCGTTCCGCAAAGACGGTAAGGGAGACGAGTCCCAGCACGAGGTTGAGCAGAATGAAAGACTTAAGAAAAGTCGTCCAGATCAGGAACACCCAAGGGGTGTTTAGAAAGTTGAGGATCAGGGCGGTGTCCATGGAACGAAATCGAAGCCTAAATCACTTATCTGCCCGCAAGCGTCATGTCGAGACACTAGCGAGAAAAATATCTAATAGCTTCTTCTTCCTTGCAGAGTAACCCCTTGGAGTATCACGCTTACAGGCCCATGAAGACTCATCCCCTCGGTGTGAATGGCCCGATCGTCTCCGAAGTCGGCTTTGGTGCTATGGGTATCTCGGACATTTACGCGCATAGTAGCAGAAAGGATGATGCGGAGGGGGAGGCGACAATCAAGGCGGCCCTTGATGCTGGAATCAACCTGATCAATACGGGGGATTTCTACGGGATGGGCCATAACGAGATGCTTGTGGGACGTGCCATTTCCGGACGACGTGACGAGGTCGTGCTCAGTGTTAAATTTGGGGCTCTCCGGGATCCCAAGGGGCTCTGGCTTGGACATGATTCCCGTCCTGCAGCCGTCAAAACTTTCTGTGCCTACTCTCTCCGACGGCTTGGGGTTGATCATATCGACATCTACCAACCAGCACGACTCGATCCCCAGACCCCGATTGAGGATACGGTGGGTGCCATTGCCCAGCTCATCAAAGAGGGGAAGGTGAAATATCTCGGACTCTCCGAGGTGAAGCCTGACATCATCCGTCGTGCCCATGCCGTCCATCCGGTCACGGCACTGGAGATCGAGTATTCGCTGGCAACCCGTTTCGTGGAGCAGGAGATCTTGGCGGTCGCCCGTGAGCTTGGCATCGGCATCGTGGCTTACGGCGCCCTCTCTCGGGGGCTCCTCACTGGAAAGCTGTTTGGAAAATTTGAGCAAGGTGATTTTCGCGCCTTTACCCCCCGCTATTCTGGTCAGCATCTCCAGGCCAACCTGATGTTGGTCGAGACGCTTTCCGACATCGCGGTGGCTAAGGGCTGCACCCCAGCCCAGCTTGCACTCGCCTGGGTATTGGCGCAGGGGGATGATGTTTTCCCCCTCATTGGCACCAGCAAGCGGGATCGTCTTGCCGAAAATCTCGGTGCGTTGAATGTCCGGCTGAGTCCCGCAGATCTCGCCTTGCTCGACCAAGCTTTCCCCGACGGTGTTTTCCATGGTGATCGCTACCCGACGGCTGCGATGCATATTGTGGCCGGGCGATGAAAATCTACACGAAAACCGGAGATCGTGGAGAGACGAGTCTCTATTGCGGTGGCCGGGTAAAAAAAACCCACCCTCGCATGGTGGTCTGCGGCACTCTGGATGAAATGAATTCTCATCTTGGTGTTGCTGTCTCCTCTGCACCCTCACAGGAGATCGGCAAGGCTCTGAAGATTCTCCAATCCCTCATCTTCGAACTCGGTAGCGACATTGCCGCCACCCTCACGAATGGAGAGAAGGGAGAGAAGGGCGAAAAAACACGCATCTTGGAAACCCATATTCAGTTTCTGGAATCGGAAATTGATCGCATGACGACACTCCTGCCTCCTTTGCGCGCCTTCATCCTGCCGGGGGGCTCTCTCTCCGCAACTCAGATCCATGTTGCCCGCTCCGTGTGCCGCCGTGCGGAGCGGGAACTTATTCTGGCTGCGGATTCCGAAGAGATCAGCGAATTTTCAAGAATTTTTCTCAACCGCCTCTCGGACTACCTTTTCACCCTGGCTCGGTATGAGAACCTCCTCTCAGGTCATTCTGAAACAGAGTGGAAGCCGGCTTGCTGAGAGTAAGTGAATGGGTAGAGGTCTCTTTTTGTCTGTTACACCTCAATCCCAACAGCTCTGAGTCTCCTCTCCACATGTGCGAAGTGGCGCTGAGGGGCGCAGATTTCTTCGAGTTCCCCGGCGGGGATGTGGGCGATGACTTCGGGTTCCTCACTAAGGGTTTTTAGCAGGGGGATTTTCTCAGCCCAGGTCCGCATGGCGGCGCGCTGAACGGCCTCGTAGGCATTCTTGCGGGCCAGGCCGCGGTCGGTGAGTTCGAGTAGGACGGCCTGACTACCCCAGAGTCCGAGGGTCAGGTCGAGGTTGCGCTTCATGTGTTCGGGATAGACAGTGAGGTCGCGGACAAGGCGGGTGAGCAGAACCAGCATGTAGTCGAGCAGGGTGCAGGAGTCGGGTAGGATGATGCGCTCGGCACTGCTGTGGCTGATGTCACGCTCGTGCCAGAGGGCCACATTCTCCATGGCGGTCTGGGTGTTGCCTCGCAGGACGCGGGCGAGTCCGCAAAGGCGCTCGCCGGTGATAGGATTGCGCTTGTGGGGCATGGCGGAACTTCCCTTCTGCCCTTTGGCGAAAGCTTCCTCGACTTCCAGGACCTCGGTGCGCTGAAGATGACGGAACTCGGTGGCCCAACAATCGATACTGCAACCAATGAGGGCGAGAGTCGTCATGAACTCGGCGTGGCGGTCGCGCTGGATAATCTGGGTGGAAATGGCGGCAGGCTTGAGTCCAAGTTTTTCGCAAACAAAGGCTTCTACCTTCGGGTCGAGGTGGGCATTGGTGCCGACAGCCCCGCTGAGCATGCCGTAGGCGACTCGTTCCCTGGTCTGCTTCAGTCGCTCGATGGCGCGGCCGAATTCATCATACATGACCCCGAGCTTGAGTCCGAAGGTGACAGGCTCGGCATGAATGCCGTGACTCCTGCCGATCATCGGTGTGAACTTGTGTTCGATGGCGCGCTCAGCGATGGCCGCACGTAGTTCCTCAAGATCCTTCAGCAGGATGTCAGTCGATTCGACCATCTGCACGGCGAGGGTGGTATCAAGGAGATCGGAGGAAGTCAGGCCACGATGAATCCAGCGTGCAGGTTCGCCGACATGGGTCGCAACCTCCTCGAGAAAGGCGATCACGTCGTGATTGGTCCGCTTTTCGATCTCCCGGACCTCGGCGATGCGGAAAGTTCCCTTTTCACGGATCGTGGCGGCATCCCCCTTGGGGACGATTCCAAGTTCGGCCATTCCCTCACAGGCCAGAGTTTCGATTTCGAGCCAGATTTCGAGTTTCCGTTGCTCCGTCCAAATGGAGCGCATCTTTGGCAGGCTGTAGCGTTCAATCATCCCGCAAGCCTACCGAAGAGAATTTTACAAGGGGAGAAGATTTAGAAAATTTACAAGGATGAAGGAGATAAAAAAGGATCGAGAGTGATGATAGTCCTCCAGATCCCTTCTGCAGCGGGAGTTTTTAGTATAAAAACAAATTAAGCCAGACGGAGGCGTTTGCGGCCTTGGGCCGTCTGCGCTACCACGCTTCCCCTGCGGAAGAGATCCTGCATGGCGGCAATTGTCTCACGCTCATTTTGAGCATAGCTGGATACGGCGGCGACTAGATCTCCCAAGGAGATAGTGCTAATCTTTGAAGTATATTTTTTTGTGGTGGAGGATGATTTCATGGTGATGACTTTCTGAAGGGTAAGACATGCATTGGTGGGGCGGCGTTCATTGAATTTTCAGAATATCTGGGAAATCGAAAAATACTCTGAGGCGACCTTCACGGTTGAAGGAGTGGAGCGAAGGTGCGAGCATCGGGCACTCCCACAGCATGTCTATCTACCTCAGAACACTACGCTATTTCCGTGCCTACACGGGCCAGACGATTGTCGCCATCTTGCTGATGGCTGTAGGCATCGGATTCAATCTGCTGGCACCATGGCCCGTGAAATATCTCATTGATGGTGTCTTGCAGAGTAAGTCGGCAGTTGGCGTGACACAGTCAAGGGAGGTGATCGCTCACTGGCTTGGATGGACGAATGCCTATGGTGCAACGCTGATCCTGGCTGCTTTGCTCATGCTCATCACCCTCCTTGCAGGGTTGGTGAACCTGCTTTCCAATGTTGTGTTCATCAAGATTGGTCTCAAGGCCCTCCTCCATCTCCGTACCCAGCTCTATAGCTGTCTGCAGGCACTGCCTCTCCAGTTTCATGATGCGCGCCGTAGTAGCGACTCTTCCTTTCGCGTGGCCTATGATTCGCAGTCGATTCAGACGATCTACAATAAGGGACTTACTACGATTTTCGGTGCGCTAGTGACCTTGATCAGTACTTTCGCGATCATGTTTCGGATGAACCGGCAACTCACGCTTCTCTCACTCGTCGTGATCCCGCCGCTCTACTGGGCGATCCGTTACTATGGGGATCGCATCCGCAGTGAGTCGACCACAATCCAGGAGAGGGAAAGTGATCTGCTGGCGACGACCCAGGAGGGGCTCGGTGCCATCAGGATGGTGCAGGCTTTTGGGAGGGAATCGTTTGAAATTTCGCAATTTGTGCGGCACGCCACACGCAGTCTGGAGGCAAATTTTCGCCTGCAGATGACCTCGATGAGGAGCGCTCTCGTGGTGACCATGCTTATGGCATTCGGAACTTCCGCAATGTACTATGAGGGCGCCATCCAGGTGCTGCAGGGGGCGCTCACTATTGGAGACCTTGGAGTATTCGTTGCCTATCTCGCGACACTTTATCAACCGATCCAGCAACTGACCTATACTGCCTGGGCACTTGAGGGGGCCGCTGCCGGAGCGCAGCGCTGCTTCGAAGTGCTCGACCGCGAGGAGGAGACCAAGGATACACCTGGAGCCATTGACATTCCCTCGGCCAAGGGTGAGATCAGCTTTTCAAACGTGGTCTTCCATTATGATCCCAAGGCTCCGGTTCTGGCTGGAGTCAACCTCTCGATTGCACCGGGCGAAACGGTGGCCTTTGTCGGTGGGACCGGCGCGGGAAAAAGCACCCTGATCAGTCTGGTGCCTCGCTTTTATGACCCGAGCGAGGGAGTGGTGCGTCTTGACGGGCATGATCTCAAGTCGCTGAAGAAGGCTTCCTTGCGTGCCCAGATCGGCATGGTGCTTCAGGACACACTTCTCTTTTCCAGCAGCATCCGGGAAAACATTGCCTATGGCCGGGAAGGGGCGACCGAGGCGGAAATTGTCGAGGCGGCAAAGAAGGCTCAGGCGTATGATTTCATCATGGCGCAGCCGCAGGGATTTGAAACCCCGGTCGGCGAGCGTGGTGGACATCTCAGTGTTGGCCAAAGACAGCGTATCGGTATTGCCCGGGCTTTCCTGAAGAATGCCCCGATCCTTCTGCTGGACGAGCCGACTTCCGCACTCGATCCCTCGACCGAGAAGGCGATCATGGAGACCATTGCCGAACTGATGCGTGGACGTACGACGATGATCATCACCCATCGGCTTTCCACGGTGCATCACCTCGGACGCGTCGTGCTGCTGGAGAATGGTCGCATTGCCGAGCAGGGAACCGGGCCGGAATTGCTTGCGCTCAACGGCTCCTACGCGCGCCTCTATCGGGCAGCAGGTCACGAACCGTCAATTCCCCAGCCATCCACCCCAGTACTATCATGAGCAGAAAAAAAATCATCGTCCTCGGATTCATGGGGGGGTGCCCCATTGCCGGAGTCATCTGGCAGCACATTCACTACATCGTCGGACTCCAACGCCTCGGTCATGAGGTTTACTATGTTGAGGATACGTCCAACTATCCCTACAACCCCGTCGCCTTTGACATTAACGCCGACTATTCCTACGCCGCGCAGACCTTGGGTAAGTTGGCCGAGACTTATGGCTTTCAGGGTCGCTGGGCCTACTGTGCCCGGTACAAGGATCCGATCGAAGTGGCCGGCATGTCTCAGGAAGCTCTCGTCCAGCTTTACAAGGATGCAGACTGCGCGCTCAACATCTGCGGCTCCCACGATCTCAACGAGGAACTGAATTTCATCCGGCATCTCATCTATGTCGAGAGCGACCCGGGCGTGGAGCAGATCAAGATTGATTTGGAGGAGAGTGAAACCGTTGATTATCTGAAAGCTCACCGGCATCTCTTTACCTTTGGTGAAAACATCGGCACTTCCGCCTTCGCCGTGCCGACCCATGGAATTCCCTGGCTCACGACACGCCAGCCGGTGGTAACCGATCTCTGGTGTCCGAATGATGAGGCTCCCGCACCTGATCCCGCTGCCCTGTTCACGACGATCTGCAACTGGTCTACGAGCGGCAAGAAGGACATCGTTTGGCGTGATTCCAACTATCTCTGGAGCAAGTCGCTGGAGTTTCTTCGTTTTGTGGAGGCACCGCGCCTCTCTGGAGAACCGTTTGAAATGGCCACCGACATCAAGAAGGATGAGGAGCGGGAGCTCTTTGAGAAGAACGACTGGAGGCTCGTCCTGCCCCATGACCTGAGCGTTGATTGGGATGGCTACCGCGATTACATCCGCAATTCCAAGGGGGAGTTCACCTGTGCCAAGGATCAGTATGTCCGTCTGAATACGGGTTGGTTCAGTGACCGCACGGCTTGTTATCTTGCAGCCGGTCGCCCCGTCATCACCCAGGAGACTGGATTCACCGCCCACTACGGTGGCAAGGAGGGGCTTATCGCCTTTTCCTCCATGGAGGAGATTGTCGAGGGGGTTGCCGCGATCCGTGCCGATTACAAAAAGCACAGTCGCGCCGCACTAGAAATCGCCCGTGAGTTTTTTGAAGCGGAGAAGGTGTTGAAAAATCTTTTGGACAGAGCAGGCGTATGAGCAAAAAAATCGTCGAAAGTCGAAAGGAGAAAGTAGACACTTTCCTGATAGTCGGCCTTCGACCCTTTCGTGGGAGTCTTTGTCCTTGCCGGTATAGGTTCACTTCCAGAATGATCGCGCGATGAGTTTCTATTCCCTCGAACTATGTGCAGGTGGAGGAGGGCAAGCTCTCGGACTGGAGGGAGCAGGATTCCATCATGTTGGGGTAGTGGAATATGAGCCGCAATTTTGCACCACCCTCCGATTAAACCGTCCTCAATGGAATGTCATGCAGCAAGACATTCGCAACTTTCAGGCAGGTAACTTTGGTGATGTGGATCTAATCGCTGGAGGAGTGCCCTGCCCACCCTTCAGTATTGCCGGGAAGCAGTTGGGAAGTGACGACGAACGGGATATGTTTCCTGCGGCATTAAACATTATCGCAAAGATAAAACCTCGTGCGGTGATGCTGGAGAACGTGCAGGGGCTGGCTTCTACAAAGTTTAAAGATTATCGGGAGAATCTTCTAAAACGTCTTTCCAGGCTCGGCTATGAAGTCGAATGGCGCGTACTCAATGCAAGCGACTTTGGTGTTCCTCAGTTGCGGCCTCGATTTATTCTCATTGCGATGAGGCCAGATGACATGCCCCACTTTGTGTGGCCTCTTGCAACGAATTTTCCGCCCACTGTTGGTGAGGCTCTGGTCGATTTAATGGGGGCGAATGACTGGCTGGGCGCTGAGGACTGGGCGGAGCGAGCGAATCGAATTGCACCCACATTAGTCGGGGGATCAAAGAAGCATGGAGGGCCAGACCTAGGTCCCACACGTTCCAAAAGGCAGTGGTATGAGCTTGGAGTTGATGGAATGGGTATAGCCGATGATTCACCAGATATGACATTCCCGGAAGATAAGTTTCCGCGTCTTACGGTGAGAATGGCAGCAAGAATACAAGGTTTTCCAGATAGCTGGGAGTTCAGCGGGAAAAAAACTGTGGCTTACCGTCAGGTTGGGAATGCATTTCCTCCACCTGTTGCAAAAGCTGTTGGCCGACGGATCGTCGCCGCATTCGGGCGAAAGAAAATTACCGAACTGGAGAGTTTAGGTGAGTTGCAAATGCGCTTGCTCGAAGAACCAATAACAAAGAAATCATGGCAAAAAGACAAGGTTCCAAAGCGCTGATTTTGGCATTCTTGCTGAAAAACATCGGCAAGATCATTAACAGTAAACAGCTTCAGGACGCTTCAGGAGGAGCTTCTGAATGGGCTCGCCGGGTGCGTGAGCTTCGAGATGAGCAAGGTTATGACATTCTCTCTCACAAGGATCGATCAAATCTCAAACCCGGCGAATACATACTCGTCAGCGCGAAACGCCGACCTGCTTTCAAGAGAGGTATTTCAAAAGAGACGCGTGCTATCGTTTTAGAACGCAACGGTTATACCTGCCAGATGTGTGGCGTTGCTGCTGGGGACATTGATCCATACAATTCGAGTCGCACTATTCGTCTGACCTTAGGGCATATCATCGACAAATCAAAAGGAGGTGAAGATACCCCTGCAAATCTTCGTGCTGTTTGCAGTAACTGTAACGAGGGACTTCAAAACGCTGCTCCCATCAAACCGGATCGACTACAGCTTCTTGCCCAAATTCGTCGGGCAACGATCGAAGATCAAAAAGCAGTCATGGAATGGATGCTCCGGAAGTTCAAGCTGCGTGCTATAGCTGACGAATAATCAGAGCGACATCCCGTGCTAATCCTTGGATAAAAAAATCTCCATGTCCCATGCTTTGAGAAAGGAGTTACCTGTCTTTGTCGGTTGTGGGTTTGCTGCCAAGTACCCTGAGGGGGGGGGGAACTTCTCCGTGCCGTTGCAGTATGTGACGGGCTTAAAAAGGATGAAGCACTATCGCGGCATCTGGCTGGAGGTGCTCCAAGGAAGCGGTGATCCAGTAAAGGATGCCCATTGCGTCCGCACCTTTCAGCGGCGCATGGCGGCTTATGATTTGGAATATTGCCTGCTGCTGCGCCCCGTGCAGAAGGGAAAGGGGGGAGAGGAACATCACCTTGACCAGATGCAATCCTACGGCATGTCCCTAACGACCCTTCGCGAGTTGGCCCCAGAGGGCGTACTGCTAAATCTGAGCTATTCGGTGAAGCCTCCCCTGACGAATCTCTTTGGACGCAGGCTGCTCTGCAGTCTTGATCCGACGGAGGTGCTCTTTTGGATGGATCAGATCGAAATGGGGCAGTCGTGCCATGATGAGTTCTGGTCGATCGGGCTCTGCATGGATTCGATCAATCCGCGTCTGCCGAAGCCGATTGTTTCCTGGAGGAGTTATTTTCCACTTGTTGATACGGAGTTGCTCAAGCCTCAGCCAAAACCAAAAGGGCGCCCGCGTTTTACCACCATCGGGCAATGGTATTGGGACGGCATGATCATGATCGGCGGTGAATATCACGATTATTCCAAGCAGGCGGCCTTCGCACCATATCTTGATTTGCCGCAACGCGTGCCGGAGGCCGTCTTCGAACTTGCCATGAATCTGAACTCTGATGACCCGGAGCGGGCACGGCTGCGTTCACTCGGCTGGCGCGTGGTGACTCCCCATCGACTGACGCGTACGCCCGCTGCCTATTATCGGTATCTCGCCGGGGCCACCGCTGAATTCACCGCCGTGAAACTGGAGGCGCAAATGGGAAGTGGTTGGCTGAGTGATCGGGCGGCGGCGTTCCTCGCGCTGGGCCGTCCCGTGGTGACCGAGCCGACGGGAGCGGAGCGATTCCTGCCATCTGACTCCGGGATGCTTTTTGTCACCGATCGTGAAACGGCAGCCGAGGCTTCACTGCGCGTTCTCGGTGATTGGGACAGTCTTTCCAAGGCAGCGAGAGAAACTGCGGTGGAGTGTTTTGACTCGGTAAAAAACCTCACTCTTTTGTTGGGATAGCGCCAAATTTTCACGATACTTCTTCAAGAGGAAAAAGGAAAAAACAAGGCGCGTGTGTTGAGGAGCCTTGCAATGGGGAAAAGTTTTCTTCTATAAGGAATCCCCCTCATGAAACTACTTACCCCCTTGATCGCAGCCTCGTTGGCTGGAGCCTCCCTCATGCATGCTGCAGAATCCTCCATCACCTCCAAATCGTTCGGCACCACAACCAACGGAGTGAAGGTTGAGCTCTATACGCTCACCAACGAAAAGGGCGCTTCAGCCTCCATTTCTAGTTATGGTGGCATTGTCACCAAGTTATTGATCCCTGATCGGAGTGGGAAATTTGATGATGTCGTCCTCGGTTTTGACAAACTCTCCAGCTACGAGAAGAAGAGCCCATACTTCGGGGCGCTGATTGGCCGCTATGGCAACCGTATCGCCAAGGGAAAATTCTCACTCGATGGGGAAACCTATACGCTGGCCACCAATAACAATGGTCAGTCATTGCACGGAGGGATCAAGGGATTCGACAAGGTTGTCTGGCAGGCCACTCCCGTTGTGACCAAGCAAGGCCCATCCCTGAAGCTGACTTACACCAGCAAGGATGGCGAGGAAGGGTATCCCGGCACACTTTCGGTTACGGCCACCTACACGCTGACCAACAAAAACGAACTGAAGCTCGTCTACACGGCAACGACCGACAAAGACACGATCGTCAATCTCACGCACCACAGCTATTTCAATCTCGCTGGTCAGGGCAATGGGGACATCCTCGGGCATCTCCTCACGCTCAAATCCGGAAAATACACTCCCATCGACAAGGTTCTGATCACGACGGGCGAGTTGACGCCGGTGAAAGGTACTCCCTTTGATTTCCGCAAAGCGACTGTGATTGGAGACCGTATCAACCAGGAGAATGAGCAGTTGAAGTTCGCCGGCGGATATGACCACAACTGGGTCGCCAGCAAACTGCCCGGGCATCTCGGGGTTGTCGCCAAAGTGGAAGAGCCCAAATCGGGTCGTGTGATGGAAGTGCTTTCGACCGAGCCAGGAGTTCAATTCTACAGTGGAAATTTTCTGGACGGCACCCTTGTTGGCAAAGAGGGAAAGGTCTACCCGTTCAGAAGCGGTTTCTGCCTCGAGCCACAGCACTATCCTGATTCCCCGAATCACCCGAATTTTCCTTCCGTCGAGTTGAAGCCAGGTCAGACCTACAAGAACACGATCATCTATCGCTTTTCAACGAAGAGCTAAGAACCGCTTCCGGTCACTCTGTTACGGCATCGGCGTGCCTATCTTCTCATGACGCAGGTTCATCTTACCTTCATTGATTTCACGATCCTCGGGCTCTACATCGCCTTTGTGATCGGGATCGGTTTCGCGCTGAAGCGCCAGATGAAGACCTCCGCGGACTTCTTTCTCTCAGGTCGCAATATTCCCGCCTGGGTGACAGGCCTCGCCTTCCTCTCGGCAAATCTCGGTGCTCTGGAACTCGTCGGGATGGCGGCGAGCGGTGCGAAATACGGCATCGCCACCTGTCACTTCTATTGGGTGGGTGCGATTCCTGCCATGGTCTTCCTGGCGGTCTTCATGATGCCATTCTACTACGGTTCCAAGGCCCGTTCAGTGCCCGAGTATCTGAAGCTTCGCTTCGATGAGCGTGCCCGCGCGTTCAACTCGATCTCCTTTGCCGTCATGACGATCTTCGCTTCGGGGATCTCCCTGAATGCGCTGGCGAAGCTGCTCAACCAGCTTCTGAGCTGGGATTACAATATCTGTCTCTGGGTTTGTTCCCTCATCGTGCTACTCTATGTGCTCAAGGGAGGATTGACCTCGGCCATCTACACGGAGGTGCTTCAGTTCTTCATGATTGTTCTGGGCTTCGCCCCGGTGGTCTGGCTCGGCCTCAGAGATGCCGGTGGTTGGAATGCCGTGAAGGATAAGCTCGAGGGAGTTGCCACGCACCCTGTCACCTACAATCTTGTCAGTGATTCCTCCAAGACCTTTCAACCTGATGCCTGGACACATGCCTGGATACCGCTTCTCGGTGGTCCTTCGGCCAATCCGATGGGAGTCGATGTTTTTGCGATAGTCTTTGGTCTCGGATTTGTGCTCTCATTTGGCTACTGGTGCACAAACTTCCTGGTGGTGCAGCGCGCAATGGCGGCCAAGGACATGAAGGCCGCCCGTAACACCCCTCTTGTGGCCGCCGTGCCCAAGATGTTGTTTCCTCTGCTGGTTATTCTCCCCGGCATGATCGCTCTCGCCCTGACCGCCACGGCGGGGAAGGAATACCGTCTGCCACAGGCCATTATCACGCAGGCCCACATGACCCCTGCTCTCGGGGCAATAAAGCAGTTGGCAACTTCGGGGGCTGATCTCACGACGGCTTCCAAGGCTTTATCCGTAGTCGCAGGCGTTTCCTTCAATGATGCGAAGATCAGCGAGCTTCTCAAATCCCCTGAGACCCTTTCATCGAGCGATCAGCAACTTGCAATCCGTTTACAGGATGCCGTGGTCAATGACTATGACGGGGTGATCCTTTCACTGGTGAAGCGGTACTGTCCCACCGGCATGCTCGGTCTTGCGTTGACGGCCCTCCTTGCCTCCTTCATGTCGGGTATGGCTGGTAATGTGACGGCCTTCAACACCGTCTGGACCTATGATCTTTATCAGGCGTACATCGCTCCGAACAAAAGCGATGATCACTATGCCTGGATGGGCCGAGTGGTCACCGTTGCCGGTATCCTACTGAGTATCGCGGCAGCCTATTTTGCCAGCATGTGGACCAATGCCATGGATATCATCCAGCTTGTCTTTGGTTTCGTGAATGCACCGCTCTTTGCGACCTTCCTGCTGGGTATGTTCTGGTCCCGCACAACGGCAACCGGAGCCTTCATCGGCCTGGTTTCTGGCACAGCAGCCTCGGCCCTCTTCCACGCCTGCTCGATTTCCCAGGGTAATATCCCCGGCGTCAAGGGTGCTTATCTCGCCAAACTGGTCGTGCTTCCGAGTGACATGGCCCAGAACTTCTGGCTCGCAAGTTTTGCCTTCACCGTCTGCTTTGTCCTGACGGTAGTGATTTCGCTGGCTACCAAGCGAGTCAAGAGTGACGAGGAACTCAAAGGGCTTGTTTATTCGCTCACTCCCAAGCCAAAAGTCGATCAAGCTTGGTATGCCCGTCCTGAGTTTATCGGTATTGTCCTGCTGATTGTTTGCGTCTATTTCAACTACCTGTTCTGGTAAGATCCCCTCACTTCGCTAACAAACCTCACGTCTCCTATTTCTCCTATGGGCCTCGATATTCGTTTTCCAATTGGCATGATGTTCACACTGCTGGGACTCATCCTTCTAGCCACAGGATTTTTCACGAGCGGAGATGCTGCGATGTATCAGCAATCTCTTGGCCTTAATGTGAATCTCTGGTGGGGTGGCTTTCTGCTGCTTTTCGGGGGGGTGATGTGGGGTTTTGCCATTTTAGGGAAGAACAAAAACCCGTGATCATGTTTCGCTGGGTCCTGCTTTAATCAGCGCTTATTTAAGACTCGGTTTTTTGATCGTGGAGGAGTCAGCCTGCTTCTTTGAAGCAGGAAGAGTGTTTCCTGGTTCCCAACTCGGCTCGATCAGCACGGCTCTCGGATAGGTGGAGAGGGCTGTCTCTCCGGCATGGATCATCTGCACGAGCAGATCGACGGCTGCAGCTCCAGTTCTGTCATTGTGTTGGTTGACACCAGCCCATTGTTCCTGAACAGGTCGGCATTCTAGCTGAATCAGAGCTGTTTCATCGGGAACCCGAACATTCAGGGCTTTGAGCCAGTCTTCAATCACATGGTAGAGGGTAAGAATGGCATCCGGGCGATGCCGTCGCCACCAGGCTGCAAAGGCAGCGGGCGGCTTTGAACTGCTCTCGGAATGATAGAAGGGAGGAATACGGTCCCCGCTGGGAAGATCCCTCTGGCCGATGAAAAATCCCGCTGTGAAGCGCCCTTGCACCAGTTCATCAATCGCGCGATCCAGTACCAGTCCCGGACGTTTCCGCCCCGAGGAAATGCTCCTGGCAATAGCCAGTTGGGCAACGGCATGATGATCGGCACAAGCGAAGGGAAGCCTCGGCTCCGCCGTGCTGAGACCGGTGATCACGCATGGCATGTTTTTGATGACAGGAAGAAGGGTGGGGGGGAGTTGGTTGCTTCTCATCAATCCTGTCAGAATGCAGCCACGCAAGCCCCGGGCCTGAAGGATTTTGAGCAGGCGATTTCCTTCCATGCCGATCACCGGTTCATGAAATTCGTCGAGCAGATAACCGAGTGCTTCAGCCCGTGCGCGGCATCCCTGGACATAAGCCGGTATCGTCGGATGAGTTCGGAAGGCTTTTGGATTTTCGTTCAGGTTCAGCAAGGCGATTCCAGAGACTCCTCCTCCACCGTGGCCCCCCTTGCGAAGCTCCGACATGAGATGCGCCACGACGGCGTTCCGCCGGTATCCGATCATCATGGCAGCATCCTCAATCCTGCGGCGGGTCTCCGTGGGAATGCGGGGATCATGTCGGAGCGCAAGCGAAACCGCGGACTTTGTAAGTCCGGTTAGTACGGCAATATCGCTAAGAGTCGGAGGTTTCATTCAACTGTCAACTATCGTGTCTCTTGCCTGCATAGACGGCAAGTTTCAACCTCACCAAATGCCCCCCTTTACAATTGGTATCGACTATGGAAGCAACTCTGTTCGTGCCCTGGTGGTGCGATGCAACGACGGCAAAGAGTTTGGCAGCGCCGTCTATAATTATCCCAGTGGAACGGAGGGGATTTTGCTTGATCCCCGGGACTATCATCTAGCCCGTCAACATCCTGCCGACTACCTTCTGGGGCTCGAAACAAGCGTCAAACAAGCGATCGCTGAAGCCTCCAAAAAGGCGGGATTTTCAACGAGTTTGGTCATCGGTCTCGGAGTCGACACAACCGGATCAAGTCCGATTCCCGTCGATCGGAAAAACCGCGCCCTAGCTGAGGACCCCAAGTGGAAAAATAATCTCCATGCCCAGTGTTGGCTTTGGAAGGATCACACCAGCTGGCAGGAAGCTGCCCGAATCACCGAACTTGCCGCCAAGCACCGTCCCCAGTACATCGCCAAGTGTGGCAATACCTACTCATCGGAGTGGTGGTGGAGTAAAATCTGGCGTTGTCTCAAGGTTGCTCCGCGCGTCTTTGATGCCGCTTATTCCTGGGTGGAATTAGCTGACTGGATTCCTTCCGTGCTGGCTGGCGTGGAGGATCCTCGCGAAGTGAAACGAGGCATCTGTGCGGCTGGGCACAAGGCGCTCTACAGCGACGAGTGGGGCGGACTTCCCGACAAAAAATTCCTGACACTCCTTGATCCCAAGCTCGCCGCGCTGCGGGACCGTCTTTATGACAAGGCTTACGACGCCACCACGGCGGCAGGGGCCCTTTCCCCTCTTTGGGCGAGGAAGCTCGGGCTTCCTGTCGGCATACCGATCGCCATCGGTGAGTTTGACGTGCACTACGGCGCGATCGCCTGTGGAGTTTCCGAGGGAACCCTCGTGAAGGTCATTGGCACTTCCACCTGCGATTGCGCGGTGGTTCCCATGACCAAGAAGGTCGCCGACATTCCGGGAATCTGCGGGATTGTTCCGGGAGCTATCCTGCCTGGATTCTTCGGAGTGGAAGCAGGACAGTCGGCGGTCGGTGACATCTTCAAATGGTGGGTTGAAGGAATCTGTGGCGGGGACGCCGCCCTTCACGCCGCGCTCTCCAAGGAGGCCGCCAAACTCAGGCCTGGCCAGAGCGGTCTGCTCGCCCTGGATTGGCACAATGGCAACCGGACGATCCTAGTCGATCCCCTCCTGACTGGCGGTATCATTGGTCAAACGCTGCACACCACCCGTGCCGAAATTTATCGTGCGCTGATCGAGGCGACGGCCTTCGGTGCCCGTGCCATCATCGAGCGGATCCGGGAATATGGCGTGCCGGTGAAACGGGTTGTCTGTGCCGGAGGCATCGCGGAGAAGAATCCACTCCTCATGCAGATCTATGCCGACATCACCGGATGCACCATGCAGGTTGCGGGATCGAGTCAGGCGTGCGCCTTGGGCTCGGCGATCTCTGCGGCGGTTCTCGCCGGGGCTCACAAAAACTTCCAGGTTGCGCAAAGGGCAATGGTCAAGATCAAGCCCAAGGCCTACACGCCCAAAGCACCTGCTCAAAAGTCTTACACGGCGCTTTACGCCCTTTACAAGAAACTGCACGACGCCTTCGGAGGTGTGAACAAATCCTCCGATCTGTCGGGCGTCATGAAGGATCTGCTCGCGCTGAGGCAGAAGAGCCTGGTCAGGAGCCGCTAGGTTTTCTTTGTCCCACGACTCATCGCTCGATTATTTTACTTTATGAAAAACCTCGATACCCCCGAAATCTGGTTCCTTACCGGCACGCAGCACCTCTACGGAGAGGGACCTCTCAAGCAGGTCGCTGCTAACTCCAAGAGCATCGTTGACCAACTCAACGCCTCGGGAACCCTTCCGCTCAAACTCGTCTTCAAGCCCATCCTGACTCGTCCGGAAGAGATTCGCGCCACCTTGCTTGAGGCGAACGGAGCCGCCAACTGCGCCGGTGTCATCACCTGGTGCCACACCTTCTCCCCATCCAAAATGTGGATCAACGGATTGCTCCAGTTCCGCAAACCGCTTCTCCATCTAGCCACACAGTTCAATCAGGATCTGCCTTGGGCCGAGATCGACATGGACTTCATGAATCTCAATCAGGCTGCCCATGGGGATCGTGAGCATGGATTCATTCATGCCCGCCTGCGTCTTCCCCGNNGCATGGGCCGACTGGCAGACGGGAAAATATGTCCGCTTTGGTGACAACATGCGTCAGGTCGCCGTGACCGATGGCGATAAAGTCGCCGCGGAGGCCCGCTTCGGCTTCTCCGTCAACACCCATGGTGTCGGTGATCTTGTGGCTGTGATCGAAGCCGTCAATGACGCTTCAATCGACGCTCTCTGTGCCGAATACGAGGAGACGTACGATGTTTCCTCCGTTCTCCGCAAGGGGGGCGATCGTCATGCGATCCTGCGGTACAACGCCCGTCAGGAAATCGGTCTCCGTTCCTTTCTGGAGGAAGGTGGCTTCACCGGCTTCAGTGACACTTTCGAGGATCTGCATGGGCTCGACCAGTTGCCCGGACTCGCCGTCCAGCGCCTGATGGCCGACGGCTACGGTTTCGCAGGTGAAGGCGATTGGAAAACAGCGGCTGTCGTGCGTGCCATGAAGGTGATTTCAGACGGTCTCCCCGGGGGTGCCTCCTTCATGGAGGACTATACCTATGAACTCAATCCATCGGGCCAACTCGTCCTCGGTTCACACATGCTGGAGGTCTGTCCCTCGATCGCCGCAAACCGTCCCCGTCTCGAGGTTCATCCCCTTGGCATCGGCGGCAAAGCCGACCCTGCCCGTCTCGTCTTTGATGCCCGTGCCGGAGCGGCCGTGAACGTCGCTTTGATGGATCTTGGCAACCGTTTCCGCTTTCTCGTCAACGAGGTGGATGCCATCAAACCGCCGCATGACCTTCCGAAACTTCCTGTGGCCCGCGCCGTCTGGAAGTGCCGGCCCGATTTCAAAACGGCAGTAGGTGCCTGGATCTATGCGGGTGGTGCGCATCACACCGGTTACAGCTACGCCGTGACCGCCGAACATATCGAAGACCTTGCCGAGATCGCCGGGGTGGAGGTTGCCGTCATTGATGCGGAAACCACCATCCGTGGATTCCGTCAGCAACTTCGCAACGACGAAATCTACTATCACATCGCCCCAGGACTGGGCCGACTGTAGTCATGCTATCCCATCAAGCTATCCGCGAAGAGTGTTGTGAGGCCAACCGCCTTCTTCCGGCGACCGGCCTTGTCGATCTCACCTTTGGGAATGTCAGCGTGATCGACCGGGAGGCCGGAGTCTTTGCCATCAAGCCAAGCGGTGTTGATTATGCCGACCTGACCCCGGAGCAAATGGTGATTGTCGATCTGGAGGGTAACGTGTTGGAGGGCAACCTCCGCCCCTCCTCCGATACGCCAACACATCGCCATCTTTTCCTCTCCTTTCCAGGCATCCGCTCGGTGGTCCATACACACTCGCGCAACGCCGTTGCCTTCGCACAGGCGCTGTGCCCACTCCCCTGCCTGGGAACCACCCATGCCGATCATTTCCGTGGGGATGTGCCGGTGACACGCCACATGACACCGGAAGAAATCAACGGCGACTACGAATGGGAAACAGGCAAGGTGATTGCCGAGGCTTTTGCCGGTCGTGACCCGATGGATGCACCTGCAGTACTGGTGGCCGGTCATGGTCCTTTCGCTTGGGGGCCATCAGCCTCCAAGGCCGTTGAGTATGCCCACGCCCTTGAGATCTGTGCGGAGATGGCCCTCAAGACTCTTTCTCTGAACCCTGGTATCGGAGAACTTCCGAAAGTGCTACGAGAGAAGCATTTCTTGCGCAAGCATGGCAAAAACGCCTATTACGGGCAGGCTTAAAGTCCCAAGGACCTGGCCAAAATTCCCCCGCTCACCCCCTCAGCCTCCCAAACTAAACAACAATGAATATACTCTGTAGCCACCTGCTAGCTGCTGCCACTCCTCATGAGGCCGTTTTCAACGGCCTCGACTGGTTCGTCATCGCCCTCTTCATTATCGGAATGGTGGGTGTGATTCTCTTCTCGATGCGTAAGAAGAACGAATCGGGCAAGGACTACTTCCTCTCCGGTCGTGATGCAAATTGGCTGCAGATCGGCTCCTCGATCTTCTCGTCCAATATTGGTTCGGAACACCTTGTCGGTCTAGCCGGAGCGGGATTCGTGACCGGTATGGCCATGGCGCATTGGGAAATGCAACCCTGGATGATCCTGATTCTCGGTTGGGTGTTTGTCCCTCTCTACGATCGGATGAAGGTGTTCACGATGCCTGAATTCCTCGAATTGCGATTCAGCCGCGGATCCCGAAATATCCTGAGTTTGCTCACCATCGCGAGTCTGGTGCTGACGAAAATCGCGGCGACGATTTACGCGGGTGACGTGGTCATTCGAACTCTGCTTGGCATCAATTCAGTCATGATCTTTGGACACACCATCGACATTTTCTGGGTCATCGCCCTGAGTCTGGCCTTCACGACCGGTGTTTACACGGTGTTCGGCGGTATGCGTGTCATCATGTACACCGCTGTCCTGCAATCTCCCGTACTGATTTTCGGTTCGCTTTGCATCCTCTATTTTGGTCTCCATGCGCTTGGCCACGGTAGCCTTATTGAAGGGTGGAATGTCACCAAAGCGACTGTGGGTGATAATCTTCACCTGATCCGTTCCAACAATGATCCCGAGTGGCCCTGGCTGGCGATCCTGCCAGGATCGGCGATCATCGGATTCTGGTACTGGTGCACGGACCAATACATCGTTCAGCGTGTTCTGGCGGGTAAAAATCAGCAGGAATCACGCCGTGGTTCCATTCTGGCCGGTTACTTCAAATTAACCCCCGTCTTCATTTTCCTGATCCCTGGCATGGTCGCTTTTGCACTCACCAAGATGCCCGGTTCCAACTTCACCACCACGGGTGACGCCGCTTACACCACGATGGTAGCGCAGATCCTGCCCCATGGCATCAAGGGGATCGTTGCCTGCGGAATGATCGTGGCACTCATGGCTTCGCTTGCCTCCAAGTTCAATGCCTCGGCCACGTTGTTCACGATGGATTTCTATCGTGAGTGGCATCCAAATGCCTCCGGGAAAACCGAGGTGCTCGTCGGTCGTCTTGCCACCGCGGTCATTGTCTTTGCCGGAATTTGCTGGGTGCTTGTCATCAAGGCGCTGCATTCCAATCTCTATGAATATCTACAGAGCGTGCAGGGCTACCTGTCACCCTCCATCGCGGTATTGTTCGCGGTGGGTGTGTTCTGGAAACGCGCCACGGCCCCAGCCGCCCTCTGGTCCTTTATCGTCGGTGTCACGGGTGGATTTGCCCGTCTGGCAACCGACCTGTTATTCAAGGATGTGACGGTCTCTAACGGAAGCAACCTCAAGGAACTCAAAGTCCAGCTCTATCAGGGCACGATCACGGCGGATCAATACGCGAACTACATCGCGCCGATCAAACAAAAATACGGCCTACTTTTCACCATGGAGGACATCCATTGGCTCTACTGGTGCCAGATTCTGTTTGCGACCACGCTGGTGTTGATGATTGTTATCAGTCTTTTGACTAAGGCCCCTGATCCCAAGACGGTCAAGTTCACCTGGTATGGTGCCACCCCGGAAGAAAAGATAGCAACCCGCGCCAGTTGGAACTGGATCGACGTAGTGCTCTCCGTGGTCATTGTGGCGATTGTCATCTGCTTCTACATCAAATTCTTTTAACCCGAAACGATGGGATTTAACCGGGGCATCCTTCAACCGATACCCCGGTTACCAGGTGTATTGCGGCATTGAAAAGCGGTCAGGGAATCAACATTCCAAGAAACCCCCAAACAAAGAATAATCCTATGAATAATCCGGTGAACCGTCTGTTCGCCCTGAGTCTGCTCATGGTGCTTAGCGTACTGATTGGTGCTGTTTCCACCGGCTATGCGGAAAACTCCCAAAACGCAGAGCTCCATGTTGATCTGAAGGGTCCCACCAAGGCCTTCTCACCGGTCTTTGCGGGATTGATGACCGAGGAGATCAATCATTCCTACGATGGGGGCCTTTATGGAGAACTCATCCGCAACAGGGTTTTCCGGGATAATGAGACGAATGCCGAGGCATGGTCGTTAAGTGTTCCACCAGAGGCAGAGGCTACCATGGCGGTGACTGACAAATGGCCTCTCACGGACAAGCTGCCCAAGAGCCTTGAGGTGGTGATTACCAAGGTTGCCACCACTACCCCTGTTGAAATTGCCAATACAGGATATTGGGGAATTCCGGTGAAGCCCGATACGACCTACAAGGTTTCCTTTTATGCCAAAGGAAACAATGGCTGGGAGAAAAAGAAGGGGGATCCTGATGTCCCTCTCTTCCGGGCTCCTCTTACTATCTCTCTCCGCAGCAATGACGGTTCCAAAGTCTATGGTTCCCTTGTCACCCAGCCTCTCACCGGAGAATGGCAGAAATTTGATCTCACGCTGACCACGCCGAAAGACATCCAACCCTCCAAGGAGAACAAGTTTGTCATTTCAGCAGACACAGTGGGAACTTTCCGACTCAGTCTGGTATCCCTGTTTCCTCCGACCTACAAGAACCGCACTAATGGTAATCGGATTGACCTGATGGAAAAAATGGCCGCGCTCCAGCCAAAATTTCTCCGTTTCCCGGGTGGAAACTTCCTTGAGGGAGACAATCTCTGGGAGCGTTTCAACTGGAAGGAGACAGTTGGTCCGCTTGAGTTTCGTCCCGGTCACACGGGATGCTGGGAATACCGCGCGAGTGACGGTCTTGGACTACTCGAGTTCATGGGTTGGTGCGAAGACCTTGGCATCGAGCCTGTGCTTGCGGTCTATGCCGGATATTCCCTGAAAGAGCAGGCCGTCCAACCTGGACCGTTGCTTCAGCCTTATCTTAAGGATGCTCTGGAAGAAATCGAATACCTCACCGGAGATGCCAAGTCGACTTACTGGGGCGTTCAGCGCGCTCAGGATGGTCATCCCGAACCCTTCAAACTTCACTATATCGAGATTGGCAACGAGGATTGGTTCGATCGCACCGGAAGTTATAACGGTCGTTTTGCCCAGTATTACGACGCATTCAAGGCGAAGTATCCAGACCTTCAGTTGATCGCCACCGCACCGGTGAAGAGCCGTAAGCCTGATGTGATCGACGAACACTTTTACAAACCGACCGATTGGTTTGTGAAGCAGTTCAATCACTACGATAAGACAGATCGCAACGGGCCGAAGATTTTTGTCGGAGAATGGGCGACCATGGCGCATGAGGCCTGGACGAAGGATAAAAAACAGAGGAGCAACACTCCCTACTTGTTCGAAGCGCTGGGTGATGCCGCCTGGATGTGTGCCATGGAGCGCAATGCCGACATCGTGATCATGCAGTGCTACGCACCGCTATTCACCAATGAGAATCCCGGAGCCACCCAGTGGAAGCCCGATCTGATTGGTTTTGATGCCCTCTCAAGCTACGGCTCTCCAGCCTGGCATGCTCAGGTTCTTTTCAACTCCCACCGGGGTGACGAGGTGCTTACGGCTGATCTGAAACAGGGTGATCCCAAGAAGACCCTTCCCTATTCAGTGACGAGGGACAAAGCGAACGGGGTGATTTATATTAAGCTGGTGAATCCAGGTGCCGAGACTCGGCAGATCACCATCGATCTTGGTGATGGTACCGCTGTGGAATCGAAGGCCGAAGTGACGACTCTTACCTCCAAGGATCCCACCATCGCCAACTCACTCGATCATCCCGATGCCGTGGTTCCAGTGACATCCGTCATCACCAATGTCTCCTCGAAATTCCCCATGACACTTTCTCCTTCTTCGCTGACAATCCTGACGCTGAAACTGAAATAGGAGACTGGAACAGAGGGAAAGTCAGGTGGTCTGACTACTTGATTTCGCCGAGTTTCAGAATCCGCTGATATTCCTTTGCCGTAACTGGCATGACGCTGAGTCGGGATTGGCGGATCAGGGCGATCTCCGCCAATGCGGGGTCGGTTTTGACTGTGGCGAGAGAGACGGGCGAGCGGAGTGGTTGAACCGGAACCAGATCGATACAACTCCAGTCACCTTCGCTAGCGGTGGGATCAGGATAGGACTCCTTGATCACCTTGGCGATGCCGACCACCGAAGGGTCGATCACACTGTGATAGAAGAGAACTGTATCCCCTTGCTTCATTGCGCGGAGGTTATTGCGAGCCTGAAAATTTCGGACGCCAGTCCATGCTGTGTGACCATCCTTGTTGAGATCACTCCATGAGTAGGCGGAGGGTTCTGATTTGACGAGCCAGTGTTGGGTCATAGGCAAATGATAGGGAACGAGATCTGAAACTTGAAACCTGAAAACTNNCTGAGGAAATTCTGCGGCCCTTGCAGCTTTCAAATTTTCACCTTTCGGCTTTTTCAGCCGAGGCTTCCCGTTAAGATTAACGACTTATGGCAGGCAACGGTATTTTCATCTCCTTTGAAGGTTCGGAAGGGTGCGGCAAATCGACACAGATTCGCCGACTTGCCGCATTTCTGCAAACACTGGGCCGTGAGGTGCTCATTTTACGCGAACCGGGGGGAACACCGATCGGAGAGACGATCCGCCACCTCCTGAAGCACGACAAGAACGCCGCAGCCATGACGCCCGAGGCTGAGCTGCTGCTTTTCGCGGCAAGCCGTGCGCAGCTTGTACGCGAGGTGATTCGCCCAGCGTTGGAAAAGGGAAT
>DKEN01000122.1 GCA_002452515.1 Spartobacteria bacterium UBA6821 | reverse complement strand
TGAGATCATCGCGCACGGCACCCGCCTGGGGAGCCAGTGAGAAATTCAGAATGGTGAGCAGTGCTGTCATGGTCAGTCCGACCAGAACCAAGGGGAGGAAGATGCGATAGAGACTCTGCCCAGCGCAGAGCATGGAGATGATCTCGTTGCGACGCGACATCTGGGTGAGGGTGTAGAGCAACGCCAGCAGCAACCCGACAGGAATGCTGAGCACCATGACACTCGGAATTTGCAGTAGATAAAAACGGATGATCAGGCCAAGCGTCGAGGCAAAGCCCGCGGTATTGAACCCCGAGATAAAATCGGGCAGATTGGTGCTCAGATCCCAAATCAACCAGACGGAGACGAAGCCACTGACGCAGTAAAAAAACGGCAGTAGAAATTTTTTCAGAAGGTACTGGTCAAAAATCGTCATGGAAGTTTCCGACAGAAACCCATTGCAGGTCGACGGAAAGAACGGGATTCTGCCTCCTCAACTCCCTATCCTGCAATCGCAATCACCATCTTCTCCCTGCCTTCCTTTATCCATGATTTCGATTAACGAGGAATTCCACCCTCCCAGCAGCCCTCCTCAGGGAGAATTTGCGCGGGAGATTGCCGAGATTTTCGGCCCCAAGGGAAGCCTCTCTGCGATCAGCGGATTTGAATGGCGTCCCGAGCAACAACGGATGGCGGCTTCCGTTGCGGAAGCCCTGGAAAGACGCACTCATCTTGTCGTTGAGGCTGGTACAGGGGTTGGCAAATCACTCGCCTATCTGCTGCCATCGGTGCTTCATGCTCGCCGCACGGGGCGAAAGGCGCTGATCAGCACCCACACGATCAATCTTCAGGAACAGCTTCTCTACAAGGACATTCCCCTCGTTCGTGGTTTGCTTGCCGAGGAGTTTGAGGCAGTCCTGCTCAAGGGGCGGCAAAACTACGTTTGTCCCACGCGTCTCTCCCGGGCCGCGCATCATGGCGGGGATCTCTTCACTGCCGAGGAACGCCCTGAGCTCGAACGGATCAGGGAATGGGCGGCCACGACATCGGACGGCTCCCTGAGCGATCTTCCCTTTGAGCCCAACCCGCAGCTTTGGGCACAGATTTGCAGCGAACAGCATCTCTGCACCCCGAAAACCTGTGGTCGGGATTCGGGATGCTTTTATCAGTCCGCCCGTCGTCGCGCCCAGTCGGCACAGGTTCTGGTCCTTAATCACACACTCTTTTTCACCCTCCTGGGCGATCCTGATGACGAGGGGCTTGGCTATCTCTTCCCCGATGATTTTGTTATCTTTGACGAGGCTCATACGGTCGAGCAGGTTGCCTCGCGTCACCTGGGATTCTCCCTCTCCCAGTACGGTCTGCGCCAGTCGATCCAGCGTCTCTATAATCCGCGAACCCGCAAAGGGCTGCTTCAGCAGGCACGACACACCGAGGCAATCAGCACGGCTGCCGATCTTCTCCCCGAGATCGATCGATTTTTTGATTCCCTAGCCGGAGCCTGCACCTTCAAGCAGGGTCGCGAATGCAGGATTCGTGAAGATCAGTCGGCGGTGCTCGCCGAGGCAGTTGCCAACAGCACCCTATCTCAGGGTCTGGCACGTCTTGCAGAATCGGCGGGCTCCGCTGCCTCCAAGACCGAGGAGGAAGGCTTGAAGGGGGAACTCACCGAGGTTACCTCGCGATTGCGAACAGCGCGCGCGGGGCTCAATGATTTCCTTTCACAGAACGAGCCTGGTCACGTCTATTGGGTCGAACGGGGAGGCAAGTCCTCAACCTGGCACAGCCTCCATGCCGCCCCTGTGGCTGTGGCACCATTACTCGGCAGGCTCCTATTTCGTGACGGAGGAACAGCGGTGATGACGAGCGCTACCCTGTCGGTTGGTTCCGAGGAGTTGGGTTATTTCAAAGGGCGTGTTGGGGGGGAAGAAGTTCCCTCACTGCAACTTGGATCCCCCTTTGACTACCAACGTCAGATGAAGCTCCATCTCGTGAGAAAGATGCCAGAACCTCGCGATGCTGGCTACGAGGAGGCGCTAGCGAAGTGGATCGAGCATTTTACCACAGAGAGTAAGGCACGGGCCTTTGTGCTCTTCACGAGTTACAAGACGATGCAGGCCGTGGCTGCGCGGATGGAGGGTTTTTTTACGAAAAAGAAATGGAACCTTATTATTCAGGGAGGCGGGCTTTCCCGTTCTCGGATGCTGGAGACCTTTCGCGAGGAGAGTGGGAGTGTGCTCTTCGGAACCGACAGTTTCTGGACGGGTGTCGACTTGCCGGGTGAAGCCCTCTCCAGCGTCATCATCACGCGCCTACCCTTCATCACTCCCGATCATCCCTTGACCGAGGCGAAGTTGGAGGAAATCGAATCCTCCGGCGGTGATCCCTTCAGGGACTACTCGCTTCCTGAGGCCATCCTCAAACTCAGACAAGGGATCGGACGTTTGATCAGGAGTGGTAGTGATACCGGCTCCATCGTGATTCTCGACAGCCGCATTCTTTCAAAATACTACGGCAAAGCCTTTCTCCGTGCGTTGCCGGAATGCCCGGTAGAGATTTTGTAGGAGATCACGATAAGAATCGTCGCGATCAGCGAGAAAATGCCATAACAGGCATCAATCAGGCAATCCCAGTCGTTGGTTGATTCCATGGGGTGGAATATCATTCCAAGGAGTACAAGGACGAGCACGTAGGCAAAGCGGTTCCCTATCACGAGAAGAACCACGGTGATGGCAGCTGTTGCAATCGCAAGAAGGGGACCCCAGCCCAAGTTGTAGGAATCAAAAGGCGACAGTCCCAGTGCTGCGGGGTAGAGAACCAGCGAGGCCATGCTTCCAATGAGCCATGCTGCCCTCCAGTCCTGTGAGCGGAAAAGTCTCGGTCCTCCGACGCGTGCGATCAGGGCGATGGCGAGCAGGAGGGTGAGCGTGATACTCGGATTCGATTCCAGAAGCGCGATCCAGCGAACTAGAGGGAAATGCTCCAGGGGAATGAGAAGAATTCCCGCAGCAATCAGAGGGCTGGCGATCGATCGCAGGCGCGATGGATGGGGATTGCGTCCCAGAAGTAACAGGGATAAGGCAAGCCACGGGGCGAAGGCTGGGTAGAAGTAATGGAAACAATCAATACTCATGGCTGTTTCGCCTCCTGTTCGTTGACCCAGGCCTCATTGAACGTTACCTCTTTGACCTTTCTGCCGTCCCAACTGTAGGTGACATGGATGACCCCGTCGGAAGCCTGCATCATATAAGGGTAAGAAAAAGATTTTTCGTTATCGTTTTCCAAGATCGCGATTCTTTTCCAGGAGCGGCCTTCGTCGATACTCAAGGCAACGGAGAGATTGGAGCGTCCCCACGTTGCGTCATTAAAGGTGACGAGCAGTCGTCCCTTAGGAAGTCGTATTCCCGAAATCCCCGAATCGGGATTGGGAAGGTTTGTTGCTTCCGGCTTCGACCAACTAAGCCCCGCATCCGCAGAGCGGCTGATAAAGATGCGTTTTGTTTTCGTGTAGTCACGCAGCAGAACGAAAGCCCGTCTGGCATCCACGGGAATGAGCGAGGGCTGAAGAGTGGAGCATCCTCCGGCTATCCGGGTTTTCTCATAACTGATTTTCCCATTCCTCTCCGAGAGCCACAAGAGTTCGGGGAATTTCCCAAGAAATTCCTGATACACGGGCACGCACCATCCCTCGGTTGTCCTGACAGGACGGTTGCGCACGAGCTCGCTGAGATTGAAAAAGGGACTGAGTGTCAGGCGCTCGACGCGTGACCAGGTGGTGCCACCATCCTTGGAGAGACTTGTATTGAGCTGACTGCCAGACCACTTGCCCATGGCGATCGAGACAAACAGAAGGCGGAGTGTTCCGTCTGGATTAGGAAGCATCAAAGGATTGCCCAAGCATTTAATAGGACGATTCAGATCATGCTCCACCTGTTCGGTGGTCATGATGATTTGCGGAGATAGCCAGATACCATCCCTCTCTTTGGAAAAATAGATTTGATTCTCAGGGCTATGCTCATAGGGCCCTCCATACCAAAGTGCCGCAAGCGAATGATCGACCAACTCCGTCACGGAGGCGACATGGACAAAAGGCAGATCCTGCGAGGCATTGATGAATTCCTCTTGATAGAATGGCTTCTCAGCTTTGGCGGAGGGAAGATTTAACGAAGCTATCTGAAAGCCACTCGCCACAGGTGCCCCGTTCCCGATAATCAGGACGCCGCCAACCAACACCAACAGGATCAGAGCTAGAGCTATTCGCGCGCCGAATGACATTCGTTTCCTAGTGCTGTCCAGCGACTTTTAGGTCAATATTCTGTTCCTTGCGAAGCATCGTTTCCAGTTATCGCGACTGTTGGCCGCGATGACAAGCATCCAAGGCTTGCCGAAAGAGAGAGTTCGTGACAGCCTGACTCCCTTGTACGCCGGCTTAGCTCAGTTGGTAGAGCACCTGATTTGTAATCAGGCGGTCGTCGGTTCGAATCCGACAGCCGGCTCCATCCACTTTTGTTGATGGAGCGGATCGGATGAGAACTTCAGTTTGATTCGCTCACTCCCGCTCGGCTCACCCTTGCGGGCTTTGTTTCACAAAGTCTCTCCAGGCCTTTCCAAAGGCCATGTATTGACTGGCATGCCGCGATCAGCGGCTTTTTATTTTGCGAAGCCACCATCCAGAGACTTGCCTCGGGCAAGGATAATCCGACAGCCGGCGCCAGTATTTTCTGGGAAGTGTGCCAACCTCCCTTGCGCCGAGCGTTTTTACTCACAGCAAAGTGCAAATGGTATAAAATCAGCAGGAAACACGACGTCACCAAAAATATTAGCTCGCCGGTCTGTTTAATAATGCCGTGGCAAGACGACCCTGAATGTCGTACCCGTTTCTACTGAACTCACCATTTCCAGACTCGCATCGAGCAGTTCACAAAGCCGTTTAACAATCGAAAGTCCGATGCCTTCACCAGGCTTTTGATGAGAGGTAATCGTTGTTGTCTGGGTGCCTGGAGGCGGAGTCAATACGTGAGAGACTTCACCCTCCATTGCCGCACCCTTCACGTCTGACTCTCTCGCGCTAGCGGTGGCCTCCTTCAACCCGACAATCATCGGAGCGCCCGGTCCTGCCAACATTCCTGGGCCGGTGTCCTGTAGCATCAGCCACCAATTTTTCTTTTCCTCGCCCCAACTCAGGGTGATGCCGCCCTGCTCGGTGTATTTGAGTGCGTTCATCAACAGGTTTTGCAGCAATCGTCGTACTCTGACGGAATCGCCCTCGACGAAAAGTCTGGGCGGACCGCCAACTTTCAAGAATAGCCCCCGCTCTTGAGCTATGGACTGTGTGACCTTACTAAGGTCAATGATCATTGCACTGGCGTCGAACGTAGTAATTTCCCTACGTTCCTGCCCAGCCTCCAGTCTCGCCAGCTCCATGAGTTCGCCTAGCATGGCTTGGACGCTTTGGACTCCTTGACCGAGCATTTTCGAAAATTCGACGCGATTGGCCTCGGTGGTGCTAGTTCGACCCAGCGCGTTCGCCGCCATGCTGACGCTCAAGACATCGTTGTGCAGATCATGGACTGCTTGGTGAATCAGTGCAGACCGACGGCGCTCGATTTCATTAATGCTTTTGACTGCTTTTTGGAGATCTCCCATCCGGCCTGCCGCCTCCGCCTGCTGCATGCGTTCGTATTGGGTGGTACTTTCGCTGATGGCCTCATTGATGAGCGTGATCATCTGGCGGTTAAGATGGGCCAGCGTCTCGCGGTTAAACTCGGGATGAATCGCGGCAAAGGCATCTGACTCATCTGCCAGACAGAGATGAAGGTGACCCCATTCGTGCATGAGCTCCTGCAAGCGGTAGCCCTGTTGCCAACGGTGAAGGCCGTGTTTTACCTCCTCCTGTTTCTTCTGCACGTCCGCCGCCCGGTTTTCCGCGCCGCCCGGGCGCGAGCGCAGTTTGCGCTCAAACGCATCAAGCACCTCGGGAATATGATCATTGAATTGTCTGCGGGTAAGGGAGTGGGCCGTTGTTTGCCCGGGATCCGTGCCGGACGCTTTCCGCCAAGCAAGCAAAATTGCTTTTCTTCGCGTCACCAGATAATCGCAGAAAGCGTTGAACTGATCATTCTGGGCTTGGAGCATTCTGACAACGTTGTGCCCCAATAGATGAATTAGCAACTCTCCAGACGTGGCGGTAGCATGATGCTATCGCCATGGCCAATAAACTTTGAGGACATTGGCATGGTGTGGCTTTTCTTGATTGTCTTGTCCGCCAAGGCTCACTGATGCCGCCATCCTCAAAAAATCGGCGTACTAATCCCTCGAAATAGTTGGCTCAGCTTGCAAGTAGCACCTTCTGTTTTCATGGCGATCGCAGCTCTCGCGGCAATGCCGCAGGCTAAACAGAGGAGCGATGGCGGCGATCCCAAAAGGATGAGAAAATTCGTCACATTGCCAAGTGCAAATGTGTGACAATATGACCCATTTTTAGCGCTTCATTCTCCATTGATAAGAGAAAGGAAGGTGGGCATGTCCGTTGCTGATAGAGCGGTAGGGAGAGGGAAAACCACTCCTTGCGGCACATTTTTCTAGAAAGTCGGTCGGGGATGGGCTGCTCAATAAAAGACCGTTACCAATCAGCCAAAAATAGATGAATACAACCATTACCAGATGGAATCCCGTAAGGGATCTTGAAGATATCCACAGCAGGCTCACTAGCGCGCTGAGGCTCCCTTCCTTCCAAAAGGATGGAGACAAGGAGCTGATGACCGTTGCCGAATGGGCACCTGCCGTTGATATCACCGAGGACGACAAAGAGTACCTTGTTAAGGCAGAATTGCCTGAGGTAAACAAAGAAAACGTCAAGGTCACCGTTGAGAACGGGATCCTGACAATCTCAGGAGAAAGGCAGTTCGAGAAAGAAGAAAAAGGGAGGAAGTATCACCGCATCGAGCGTTCCTACGGAAGCTTTGTTAGGAGCTTTGGGCTTCCCGATGATGCAGATGCGGAGAAGGTAGAGGCACAATTCACAGATGGCGTGCTCAAGGTCCATGTGGCTAAGAGCGAGGCGGCAAAGCCCAAGCAAATTGAGGTCAAGGTCACCTGAAGCGATACGAGCGCACAACTCACAAAAAGGAGGGGCAGGTACGCATGCTTGCTCCCTCCTGATGTGGTGCGAGGCGGACTTCCTGCAACACCCGATCAAAAGATTTTCCAGTGCCAAATAGTGCCACAATTTTTATGTTGCTACGGAATTTGCTGGGACCTAATGACCCAAGTTGACTCTGTGGAGGAGACCCCAAAAGAGGAGGTTTTCCACTTTGTCATCAGTCGGTCGTCAGTTTGATTCGTTCGCTCCCGGTCGGCTCACCCTTGCGGGCTTTGTTTCACAAAGTCTATCCAGTGCTTTCCCAAGGCCATGTAGTGACTGGGTTGCCGCGATCAGCGACATTCTATTTAGCGAGGCCACCATTCAGAGCCTTGCCTTCAGCAAGGATAATCCGACAGCCGGCGCCAGTATTTATCAGGGTTTGTTCGAAATCGTGAGATTTAGCAAAAAATCTGTCTCACACTTTTGAGGTTGATCCCCTCTGTAAGGGTATTCCTCCGGTACCGGATGACTTCAAGTTGTCCTTCAAAGTAACGGATGAGATCACCATCAAGCATTTCTACGGCCTCGCTTTCTTGTTCTTTCCTTTGGCTGATCGAAGCAGGCCATAGATCGGCGGAATCCGGCGCTGCTCAGGTAGTCTTCCTGTCCGAATTTCTTGCGGATAAAACCGCTTTTCCTGATGAGCTCCAGGGTGTATCTCCTAATTGTCTGTATCTGTGGTTTGCATTCTATGATCCCCCCCCACCAGCAGAATAAAAACGGCTCTGTCCTAGTGATCGCGTTGCTGTTCACCGCGCTGATTTTGGGGCTTTTGATCGCATTTTTGTCCAATAGTACTTTGAAGCAGATGGCTTCCAAGGCCAGCTCCACGCAGGCGCTGAATGGATTTCTTGGGCAAGCTGCCATTGACACTGTGATCAGTGATCTGAGGCAGGAGATTGTGGACGGGTCTTTTGCAACCAATGTGAATGTCACCAATGGAGTAGTCGTCTCTAATACGCTCTACATCCCCGTCACGAACAACAATGCCGTTCCCCAATTGGTGGGCTGTGCCACCAACATAGGGGCTCAGTTGCCCAATCTGATCAAGATCAGTACTAATCTTCCGTTTTACAGTTTGACCAACAGCCATGGTGTCCTGATCCAAGGGACGGTCAGGGCAACCGCTAATTCTTCCGCAAATCCCTCCTACACCGGACTCTCGATTTCCCCAGCCCAGTGGAACCAACCACTGCTTCTGCCCGTCTCTTCTGCAGCTGACTACACGCCGCCCGCTGCCACGGGATTTGTTCCACCCGCATGGATCCTGATTGCCCGCAACGGTGCCAACCCCACAAACTGGAGTGCCGGCATGCGCTGGACCACCGCAGGAGCGGGCGCCGTCATCGGTCGTTATGCCTATGCGATCTACAATGAGGGAGGGCTGCTGGATGCCAATGTGGCTGGTTATCCGGAGGCGTTGACAAACTACGCATCCGGAATTCCAACCAATCTTGCCCCCTCCTACAAGGAAGGAGCCTATTTTGCCGACCTGCATCAGATCGGACTCTTGGATAGCCAGATCGCGGCCCTGGTGGGCTGGAGGAATTTTGTCACAGCTGGCACCTCGGGCAGCTATCCCGGATACACCGTCACGACCAGCGGTGCCATCGACTACGCCGAAACCGTGCTGGCTAATTCAAACGGCTTTCTGTCAGTCGCGACCGCTACCGGGAGCACATCGAATTCGGTCATGAATTTGGTTTCCACCAATCCGCTTTCACCAGCCACGGACTATTCCACCTATTCCTGGCTGACGAACCCGACGAACCTGACCCTTCTCACTGATCCAGCCAGAATGACGAATCTCTCAGCCCAGATGCTGGCCACCGCCTCTCTGGGATCGACAAATCAGGGTCCGACCGTAACCGACCGGCAGTTCGTGGGAAGACAGCAGTTGATCTCCTTCCTTTTAAATGCCGATCCCGCAAATCAACTCGCGGCGCTGACCGCTCTTCAGTCACTTGGGTCGTTCAGCCGGAGTCTGGTTCAACCGAGCTACCGGCCCGATCCCAACCGGCCCAGAATCGTTTCTGCACCACCTCCTGATTATGCGGCGAATGGTGGCAACAATGCCGCAGGACTTGACGATCAGATCAATCCCAGCTTCCTCACACTCCGCGTCACCAACTCCTTCCTGCGTACCAATGCCTACACGGTCACGACCCCCAGCGCTGCGGTTGTCGGGGAGCCGCTCATCAAGCAGCGCTTTGCGCTCAATCGCCTCGCCTGGATCACCTACAAGGGGCCCAGCGCCACACTCTTCACTAGTGGGACCAACACCACGGACCCAGAAATGCTCTACTACATGAGCAACGGCATCGCGGCTTCCCTCCTGACCAATGGGACCGCCGCCAATATCGCGAGCTACTTCGGTCTGACTTGGAGTAACGCTGCTACCCCTCTGGGTGGGGCCTGGTACTACAATGTCCATAACGGATCCTCTAATGGCGTCGCCAATGTTGCCGGCGTCAATAATCAAGGATCCATCAACAGACTTTCCGCGGTGGCGGCACTGCCATACCCTCAGGGGCGGGAACCGGATTTCTTCGAGTTGCTGAAAGCCACACAAGTCGTCGGCTCCATTGCCAAGGGTTCTATCGCAGGCGCGACAGCTGCCGGGGGAGGTGCTGGCGCGGGCTACATCCCGCTGAACTGGCAGTATAAGGTCG
>DKEN01000054.1 GCA_002452515.1 Spartobacteria bacterium UBA6821 | reverse complement strand
CCTGTCCAATTGCCTTTTTAGCTTTAAGAAAGCCAATCTCCCCACTTTTACACCTTCGCACCTTCCCACTTTTGCAGCGATAGCTGCAACCTTTGGCTACTTCGAGGAATCAGCCCAGCTGATGAAGCCCTTCGGGCCACCCGGGAGGTATCCGACATTCTGATTGATCACTTTTCCCTGGGGATCAAGGAGGATCAGGGTGGGGAATCCCTCGATATGAAACTGTTCCTGAAGGGCATCGTTCTGCTTTTTCACCTCAGGAGGGAGAGTTTTTCCCTGCGGAAAATCAACTTCCACCAGCACCAGATTCTTGTCGGCATAGTCCTTGAACTGGGATTGATCAAAGGTCTCCTTCTTCAGGCGGATGCACCAACCGCACCAGTCGCTGCCGGTGAAATCAAGAAGGACTTTCTTGTTCTCCTTCGCCGCCGTGGCAAGGGCTTCCTTGTAATTATCCCCCCATCCGCCGGCAAAAGCAGGGAGAGCCGTGAGACCGAATGCAACGCAGGCTACGAGGAGGGAACGGAACATTTTCATTCCCCTTTCTCTCACTCACCCCGCTCTTAAACGCAATAAGAAAGTCAACTTTCAAAAAAGCGTTGATTTAATCGCATTAAGGCCGTTGTGGGATTAAATCAGCGGTTCCCTAGCAGTATCGGATTGCAAAATTACCCTGTGCACCTTATCGCCAAAGGGTTTATTCATCATGAACCGCTTTACCCGTCCCTTCTTCGCTTTGGTTTTGACCTGCCTGAGCCTTAGCTGCATCAGTCAACTTCTGGCCGAAAGTTCCATCATCGTTGACAACCAGACGGGGCGTATCCTCGAAGGGATTCACGCCAATGATAAGCTGCCGGTAGCCAGCCTCACCAAACTGGCACTCGCCATGGTCACGCTCGATTACGCGGAACTGAAAGGGGGTAATCTTCTCGGAGAAGTTGNNGCCTCCTCGCCTCGGACAATGTCGCGGCCTACACGCTCGCCGATTATCTTGGAAAGGAGCTGCCCAACGCCACTGGTCTTGATCCTGTCGGCAATACCGTCGCGAACATGAACGCGCTCGCCCGTCAACTCACCATGCGTCACACCCTTTTTCTCAATCCGCACGGCCTCGATATTCCCGAAGGGACGGAGCCGTATTCCTCTGCCGCCGATCTGGCGAGACTCACCCGGTATGCCTATTCAAAGGCGGGCCTCGCTTTCTATGTCGCCCAGAGCGAACGCGAAATCCATGTGCAGCGCGGCACCTCCAATCTGGGCGTTGTTCTTCACAACACCAATCCTCTGCTTGGCACCGAGGACATCGACGGCGTGAAGACAGGGCGTACCTCGCGTGCCGGAGACTGCATTATCCTGACTTCCGAGCATAAGCCCGAAGTCGTGCGTCAGGGAGACACAGTCTACACAACCCCTCGACGGATCATCGTCGTGCTCCTGGGTGGAACCGATCGTGCACAAGAGGGCCTGCAGCTTGTCCGTCGCGGCTGGGCCCTTTACGACGACTGGGCAGCCAAGGGACGCACAACAAAAGGCCCCACGCTTTAAGGAACCGCTGATTCCAGGCATGTCAACTAAGCGCATCGGAGTTCTGACCAGTGGAGGCGACTGCCCCGGACTGAACGCCGTCCTGCGCGGGATTTTTTGTTCCGCCGAGGAACTTGGCTGGGAGGTGATCGGATTCCGCGACGGGTATGAAGGAATGCTTCCGGAGGGGGGTGATACCATGACGCTGACCCGGGAAAATACCGCCAGCATCATGCAGACCGGAGGAACAATCCTCGGCACAACCAATAAAGGTCACTTCACCTCGAAAGTTGCGGGCGGTGACCGGATGACAATCTCCGAAGAAGTGATCAGCCGGGCCTCCAGAACCTGTCAGGAGCTCAACCTCTCCGCCATCATCGCCATCGGTGGCGACGGCTCGATGAACACAGCCCTGCAACTTTACCGGGCGGGATTTCCGATGATCGGGGTCCCAAAAACGATCGACAATGATCTGGAGGCAACAGCCATGACCTTTGGATTTGATTCCGCCGTCGCCTGTGTCACCGATGCGCTTGACCGCCTCCACACGACCGCCGCCAGCCACAAGCGACTCCTTGTCGTCCAGGTCATGGGACGGCATGCCGGATGGATCGCTCTCATGGGGGGAATCGCAGGAGCTGCCGACATCATCCTGATTCCGGAGATCCCCTTTTCACTGGAGCGCGTTGCCGAGTTCGTTCAACGACGGGATGCCGCAGGCCATAAAAGCACCATGCTGGTGGTCGCAGAGGGAGCACGTTCACAACATGGGCAGCAGTTTCGGAAACAAGCTTCCAGTGGCGAATGGCGTCTTGGCGGCGTGGGCGAGATGCTCGTCAACGAGATCGAGGCACGGACAGGCAAAGAAACCCGCATCTGCGTGCTCGGCCATCTCCAGCGGGGTGGTGATCCGACCTCACTCGACCGGATCCTTGGAACCCGCTTTGGCGTCAAAGCCGTCCAGCTCGCCCGTGAGGAAAAATTCGGCACGATGGTCAGCTATCAGAACGACACGGTGCTTGAGGTGCCGATCGCCGATGCCGTTCACCGATTAAAGCGTGTTCCACCCGATTGCCAATTGGTCGAAACGGCCCGTGCCGTCGGCATCAGCTTCGGGGATTAGAGCAGTTTAGAGCGTTTTTTTTGTTTGAATGCGGCCAACATTCCATCGAAGAGCTGAAAATTTGCGCGCGGAGACGCGGAGATCGCAGAGGATTTTCAAATGAGTTTAGCCTCATCTTAGACCACAACTCTCTGCGCCTCTGCGGGAAAATTTCCCCTTCCGTGACTTTTCGTGTGTGTTTGTGGTTTAATATTCTCCGCTCCCTCCAGGCTACAGAACTTTTTAAACTGCACTAGGGAACTGCCATGAACAAAACAGCAGACGACCTTCGGGAAGCCATCCGATCCATTCCCGATTTTCCAAAACCTGGGATTCTTTTTCGAGACATCTCCCCGTTGCTCGAAAATGCCGATCTTTTCCGGGCCACCATTGACTTGCTTGCCGCCCAATGCACGGGACTGACACCGACCAAGATCGTCGGTCTCGACGCGCGCGGATTTATCTTTGGTGCCGCGCTTGCGTACAAGCTCGGGGTGGGATTTGTGCCCATCCGAAAGAAGGGAAAACTCCCCGCCGAAACCATCTCCCATGCCTATGATCTGGAATACGGTTCCGCTGAATTTGAAATCCATCGTGACAGCATCCATCCCGGCGAACCGGTGATCATCGTCGATGATCTGCTTGCCACCGGAGGCACAGCAGGTGCCGCGATTCATCTTCTCAATCAACTTGGCGCACAGGTTCTGGGTCTCCTTTTTGTCATTGAATTGGAATTCCTTCGGGGACGGGATGCCCTAGCCCAAGCCAAAGTCCGTTCGCTGATTAGCTACACTGAATAAGAGTTAAGAGAGCAGATTTTTCGCGCAGAGACGCCAAGACGCAGAGAAGGGGAAATGGCAAAATTCTGGGGGCAGATGATTTTTTGCGTGATTCGCTGAATCACAAAACCAAATTTCTGATTCAGTCCTTTTTTGTTTCCTCCGCGTCTTTGCGCCTCTGCGCGAGTTTCCCTTTTCCTTCTTTTCCCAAAAACTCCCAGACAGCCCAGGCGACTGCCAAAGCAACTACCGTGGCCGTCATGACATCGGAAGGGTGATGAGCGCCCAGGAGGATGCGGGAAACGGCAACAGTCAGGGCTACGATCATCGCCGGCACACCCCAGGCGGGCGCGGCAAAGAGGATCACCCCGGCAAATCCCACCGCAGTCGCCGTGTGACCGGAAGGAAAGCTGTTGAAATCCGTCTGACCGATCAGCCATTTTCCATCATGACGCGGACCATACCACCCTTGCTCTGCTGCGGCTCGGGGACGCGTCCTCCCCGTGGTGAGCCGGGAGAGATTGACCGCCATTCCAGCCAGGGTGGAGGCAATCATCGCCGAGAGCAAGATGCGCTGCCAACGGATATTGCGCAGTCGGTGGGCCACCCAGAAGCCTACTCCTCCCAGCAGCATCAATTCGGGCCAGTCGCCGTATTTGCTGGAGGCTGCCACTGCGGGATCATGGGACCAGTGCCCCTGATTGGCGGCGATCACGAGTTGCTGCACCCGCTCATCAGCGCTGAAGGAAAGGGCGATCAGGCCCCCTGCGGCAATCAGCAGAAGGATCGCAACGATCGTCTTCTGAAATCTAAAACGGGGTGCTGGGTCCGGTGTACAATGTATCATCTCGTTGAGCATTCGTTGTGTCCCAAGGGTCA
>DKEN01000005.1:15369-16208 GCA_002452515.1 Spartobacteria bacterium UBA6821 | reverse complement strand
TACCCGATGGAAATCCCCGGCGTGACCATCGCCAAC
This sequence comes from Spartobacteria bacterium UBA6821, assembly GCA_002452515.1. GTDB lineage: Bacteria > Verrucomicrobiota > Verrucomicrobiia > Chthoniobacterales > UBA6821 > UBA6821. The sequence continues at coordinate 16,172 of DKEN01000005.1, read as the reverse complement.
TTCATTCGAGCCGCCTTGCAGGCCCGACTGCCCGAGGGGGAGGATCTCGACGCCATCGACTACTACGAGAACCTCTACGCAAAGATGGACTCCCTGAGCATGCCACGCACCTTCACCTCACGCTCGGTGAATGAAGGATTCTCCGGTGGCGAGAAAAAACGCTGTGAAATCCTCCAGATGGCGATGCTNNCAGCGTCTGCTCGACTACATCGTTCCGGACAAGGTGCATGTCATGTCGGCGGGCCGTATCATCTTGAGCGGTGAGAAGGATCTCGCCCTCAAGCTCGAAGCCGAGGGGTACGACTGGGTGGAAAAAGAATTCCAAGCCGCCTGATCCTGCCCATCTTCCATCTCCAATCTTCTCTCTTCCATCATGAATACGGAAACAAAACCTGACATCAATATCGACCGCAGCGTCGGTGATTTTCGCTATGAGATGGACTACGCTTACGATGCGGGCGTCGGTCTCACCGAGGCGACCATCGACTACATCAGTGACGTGAAGGGGGATCCTGACTGGGTGCGCGCCTTCCGCAAGGAGGGATACCGCAAGTTTCTTGAGAAGCCGATGCCGACGCATTGGGCGACCAAGGATCTTGAGAATATCGTCNNCGAACGACTTGGTATTCCCGAGCAGGAGAGAAAATTTCTGGCAGGTGTCGAGGCTCAGTTCGACAGCGAGGCGGCCTATTCCAATATCAAGGCGGCGGTCGGCGAACAGGGTGTGATCTTTGTCGGCAGCACCGAGGGGCTCAAGGAGCATCCAGAGATTTTCAAGAAATGGTTCGGCAAGGTCATCCCGA
>DKEN01000005.1:0-15350 GCA_002452515.1 Spartobacteria bacterium UBA6821 | reverse complement strand
GGCCAGTTCGAGCGCACCCTGATCATCGCGGACGAGGGAGCCGAAGTGACTTACATGGAGGGTTGTACGGCTCCGAAGTTCGAGACCGCTACGCTGCACAGCGCCGTCGTGGAACTCGTTGCCCTCAAGGGAGCCAAGATCCAGTACATCACCGTCCAGAATTGGAGTGCGAATGTCTTCAACCTCGTCACCAAGCGCGGTCTCGCCCACGAGGATGCCGAGATCAAGTGGATTGATTGCAACATCGGTTCGCGCCTGACCATGAAATATCCCGGAGTTGTCATGAAGGGCAAGGGAGCCCGAGGCGAAGTTGTGTCGATCGCCCTTGCCGGTGATGGCCAGCACCAGGACACCGGAGCCAAGATGGTCCATGCCGCCGATAACACGACGAGCAATATCATTTCCAAGTCGATCAGCCTCGGAACCGGTCGTTCGACCTACCGTGGCATGGTGCATATACCGAAGCATCTCAAGGGGTGCAAAAACAATACGGAATGCGATGCCCTCCTGATCAACAGCCATAGCCGCACAGACACCTATCCCGCCATCAGCGTACGGGGACAGGGCAATGCCGTGCAGCACGAGGCGAGCGTCAGCCAGATCAGCTCCGAACAGATCTTCTACATGCAGCAGCGGGGCTTAAGCGAAGCGGCGGCCATGAGTCTTGCGGTCAACGGGTTTGTCAATGATCTCGTCCAGCAGTTTCCGATGGAATACTCCGTTGAACTGAAGCGCCTCATCGATCTCGAAATGGAAGGATCTGTCGGTTAGCCCGTTATTAATTCAGCCTCCAGATTTGCATGAAAATAGAAATATCCCGCAGAGCCGCAGAGGCGCGAAGAGGGAGAAGCATCATATTTTTATTCACTGCGATCTCCGCGCCTCTGCGCGAGAAACTCCCTTTTTGCCGCTAATTTCTAAAACAACAATTTCATGACTCTTATGGCATCTCCCGAAGTCCCTACTGCGGACACCATCCTTTCTTTCCCAACGGAGGGCATCACTCTCGTTCCCCCTGTTCCCACTGCCACCTGGCCGGAGTGGTTTCGACGCGATCAGCAGGCCGCTTGGGCCGATTTTCTGAAAATCCCGCAACCGAAACGGACCGACGAGCCATGGCGCTTCGCCAATCTGAAGGCGATCAATCTTGCCGATTTCACCCAAGCCACCGCTGTGGAGAACAAAGCGGCGCTCGTGGCGCGTTCCGTCGGATTCAATGATGTCGCCGCCAAGCTGATTTTTGCCAATGAAAAGCTGATCCAACAGCAAGTCGGTGGGCTTCCCGAAGGAGTTCTTCTGCTATCGCTGGAGGAGGCTGCCCGCGAGCATGAAGCACTTTTCAAACAGCACTTCATGAGCACTCCGGTGCGCCTTGGTTCGAAGAAATTTGCTGCTCTGCACCGCGCGCGTCTCCGCACGGGAGCCTTCCTCTATGTTCCAAAAGGTGTGGTGATTGAGCAGCCGATTGAGATCTGGCATTGGGTCGAAGGGGAGAACACCGCCATCTTCCCGCACACGCTTATCGTCCTCGATGAAGGGGCCTCGGCCACAGTCATCGACCGCTTTGTTTCCGCTTCCGATGAACGCTCGCTGGCCGTTGCGGTGAACGATCTCACTCTTGGTGCAGATTCCCGACTGACCTATGTCGGCGTGCAGGACTGGAGTGACAAGACAACAGCCTTTCACCTCAACACAACGGAAGTTGCCAGGAACGGCACCTCCACGGCGCTACAAATGAACTTCGGTGGCACCTACATCCGTGGTGAGAGCGACAGTCATCTGCTCGGCGAGGGGTCACGCAGTGTCATGCTCTCGATCAATCCCGCAAGTGCTGACCGCGAGATCGACCAACGAACCTTCCAGGATCATTTTGCTCCTCGTGCCACGAGCGATCTCCTCTATCACAATGCGCTGAGCGATGCCGCCCGAACAATTTTTGCCGGACTCATCAAGGTCGAGGAGGGAGCACATGAAACCGACGCCTATCAGAAGGTGCGCAATCTCATGCTCAGCGACGAAGCCGAGGCGAATTCCATGCCCGGTCTCGAGATCCTGGCTGACAATGTCCGTTGTACCCACGGAGCAACCTCCGGTGAGCTCAACGAGGATGAACTCTTCTACATGCTCGCCCGGGGTATTCCTCCGCAGCAGGCAGCGCAGTTGATCGTGCGCGGATTCTTCGGAACCGTGCTAGGACGCCTGGAAAATCCAACGCTGGAAGAACAGTTGGGACAGATTCTCGACCGCAAGCTCAGTCTGTAAAGGCTTGCGCTTTTGGCGCGGAAGTTCGTTGCTGCGCGCTCGGCGTAGGAAGACTACGCCTTCGCTTGCGCGCCTGCTTCCGCATCCAAAATCCCTGCGCCTTTTCTCCGAAGCGTTGAGGATCACTCGTTCTCCACTTTTACGGTGCCATCCATAAAGTTATGAATTTCCCTTCTAACGACTTTGTATTGCCCGTCGATATAGCGAAGTAAGGATCGTTCGCGTTCGCCGCCGCCTAAACGCCACGAACACTCAATTTGTAACCAGCCATTAAACGGTTTATCTAAAATAATTCCTCCTCCGACATCACCGATGTATTTGAATCCATCCTTTGTTGGTTCAAGGATTTTGTAAGAAAAACCACCGGTTCCACTTCCTGTGATGTCACATAAAAATAACTCTTGTTTTCCATCGTGATGAAGATCGGCCTTCATGACATCAAATCCAGAGGGAAGGGTATCACCTTCTGATTCTGTCCAGATGTTTCGTAGGGAGTTGAGTTGTTTTGGAGTTAAGTCAGCAACTTTCAAAGTGGAGTCTGATATGAATCCGGCGCCTGATTCCTTGGGCCACTGAAAACCATCCGGTGGAGCCATCCAATCATCTTCCTTATCGGCGTATGTAGTGAGACAACAAACGAAGTAGAGTATAAAAAATACCGGTTTCACAAGCGAGCTATAGAATCCCTTTCTAACCTCAGCAAGGGTGAACCGTGGCTTCACATCACCTTCATCCCTTTTATCCCTGTGAATAGTTACAATACCTCGACGCCCGGTCTCTGAAACTTGAAACAGGAGAGCTGGGGAGATGCCGGGAAGTTTTTTCCGAAGGCGATGGCTTTGAACTGACTTCCCATCGTTGAGGGATGGAGGAGAGTTTGGAGTGAACGGAGGTCTTTCTGTGTGTTAGGAGTTGAACCTCCCAACAGATCACCCAGAGAGCGGAGCCAAGGTTCCGCAGCCCCAACCAGAAAGTGATGTTGGTCGGAGTAGCCGAGGATTTCAAAGCCCTCTTCTCGTGCCTGCCGCCCCAGTGTTGTGAAATCGACCTGAGCCGTGATGTCGCGCAAGCCGGGTTCGGGGAGGGGATCATCGAACCGTTGATGGGCCTGATAGGCAAGCAAGGTCCCGTCGGCCCGGTGGGGTGCGTAGCGATCCTCCCCACTCTGGCCGTAATCAACGGTCAGGATCAGGCCACGGTCCATTTTCCGATGTAAAGAGTGGAGCCAGGGGCGCATCCCGGGATTCACCTCGACGCGGAAACCTGTGGCAAGATTCGTCGGGAGCAATGCTGCCGCCATGGCTAGATCGGGATCGGAAACAGACCGGGTTTTCCAGCACAGTTGATCATCGGGTGCGGCGACGACTTCCTCCTCCCAGGACTCACCATTCCAGCGGAGGGAATCGACGGGAAATGCATCAAGGAGTTCACTGGAGAGATGGATGCCGCTGAAGCAGGAAAGTTCCTCCAGCGAAGCGATCCAGGAGACCCGAGAGAAGGCAGCCAGCTTCTGCTGCTGTCGTTCCCGATTCAGAGAAAACGGTTCCACGATGAGGTAGCGGAGAGCTGCGGCGCAAGCGTCGTTCGATTCGGTCAGAGCCTCCAGAATATCCAAGGCCATCGTCCCGTCATTGGCACCCTGCTCGATGATGGTGAATTCAGAAGGAGTGCCCAGCAGTTCCCAGGCTTCCCGACAGATGGAGGCCAGCAGGCGGCCATAGATTCGCCCGACGCTGACGCTGGTAAAAAAATCCCCTTCCTTCCCGATCTTTGCCCGTCCCGAAGCGTAGTAGCCGAGCTCAGGATGATAGAGCGCCAACTCCATAAACCGGCGGAAAGGGATCGCTCCTCCTGCCTCATCGATTTCCTTCAGAAGAATCGGCAGCAGTGGGGAGGAGGAAGAGGAAGCCTGAAACTTGAAAGCTGAAACTTGAGGAGAAGCGGGGGAGACAGAAAGATGAGCGAGATCACAGATCGGTGAGTTCCCTTTTTTCCTGAATTCTTGATTTTTTGATGAAATTTCTGGCGGCTCTGATTTCTGCATTTCAAGTTTCATCCCTTTCTCCCAACTACTCTCCCCTCGTTACTTCACGGGCATAGACATTGATCTGACCGTCATCGCCGCGTTTTACAGAGGTGATCTGGAAGGGTCGCAGACCGTCGCGGGAGATGGAGTTCCCCTCGGGCGGTGGCTCCTCTCCTGCGGGAAATTCAACGATGACGCGGATCTTGGAACTTGGGCCCAGCGGAAGGCCCGCCAGCGCGCTCTCCGGGCGGAGGACGGCTTTACCGTTGCCGGAGGCAGTGACGGAAAAATGTCCTCGGAGATAGTGGCGTTCGCGTGGGGTTCCCTCGGAGGCCAGTTCCATGGTATCCGTCGGATCCAGCAGGGCCCCCCGCGGCATTTTTCCAGGTGCATAGACAGGCCATGTTTCGGCGGGTGTGATGGCAGGATTGGTCGCAGAGAGCGCAATGCCATTCGTCATGGTCGGGGTCGGCGGTACGACGACGGGTGCCACCAGTTTTGGCGTTGCCACAGGAGCGACTGGAACAGGCGTGGCGACCGGGGTCGGAACTGGTGTCGGAACTGGAGTTGGTGTCGGGGTGATCACCGGCACTGGGGTTGGGAGAGGAGTTCCGATTGGGATGGCCGGAAGTACGGCAGGTTCTTGAACGGGAATCGCACGGGCCACAGGCGGCTGATCAACTGCTGCGGCATTCGTGTTCGGGATTGTAGGGGAATCGGGAGTCTCTACCGGAATGGCCTTGGCCACCGATGGCTCAGGAATTGGAGTTGGGGTTGGAATTTCGTTGGTGATCCGAGTGAGGTTGCCCGCTTTTTTGCTCCCCTTCAGAAGGGCGAGTGTACCGCCGGAGAGCTGTTCAATGTCAGAAACCTTCACCACGGGAAGTCCCGCATCGAGATTGAGAGTGTCCGGGGGCTCCAAGGAGAAGCTGGCCTTCCCTTGAGCTGATCCGTAGGTGCCGTAGAGCAGCGGCATCGTGCTCAATTTGATGCGGTTGTCGGGAAGTCGGTCGATATGAACGATGGCGGAAAGATCGAGCGGTTTTTCCAGTTCAAGGCCACGCGAATGGACCGCTACATCGGGGAGAGCCGGGATATTTTTTTCGTTCGCGGTGAAGAGCTGTTCCAGCAGTACTTCCGGCTGCTCAACGGCCTGAAGCAGGGCCACTACTCCGGAACTGCAGAACGTCTGATCCGAAAGGGGCAAGGTTCCAATGACCCGGTAGGTGCCCACCGCATAGGGAACCAGATCGCGGTTCTGGTGATAGTTGCGGATGAAAGCCCTCAGCAAGCTTTCGTTGTTGCGGGCGATTTCGCCGGGGGTCATTTCCCCGAAGCGCTCAAGGAGCTGGCTTGGTTTGAGAAATTCTCCGCGCGGAGCGGCAGTGATTTCAAAACGCTGGGGGGGCTCCAGTTTGTGGAGACGGTAAAGCAGGCGGTAGTTTGAGGCTTTCTCGGGGCGGGCGAAAATGTAGTAACTTCCCATCCAGCAGAGGAAAACGAGCCCTATCAGCAGGAAGATGAAGATCGTCCAGCCGAAGAGTCCATCCGAGGAGTCCCCGCCCCGACGGTGTCCGCCATGACCGTGAAAGCCGTAGAGATTTTTATCTGACATGCGAGGTGAAAAGCGTGGAGTGGAGGAAGTTGGTTGGCTGCCTTCTAGTTTGAACCCTTTTCTCCAGGTTCAAACGAGGTTCCGCAGCCGCAACTCCTTGCGGCCCGGGGATTGATGATTCGAAATCCTGCGCCTGTGAGTTCATCGGTGTAATCAATCGTGCAACCTTCCAGATGAGAACTGCTTTCCGGATCCACGGCAACCAGGGCGCCATCACGCTCAGTGATCTCGTCACCCTGCAGGGGGCCGCCGAGGCTCATGGAGTATTGCAGTCCGGCGCAACCTCCTTTTTCCACAGCGAGGCGCAGTCCGGGTGAACCCTTCTCCTGTGCAAGCTCCCGCAGATGCTTTGCCGCCTGTTCCGTGATATGAATCATTCCACTACAGATAAGGAAGGCATCCCCCGAAGTCAAACAAGCCGCTGGGAAGCGGCGCNNAGGGCGGCACCGCTTGCCGGGAATACGGAGGCATGGGTATGCCTCGGATAGACTGGGCCAAAGCCCAGCCCGAAGGGCGAGCTGAGCGGGCGCGAACGAGTCAAACAAGTGCCGTCAAACAAGTTTTTGGGCCACATGGTGGTAGAAGTATCCGGAAATGCCCGGTGTATCGAGCGGTTTTCCTCCTTCATAATTGAACTCGGGCGTGCCCACGCCGCTCGCCCCTTGCAGGGCTTCCTTCGGCAATACGGGCAGGGGGGGCAGTGCCCTGATAGCCTAATGCGAAGCATAGCCCGAAAAGGGTGCCACTCGCGGGAGCGAGGGCAGCAATCCAACCTCCTTTGACTCGCTCGCGCCCGCTCGACTCGCCCTCATCGGGCTGTGCTATTGCACAAGTCTATCCAAGCCGTTCCCACAACTTGTATTCGCCAGTCGGAGGTTTCATCCTTTAGCTTTTTCATTCATCCTTTCCTCCATTATGGGCCAAATCCGACTTCTTTCCGACGTGCTTGCCAGTCAGGTGGCTGCCGGTGAGGTAGTGGAGCGTCCCGCCTCCGTGGTCAAGGAGTTGGTGGAGAATTCCATCGACGCGGGAGCGTTGAGAATTACGGTCGAATTCCACCGGGGAGGGACGCGTCTGATCCGGGTCACCGACGATGGGCGTGGGATGGATCGCTCTGACGCCCTGCTCTCCCTAGAACGGCATGCCACGAGCAAGATCCGCGAGAGTGCCGATCTGACGACGATCAGCACGCTCGGATTCCGGGGAGAGGCTTTGCCAAGTATTGCCAGCGTGTCTCGCTTCTCTCTCTCCACCCGGCATCGGGAAGAGACCGTCGGAACATCCGTGGAGGTGAGCGGTGGAAAAATCATCGAGGTCAAGGACTCTGGAGAAGCTCCGGGAACCCGCATCGAGGTCGCCGATCTCTTCTTTAATGTCCCTGCCCGAAGGAAATTCCTGAGGGGCGAGCAGACAGAGGCGGCCCATCTTTTGCAGCAAATCGAGATTCTAGCTGTCGCCCATCCTGAGATCGCCTTTACCTGCCGCAGGGATGACAGGGAGGTGTTTCGCCTTGCCGCAAGTGACGATCTGGCCGTGCGACTGCGCGATTTGCACGGTGCGGGATTTTTGGAAAAACTCGTTCCCGTCCCTTGTCTGCATCATCAGGGGATCAAAGTGCATGGTTGGATTGCCAGGCCTGGCGAGGGACGCGCAGACCGCAATCTGCAGATGCTTTTTGTCAATGGGCGGATGATTCACAGTCCAATTCTTTCGCTTCCCCTGCGCGAGGCCTGTGACGGCACGCTGGCCAAGGGTTTACATCCACCGGCGGTACTCTTCTTCGAGATGGATCCGGCGGCGGTCGATTGCAATGTCCACCCCGCAAAGCGCGAGGTGCGTTTCCGGGATCCGGCCTTGCTGCGCTCCGTCGCCCTGATGGCGGCGCGCTCCGCCTGGGCAACAGCAGCGCCATCCCTCACGAACCTTCCTTCTTCCACTCCAGTAACTTCACCTTGGAAACCCTCTGAATTTTCCCATCAGCAGGAATTTACCCCGGCTTCTCCCGTTCCAGCTTACGCCGCACAGCCCTCAGCATTTCCTGATGCTTCCCGGGTTGCGGAGTCGCCCTCTTCTCCCCCATCCTCAGTCGCCCGATTCATCGGTGTCTTGGGAATCCGATACCTCCTTTTTGAGGATGAGGAGAGCCTGCTGCTTATTGAAATCAGGGCTGCCCGCGAGCGGGTGCTCTACGAGCAATTTGTCTCCCGTCTCCGCTTAGGAGAGCTTGAGAGCCAGCATCTTCTGCTGCCGGAGGTTCTGGAAATGTCTTCTGCTGATCTTGCCTGGATCGAGGCACACCGTGATTTGCTTTATGCCACCGGGTTGGTCGCGGAAGTCTTCGGCGGAAAAAGTCTCAAGGTCGATGCCATTCCCGCCGCCGCATCGTCGCTCCCAGTTGAGGAGATTGTCGCGGGGTTGGTGGATGATCTGCGTAAGATCACTGAATCTCCCTCGCTCGATTCCTTACCAAGGGAGGCGCTAGCGGCTTCAGTCAGCCGGCTTGCTGCCGCCGGAGCGAGAATTTCAGCCGGAGAAGCCGCTGCGCAGATGCTCCTCCGTGAGCTTCTTTCCTGCGAACTTCCCTATGTCACTCCGGGTGGACGACCGACGATGAATCAGATCTCTCCCGGGGAATTGAAACGCCGTTTCACGGCATGAAGACACAGCGATAGGTGGCACGCCACGCGAGTTTTTGAGGGGATGACCGCAGCACAAAACAGCCTTGCTTTCACCCCATACCGACTGCAACAGTCACAACGCCTTTTTTATCAATGCTTTCATGACAGACTGCATTTTAAAACGTTTCAGATTTTTTTGTGTCTTCCGTCATCTATAATTCTTCTTCCCGCGATTCCGTCATCGATCTCCTTGCACCCTGGAGGATTCTGAGGAACCTTTTTCGACACAAAAACCTCATTTTTCAGTTCACCCGCCGTGAGGTTGAGAAGCGCTATAGGGGAACCTTTCTGGGCCTCTTCTGGGCTTTTTTCACTCCACTCCTGATGCTCTGCGTCTACACGCTTGTCTTTGGCTTCATCTTCGGCGGCTCCTTCGGCCACCCTGGCGAAAGCAAGACCCAGTTTGCCCTCGGTCTTTTCTGCGGTCTCCTTATCTGGGAATTGATCGGTGCTGCTGCTTCAGTTTCGCCCGGACTCGTCGTTTCCAATCTTAACTATGTCACCAAGGTAATCTTCCCCCTGGAGATCCTCCCCTTCTGTATGGTTGCTGCCGCCTTTGTCCATGTGTGCATCGGATTCATCCCCTTGATTCTCTTTATCCTGATCACCCAAGGGGGATTGCATCCGACCGCTTTTGGAGCCATCCCCTTGCTCATCCCCATCCTCCTCTATTGTCTTGCTCTCTCCTGGATGCTTTCGGCCCTTGGCGTCTTTCTGAGGGACATCGTTTCCCTGGTCCCTCCTTGCCTTACCGTGCTCATGTTCCTTAGCGCCATTTTCTTTCCCATCACCGCCATTCCTCATGCTTGCCAGTGGATTGTGAAGCTCAATCCCGCCGCTATCCTGATCAGCCAGGCACGCAATGCTGTTGTCTTCGGTTACTCCATCGATCCTCTCTGTCTAGGTATTCAGATCCTGATCAGCGCCGCCCTGGCCATTGGTGCCTATGCCTTCTTTATGAGGTGCAAACCTGCCTTTGCTGATGTCCTGTGAATTCCATTCTTCTGTGGGAACTGCCTCTTTCCCCCTGTTTGTCTGATGTCCACGAATGATTTTGCCATTAAGGTGGAGAATGTTTCCAAGGCCTACACCATCTGGAAGGATCCCGCCGCTCGGCTGAAGCATCCCTTCCTTGATCTCACGGGCAAACTCTTTCCTGCTCTCCGCCCCCTGATTGATCGGCAGCTGGCAGGGCTTTGTTGCGAGTTCTACGCCCTGAATGACATTTCCTTCGAGGTGAAGAAGGGGGAGTCCGTCGGCATCATCGGAAGGAATGGTTCAGGCAAGTCCACCCTCCTCCAGATCATTGCCGGCATCTCGCGACCGACCTCCGGTTCCGTGATCGTAAACGGCCGTGTGGCCGCCCTTCTGGAGCTTGGCAGCGGGTTTAACCCCGAGTTCACGGGAAGGGAGAATGTTTATCTGAATGCCGCGGTTCTCGGGCTCAGCAAAGAGGAGATCATTGAGAGGTTCGACGAGATAGTTGCTTTCGCCGACATCGGAGATTTTTTGGATCAGCCGGTGAAAACATACTCAAGCGGAATGAGCATGCGATTGGCCTTTGCGGTCATCGCCCATGTCGATGCCGATATCCTGATCGTTGATGAAGCTCTTGCTGTGGGTGATATATTTTTTGTCCAGAAATGCATGCGTCTCATCAAGGAATTTCAGAAAAGGGGCACCCTTATTTATGTCACCCATGACACCTCGGGTGTCAGGAGTCTCTGTCAAAAGGCACTTTGGTTGGAAAAGGGAGAGCTAAAGGGACAAGGCTCCTCCAAGAAAGTTTCCGAGGATTACCTGGAGGCGACTTATGCCGAGCGCCAAAGAGTTGTTTTCTCTGATAACACAAAACAAAAACCGCAGGAAAGTCTGCCCATTCAGGCAGAGACATTCATTGACCGGCGTGCAGAGTTCCTCAACAACAGCAACCTTCGCAATGATCTCCAAGTCTTTGAATTCAATTCTGATTCGTCTGGATTTGGAGCGGGCGGAGCCGTGATTGAAGATGTCAAACTGTTGGATGCGGCAACGGGAGCACCTCTGGCATTCGGAGTCGGTGGAGAAGTGGTGATCTTAACGATTACGGCAAGGGCGAATGTGGATCTGGATCGTCCAATTCTTGGCTTCTTCCTGAAGAACCATCTAGGGCAGGAACTCTTCGGGGAGAACACCTATTTGAGCCACCTGGATAACCCGTGCCATGTTTCCACAGGGGATACAATCACGGCCACCTTCCGATTCCAGATGCCCTATTTTCCACCAGGTGACTACATGTTCAGTGTCGCCTGTGCCAACGGCACACCTCATGATCATATCCAGCATCATTGGCTGCATGATGCCGTTGTATTTCGTTCCGAACAGTCGCATGGACATGGCGGATTGATTGGAATCCCCGTTAGGAACATTGCCTTGAGCGTCCAATCCAACTCTTGAGCGATGAACCAGAACTGTACAGTCTGTGGGGGAACCGAGTTTCGTAACGATAAGGTTCTTTGGTCGAAGCTCTCTCAAGAATGGGAACTGAACGAACATGAGATCGACTACATTGATAGGCAGCAAGGTAGATGCTGCACGGGTTGTGGAAGTAACCTGCGTTCCCAAGTGCTTGCCCTGGCCATCATGAAATCTGTTGGTTATCTCGGTGTATTCGAGGAATTTGTTTCATCCCCGGCTGCCGGTGGTCTTTCTGTTTTTGAAATTAATGAAGCAGGCAGTCTTCATCCTTTTTTGAACAGGATGCCGGGGCACCACTTCGGGTCATATCCTTGGTATGATATGATGCGTCTTGATTTCCCTCCCTGTCATTTTGATCTTGTGATCCACTCCGACACCCTGGAACACGTCGATGATCCGTTGAGGGGACTTGAAGAATGTTGCAGGGTGTTAAAACATGGAGGTCTGTGCACCTATACTGTCCCTGTGATCGTCGGACGGATGACCCGAGGACGGGATCGGTTGGCACCCAGTTACCACGGGACTCCTGACGGAGTGAAAAAAGACTATTTGGTTCACACCGAGTTTGGATCAGATGCCTGGACGCTTCCGATCCGGGCTGGCTTTAAAAGCGTGGCAATTCATGTGCTTGACTACCCTTCGGGTATAGCGTTTGCAGCGCTCAAATAATCCCTTTCCCAAATGATCACTCCATCCTTCCGATCGGATTCATTGCCAGATACTCCATACGAGCAGGACGGACTCCGGTCCGTGCATAATCACGATTTCATGAGGGACGAGGGTTTTCTGCGATCCTATCAGCGTGGTGTCGTTGCCGCGGGTGAGGATTATCGGTGGCACTGGAGGGTACATGTTGGACTTTGGGCTGCACATACCGCGCACATGCTGGAGGGGGATTTTGTGGAGTGCGGTGTGAATCGCGGTTTTTTAAGCTCTTCCATCATGGAATCCCTCGATTGGGATAAACTCGGAAAAACATTTTATCTACTTGATACGTTCCACGGGCTTTCCCCGTCGGTTGTCTCACCAGGAATGTACGGGGAGAGGGAACTCCTGCGTAATGAACAGAACATCGAGAACGGATTTTACACGGATGATTTTTCCTCTGTGGAAAAGAATTTCTCCTCGTGGAAAAACATCAGGCTTGTGAAGGGTGTTATTCCAGAATCCCTGAGTGAAGTTTCAGCCACAAGCCTCGCCTTCTTGCATCTGGATCTTAACTGCGCACCTCCTGAAGTTGCGGCTTTTGACTATTTTTGGCCGAAGTTGGTCCATGGTGGCATCGTCCTCTTTGATGATTACGCTTACTGTGGGTACGAGGGGCAAAAATATGCAATGGATCGGTGTGTTGAAAAATACGAAACGAAGATCCTTTCTCTGCCGACAGGTCAAGGGTTGCTGATCAAGACCAATTAAATAGGACGCACAAAGGCCTGATCGTTCCCGGCCCTTTTATCATCACCTAAAATCATGCCTGAACACAAAGATACGAATTTAGAATGGACTGGTGAGCGTTATGTTCCGCAGATCAGAGGCACGATTGCCTTGGAACACCTTCATCGCTACGCATTTGCCTCTGAGTATATAGAGGGAAAAGTTGTTTTGGATATTGCCAGCGGGGAGGGGTACGGGAGTGAGATGCTCTCAAGAATGGCAAGGCATGTCTACGGCGTGGATATCGACAAGGACTCCGTATTGCATGCGCAAAATAAATATAAAGCTCAGAACTTGGAGTATTTGGTGGGTTCATGCACAGAGATCCCTTTGCCGGATGCCTATGTGGATGTTGCGATAAGTTTTGAAACTATTGAGCACATCACTGATCAAGATCTGATGATGAGTGAGATAAAGAGGGTGCTTACGCCAGGCGGCATCCTGATCATCTCAAGTCCCGAAAAGGACATCTATGATGAGATCAATCAGAAACCAAATCCTTTCCATTTGAAGGAACTGACGCGATCTGAATTTCAAGGGATCTTGAATAAACACTTCAAGTGTACCGCATTTCTGGGGCAGAGAGTTCTTCACGGATCGGCATTGATTGGAATTGATGGTAATTGCCCTGTAACCAAGACCTATAGTTTTTCGAGCTTGCCTCAGAAAATCGAAGCAGAACATGGTCTGGCTCATCCAGTTTACATAGTTGCTGTTTGCTCGGACAAGCCCCTCAGTAATATCGCTGGAAATCTTTGTGAACAGAGCATCTTGGAAAATGAGTTTTGTGTAGAGCAACTCCGACAAGTAGGTGCATTGGAAAACTCACTGAATGATCTGAATAATCTGATTACTGAGCGTGATCAGTGGCTTTTGGATGCCAGGGATGAGATCGAGGAGAGAGACGATCGGCTTATAAAAATTGGAAAAGAAGCGGAAAGGGCAATTTCTGATAGAGACAGACGATTGTTGGACGCAGGAATAGCTCTTGTTGAGTTGGAGGGTATCATCATAGAACTCCAAAAAACAGCGAGTGAGCAGGACCATATGATCGCCAATTTGGATGCCGATGTCATCTCCATGAGATCGAGTGTTAGTTGGAATATAACCCGGCCGGTGAGGTGGCTGGCTGCCAAAATTCCTCGAAGTATTGCAGTAGCGAGGAAGTACTACTCTGCAATCAGGGTCATCCTGACTCATCGCAAGAGCGGGATTTTTGAGCCTGAGTGGTATCTCCGGAATAATCCGGATGTGAAAGATGCTGGAATGAATCCGTGGGTTCATTTTACGCTGTTCGGAATATTCGAGGAGAGGGCTCCAGGAAGTGATTTTGATCCTTTTGCCTACCTGCGTAAAAATCCCGATATTGCAAAGTCGTCGATGGGGGCCGTAGAGCACTACATCACATTCGGATGGAGAGAAAAGAGGGATGTCGGGTCGCAGGATGACTTGTTAACAGAAGATGTCATTGCTCTTGTAACCCATTACAGGGAAGGGTTTTCAAATCTCTCCAAAGAAAAAAAGACCATTTTGCTTGTCACCCATGAAATTTCCCGGACAGGAGCGCCGATTCTGGTCCTGAATCTCGCCGACAAGCTTCGGAAACATTACAATGTTGTCACATTGACTCTTGGCGGTGGGACTCTGCTGAAGGAATTTGAAGAGGCATCAGACATGGTGCTTGGTCCTCTTCAGGGTGACAAGGGGAAGCAGAAATTCCTGACCGAGTTCATCAGAGAAATCACAGCTCTCCATTCCATCGATTGTGCCGTTGTGAACTCCATCGTCTCCACTCCGATACTCCCTTCTTTTTGGGAAAATGGCATACCATCAGCTCACCTGATCCATGAGTTTTCATCATACACGCGCCCTGATACAATGTTTACGGAATCAGCGTTTTACTCCTCCAGACTGGTCTTTTCATCAAAGCTTGTTCTTGAGAACGCTCTCCAAAGTCATCCCCATCTTTCAAACAAGGCTCCGCTGGTTCTTCCGCAGGGTCGATGCGAGCCGCCTGTGGAGACCGGAAGCCCTTCAGATGCTGCTGCCGAACGGATGCGGATCGACTCTCTGTTGAGACCGGCAGGCTCACCCGACAACCTCTTTATCGTTATTGGCTTGGGGACAGTCCAGCTGCGCAAGGGAGTGGATCTTTTTCTTGAATGCGCACGCCGGGTGAGCAGAAAGAAAAGCAGAATTCCCATCCGGTTTGTCTGGTTTGGCCACGGATACAATGTGGAACTGGATGGGGACTATTCAGTCTATTTGCAGGATCAGATCCAGCGATCCGGGATAGAAGAGATGTGCGCGATNNTTGACCGAGCAACGGGTATTGCTGAATACCTCAAACAGGATCCCGTTGCATCCCATTGCGTCGTTGATTTCATGGATACGGAGGCTGCCGCCGATCTCATCGTGGAATTCGCCAATAATCCCGAACAATATTGCAAGGTTGGCAACGCATCTAACGCCTTGTGTGAAAGAATATTCAACCTTGATGACTATACGGGAAAACTGCATTGCCTGTGCGAAGAATTGATCGGACAACAGAAATTAAAAAATGAAGATCAATTGATCATTGAAGAATCAGGACTCCTGAAGAACGAATTTTTCAAATACGGTGTGAATCCGAGCGGTGAAAGTAATCGCATAAAATCCTATATGTCCTTGTGGTCGATGGGATTGGATCAGAAAAAGCCCTTTCCGGGTTTTCACCCTGGTATTTACGCGGAGAAAAATGGAGTTGAGGAAAGTGATCCTCTGGCCGACTTCATTCTGAAGGAAAGACCCAGGGGAGACTGGCTGCAGGAAGTCATTACCCCTAAAAGCAGGTTAACAGCGGACATAGCAAAGCTACGGACTGCTCTCCATCTGCATT
>DKEN01000113.1:13578-13923 GCA_002452515.1 Spartobacteria bacterium UBA6821 | reverse complement strand
TACCGCCAGCCAGCCGAGTTGCAGCACACCGAGCAGGATGAAATCTTCGACAATTGCCTGATCCGGAGTCCGCTCAATGAGGTAGCCGAAGCAACCGCAGGAGCTGGTGGATCCGGCGCTCCAGGCACCGACCATCATGAGCACGAAGGCGAGCATCAGGGCAGAGGCTAGCAGTAGGACATGACGCGGACGCCAGTTGCACACAAGCGCAGCACCGAGAGCCACCTCAAGTGGGATAATCAGCAGGCCCGCAAAGGAGAGGATCTGCCAATCTTTGATGAGGTACTGCTTCCAGGGATCCTGCACAAAGCCCGTTAGCAGATCGATGTAGGAGGCGATGTTCCA
>DKEN01000113.1:11769-13544 GCA_002452515.1 Spartobacteria bacterium UBA6821 | reverse complement strand
GGATCAAATTCCTGATAGAACGGTTTTTTCTTCTTCGGCTGAGGGGTGTATTGGCTCATGGCCTGCGAGACATCCCAGCGCTCCGTGAGTTCGGCAGGGAGTTCCTCCAGAAAGCGCGAGGGACGCTGGAAGGCTTCGCCATAGGCGGCATTGAGTCGCAGCATCGGGTAGGTGAGGTAGAGCTCATCCTTGCAGCGGGTGACACCGACATAGAAGAGCCGACGTTCTTCCTCCAACGCGGCCTCATCCTCGAGGGAACGGCTGCCGGGGAACATTCCCTCCGTGAGCCACGCGAGAAAGACAGCCTGCCATTCCAGCCCCTTCGCCTGATGAATGCTGGAGAGGCAGACGCGATCCTCCTCATCGTCACGTCCTGTGACTTCGCTGGTTTCCGTCCCGCCAAGGAGGGTGAGCTGCGCGAGGAATTCGTCGGTCTCGTCGAACTGTTTTCCGTAGTTGGCCAAGGTCGCCAGATCGTCGCGACGGGCTTCGTAGTTGGCGAATTTCCCCTGCATGTAGTCGTCGTAGAGACTCACGGTGACCTGGGTGATCATTTCTCCGGGAGGAAGCGGTTTTCCCTCGGGGGCGAGAGAGCTGAGGGTCGTGATCAGCTGGCTCCAACCCGGAACGGCCTTGGCCGGCATTTTGAAACCTTTTTCCAGACGACTGAATTGGCGGCTGCCGTCGAGCATCTTGGCGGTGTCATTCCAGAGGTTCTCTGCGGTCTTGGTACCGATGCCTGGCAGGAGTCGAACCATCCGCTTGAAGGCAACTTCGTCATGGGGATTGATGACGAATTTCAAAAAGGCGGCGACATCTTTGATATGGGCCTGTTCAAAGAAGCGCAGTCCGCTGGTGATCCCGAACGGAATGCCCCTGCGGGTGAACTCCAACTGGATCTCCATGGAGTGATAGTGTGCCCGGTAGAGGACGGCGATTTCGCGGAAGTCGATTCCCTCGTCGTGGAGTTCCAGGACGCGTTGGGCGATGAAGGATGCCTGTTCGTTGTTGGTGGCAAGGGGAACGAGGGCCGGTCTAGTAACAGCGGGTTTGCGAACGGCGCGCAGGGCTTTCGGAAACTGACGGGGATTATTGGCGATGGAGGCATTCGCGAGTTCCAGCACCTGCGGGACGCTCCGATAGTTCGTCTCGATGCGGTGGACAACGGCATCGGGGTAGCGCTTCGGAAATTCCAGGATATTGGCGAAGTCGGCTCCCCTCCAGGAGTAGATCGACTGGGCATCGTCACCAACGACCATGATGTGCTTGTGCGTGGCGGCGAAGGTGTCGATGAGTCCAGCCTGGAGGCGGTTGGTGTCCTGATATTCGTCAACAAGAATGGCCCGGAAGCGGCGCTGGTACATGGCGGCTATCTCGGGATTGGTCAGGAGCAGTTCGTGGGTTTTGGAGAGGAGGTCATCAAAATCGAGGGAATTGACCTGCTTCTTCCGGCTCTCGTAGGCATCGGCAACCAGGGCAATCTGTTCCTCCAGATCGATGAAGTAGCGGTAGCGTCGGGCGAGCAAGGTACGGAGGCTTTCCCCGGTGTTGCAGCCGAGGCTGAAAAGTTCCGCGAGGACTTCACCCTTTGGAAACCGTTTGTCTTTTGATCGTAACCCAAGACGGGCGACAACGGATTCAATCAGCTCTTCCTGATCCTCCCGATCCATGATGGTGAAGGAGGGGGCAAAACCGACAGACTCGGCATGACGGCGGAGGATCCGATGACCGATGGAATGGAAGGTGCCGCTCCAGAGGCCCTCGGAGGCTCCGGG
>DKEN01000113.1:0-11709 GCA_002452515.1 Spartobacteria bacterium UBA6821 | reverse complement strand
CCACTCCCTGCCCCCGCGATGACGAGATGAGCTCCGGGTGGAGCCGTGACGGCGGCCAGTTGCTGTTCATTGAGGGCCCGGCCAAAGTCGATCGCGCTTGCTGAACCTGCTGCGGGATGGAGCTGGTAGCTCCGACTCATGTGTTCTGGCTGGAGGAGGAAACGTGCCTGTGATGCCTCCTCGGTGTCGGNNTTGGCGGAATCAGAGAAGACGCGTTCCTTGGTACTGCCCAAGATGATGGTGATAACTTCCTTACCGTTGGCGCTTCCGCTGCAGACCAGACAATGCTTCGCCAGATCGGTGTAGCCGGTTTTCATACCAGTGCAGAACCAGTTGTCTCGCATCGTTTCATTGGTATTACGCAGCAGGTGCACACGTCCGTCTGTGTAACGGAAATTCAGATACTTGATGGTGACAATGGGGGAGAGAATGGGATTCGCATGGGCCGCACGGGCGACCTTGGCCATGTCTCGTGCAGTGGAATACTGATTGGGGTCAGGAAGGCCGTTTGGATTGACGAAGTGGGAGGAGGTCATGCCGAGTTCCTGTGCCTTGGCATTCATGACAATGGCGAATTCCTCGATGGAACCTGCGTAGTCGCGAGCAAGTGCACGGGCAACATCGTTCGGGCTCTTGACGAGCAAAGCCGTCAGGAGTTCACGACGAGTGTAGGAAGTTCCGGGAGTGAGTTGAAGTTTTGTCGGTTCGGTGGCTTCGTCAATAGGTTGAATCACGACGGGCTTATCGAGATTGCCGTGTTCTGCAACAAGCAGGGAGGTGAGCAGTTTCTGAGTGCTCCCAACGGGACGTTTCTCATCGGCGTTGATTTGTAAGAGAACCTCCCCTGTGTTCGCATCGACGACGATGGCGGAGGCACCCTTGATCTCCGGGGGAGGAGTGGTGGCGCTGAAGAGGGAGACTGTGCCGAGTAGAAGAAGGACTGGAAGAATCAAGGAGCGTGTCATGACATCAAGGAAGAGGGGGGGATGTTGCAGGAACTTGGGCATCTTTGGCAAGTTGAGCCTCGATGACGGGATCTTTTGGGGAGCCAAGGTCAAGAGCCTGCTGGTAGTGCCGACGGCCGAGTTCAATCAGTGGCGGGGTACGGCGAAGGTAGAGGACGGCAAGATTGAAGTTAGCATCGGCATACTCGGGATCGAGGTCGATAGCCCGTCGGAGTTCGTCTTCCGACACCTCGTTCCATCCCTTGCGTCCTGCGGCGATGCCGAGATAATTGTGGGCGCGTGGGTTATGATCATCGTAAAGAGCCGCCTGCACCAGTGCGGCAAAAGCCTCGTCATTGCGCTTTTCCTCTAGATAATTCATCCCAAGCAGGAGCCAAGCAGCGGAGTTCTTGAGATCAAGATGGAGCGCCTGCTGCAGCAGTTTTTCTGAATCATCAAGTTTTCCCATGCGGGTTTCCACCGCAGCGAGGCTGACCAGGAGAGGGGGATTGTTCGGTCCGTAGTCGAGAGACTGTTTGTAGAAGCTTTCCGCCTGTTTCAGATCACCCGAGGCAAAGGCGGCCTCTGCACGAGTCGCCAAGGATCGGGCTTGTTCGGGAATAAAGGAAGCCGGAGAGTTCGTTTTTGGGGATGATGACGATGACTTCTCAGAGCTTTGGGATCCACTCGCATTCGAGAGTGTTCCGATGCAGAGCGCGAACGCGACGATCAGGGGAATCTTCATGCGGCTCAGCGTTTGGCTGAAAGCTCGATGGACCGGTGACGTGCAGCATTCGCCGCATCGCGGACGATGTTGGGAAATCCTGACTCGGTGAGTACATCTAGTCCTGCGGCGGTCGTTCCTCCGGGACTCGTGATCTCTTGACGCAGTGCTAGGGGGGATTCGCCGGTTTCCATCACAAGTGCCGCCGCCGCTGCCAGTGCCCCTGCGGCGCAGGTTTTGGCGACTTCAGGATCGAGGCCTCCCTCAATCCCTCCCTGAGCAAGCGATTCCAGCATCAGCAGGGCAAAGGCTGGTCCGCTGCCGCTCACGGCGGTGACTGCATCCAGATCCTTTTCGCGGACTTCAAGGGCAGTTCCAACGGAGGAAAAAATTTTCAGAGTCAGAGCGAGATCCTCGGCGGTTGAGGAGGTATCGGGTGCCACAGCTGTGATTCCCTTGCGAAGTCGCACCGCGGTGTTTGGCATCGTACGGATGACCCGTAGCTTTCCTGCGGCAGCTTCCAGGAGGTCCTTCGAATGGATTCCCGCAACGATGGAGATGAGAAGTTTCCCCTGCAGTTGGGTGGCAGCCTCGGTCACGACTGCCAGGGATTGACTTGGTTTTACACACAGGAAGATTACATCGGCTCCCGAGACTGCTTCGGCATTGGATCGGGCCGCGTTGGTGCCGAGCGACGAGGCGGCTTTTTGAGCGGATTCCAGGTGTTTTGAGGAAATGGTGATGTGATCGCCATCGGTCAAGCCGGAAGCGAGCATTCCACGAATCAGGGCAGATCCCATCCGACCACCACCAAGAAAGGCATAATTCATGCGGAAACTCTAAACACTCCTCCCTCCCGTGCAAGTATTGGGGGGAGCAGAAGCTTTTCTTGTTTCTAAAATGGCACGGTTACAGAGTTATCGAATGCTCTCCCTGAATCATCTCACTCTCCGACTTTCCTCAAATGAGGAATCCCCGTGTCTTCTTTCTGAAATATCAGGCGAGTTTCATCGGGGTGATTTTGTGGCCATCATCGGCCCTTCTGGTTGCGGAAAGAGTTCTCTGCTCAAAATGATCGCCGGGATTGCCCCGGGCGAAGAGGAGGGAGCGATCCTTTGGGACGGGCGTGATCTTTCAGAGGAAGATTTCAAGCCCTCCGAGATCGGGTATGTCCCACAGTTCAGTATCGCCTATGAGGAACTCACCGTGGAGGAGAGTGTCGACTATTCCGCAAGGCTGCGAGTGTCGGGACAATCGAGCTTGGAACGAGAGGAGATGGTCTCCCGATTGCTGGGCGAAGTGGGGATGAGCGAATTACGGGAGCGTCCTGTGAAGGTGCTCTCCGGGGGGCAGAAGCGACGTCTTGCCCTGGCAATGGAACTGACAAGCAGTCCGCCGATTCTGCTCTGTGATGAGGTGACAAGCGGCTTGGATCCTCAGGCGGAGGATGAAATTGTCGGATTGCTGCGCAGGGTTGCGCGTGACGGTACACGTCTTGTTCTTTCGGTCACGCACAGTCTGAAACATCTCCAGAGTTACGACTCGGTGCTGGTGCTTTTCAAAGGGGTGCTGGTTTATGAAGGAAAGCCTGAGCATTTGGCACACTATTTCCGGGTTGAGGATCCAAACCTCATCTATGCACAGTTGGAGTCACGGGATGCGGAGGAATGGCAAAACTCCTGGAAAAAGCACGGTACGTCTTTCAAGGAGAGTGTCGGAGGGGATCGGCCTGATATGCTTTCCTGTCCTGAGTGCGGAGCCTTTTCATCGAAGAGGATCAGATATTGCACGCACTGTGGAGGGCGGCTTGTCGCGGTGAAGGAGTCCGAAGTTGAGGAGATCGCTCCTGCTCCTGATATCGTCGCACCGCCGGGGATGCTCTCACAGTTGTTCACCCTGGTAGGAAGGCGGTATCTTATTTTTTTCCGCAGTCATGCCCAGCTTTGGCTTCAGATCGGCTTGGTGTTTGGGTTCCCCTGTCTCGTCGCCATCTTTGGATGGAATGGCCTGCCGCAGATCCGCAACCTCAGTATGGGGCTTGATCTCAATGTCATCCAGCAGCAGAAGGAAGCGCTCGATTTTCTTCGACAGGCCAGTTCGGTTGGCAGTCTGGTCTCGGGCATCATCATGTTTGAGGTCGTTCTCCTGAGCCTGATGGGAGCGAATAACTCCGGCAGGGAGATTGCCTCGGAACGGCCGATCTTTGAAAAAGAAAAACTCTCTGGACTGAGCATCACGGCGTATGTGGGCAGTAAGATTGTTTTTCTGGGGGCGCTTGCAGCAGTTCAGTCGCTCTGGATGGGATATTTCATCCATCTGACCTGTGCCTTCCCCGGGGATCTGGCAGAACAATTCCTATTTCTCTTTCTCGTGAATGCGGCAATGACGAGCATCTGTCTGGCAATCTCCAGCTTTCTCCACACGGCAGAACAGGCATCGCTTGCCTCGATCTATCTCGTCGGATTCCAACTCCCGTTATCAGGGGCGGTGCTCGCGCTACCGACGTGGCTCGGGGCTATGGTTCGCCCATTCATTGCTGCCTATTGGAGTTGGTCGGGAATGCTTCAGACCTTAAGGGGGGAGCGGTATTACGATATTGTGAACATGGTCATCCAGACAGGTCTCTCCGCTTCCAATATCTGTCTCTGCGTTTTGGGAATCCATGTTGCAGTCGGCCTCGTGATGACTTTTCAGGGGTGTGGACGGACGCGATTGGAATAAAAAGCAATAAGCCCACTAAAAGGCGGATTATTGACACGGCAGTGGTCTGATCGTAGAGTTATCGAAATGACACGCACTCTTGCATCATCGGATACCGGTGATCTTCTGAAGAATTCGACGCTTTACCGCGAATTCTTGGCAGAACGGGAGGAAATTTTGCGCCACAAGTGGATCGAAAGTGAAAAAGCCGGTCGCGATATCGGGTTTGAACGGGCTCTGCTTGACTGGATGCTAAAACATCGCACTCCGTGGCGACACGCCAGATCTTCTTCGAAACGAACACGATAGAAAAATAGACAACCTGTCCTTTAAGGCGACCCTGTGAGGTTCCAAGGATCATGACGACAAAACCGACACCCCCATCAGAAAACCAGCGAACCGAAGAAGCGGTGCTGGTAATGGATGCCGAGGCGATCCGCAAGGCGATCAGACGGATAGCCCATGAGATCATCGAACAAAATCATGATCTCAACCGTCTAGTGATCGCCGGAATTCCGACCCGGGGCAAGGTGGTTGCCGCCAGGATTGTCTCGTACATCGCCGAAATCGAAGGGATTGCACCGACGATCGGAACCGTTGATGTCTCCATGCACCGCGACGATCTGGCAACGCGGGCACGGATCAGCGTCTTGGAGGCGACCGACCTGCCCCTTGATCTGGATGGCCGTCCCCTCGTGCTCATTGATGATGTGCTCTATACCGGACGGAGTTGCCGGGCAGCCATGGATGCCGTGGCCTCCTTTGGTCGTCCTTCCCGAATTCAGCTTGCAGCCCTAGTGGATCGCGGGCACCGGGAACTGCCAATCAGGGCGGACTTTGTCGGAAAAAATGTTCCCACCGCGCAGGAAGACCGAATCCGTGTCCGATTTGAGGAATTTGATGGAGTGGTCGATTCCGTCACCATCATTCACCCGCTCGCATGAAAAAAATCTGGAACTCCAAGGATCTCTGCGCCCTTGCCGATCACTCCGAAGAGGAGTTGAGGGTTATTCTTGATACGGCCACAGCCTTCAAGGGGGTGGGGGAGAGGAATCTAAAAAAAGTTCCAGCCTTGCGTGGCAAGACCATGGTCAATCTCTTCGTCGAGCCGAGCACGCGCACCCGGATTTCCTTTGAACTCGCCGCCATGCGCCTGAGTGCCGATGTGGTGAATATCAACGCCTCCGCATCAAGTCTTGAAAAGGGGGAGACTCTGCTCGACACCGCCCGCAATCTGGAGGCTCTTCGTGTGGACCTTATCGTCATCCGTCACAAATCCGCGGGAAGTGCACGCTTTCTTGCAGACAGACTCAAGGCTTCCGTGATTAACGCCGGTGACGGTTCCCACGAACATCCGACTCAGGGATTACTGGATGCATTCACCATCCGGGAGAAACTGGGCACTCTCGAAGGGGTGAGAGTTTCGATTGTCGGTGACATTCTCTTCAGTCGAGTCGCCCGTTCCAACATCGAGATCCTGACCAAGTTGGGAGCAAAGGTGACGTTGGTCGGTCCGCCGACCCTTGTGCCAAAGACCTTCGAGTCCCTAGGTGTGAGGGTCGCCCACAATATCGACGAGGTGATCGGAGAATCCGATGTGATCAATCTCCTGCGCATTCAGCACGAGAGACAAAAGACGGAGTACTTTCCCGGTCTTGGGGAATACACGGCCAGATTTGGGCTCACCCGCAAACGCGCCGAACAACTCAAGCCAGAATGTCTCATCATGCATCCCGGGCCAATGAACCGTGGTGTCGAGATCGATAGTCAGGTTGCTGATGGTCGCAGCAGTGTGATTCTCGATCAGGTCACCAACGGACTTGCGGTGAGAATGGCTGTTCTTTATCTCTGCTCTGGCGGTGCGCCGTTTGCTCCCATAACCGCTTCTTAAAATATTTTCATGTCTGAATCCCTACATATCCAAGGAGGAAGGGTCATTGATCCTGCAAACGGCATTGACGAAATACGGGATCTCTTTGTCCTGGATGGCCGTCTGGTCGACAAAAAATCCCCTGGGGCCACGCTTATTGATGCGAGTGGCAAAGTTGTCACTCCCGGTTTGATCGACATTCATGTTCATTTTCGGGAACCGGGACAGTCCCACAAGGAGACGATAGAGTCAGGCTCCCGGGCCGCCGCCATGGGAGGATTCACGACTGTGGTCTGCATGCCCAACACCAATCCCGTAGCCGACAGCCCCGCGACGATAGCCTGGATTCAAGAGAAAGCGGAAAAAACGGCCTGTGTGAATGTCTTCTGTACCGGGGCGATCACCCGGGGCATCGCAGGGGAGGAAATGGCTCCCATCGGGGCGCTGGCCGCAGCAGGCGTGGTGGCGTTGACCGATGACGGACACTGTGTCCAGAACCACGGTGTCATGCGACGTGCCGTGGAATATGCGAAGCAGTTTGGACTGCCGATCATGGATCATTGTCAGGAGGCGACCCTGAGTGCCGACGGGGTGATGAATGAAGGTGAGTGGAGCACACGTCTCGGACTGCCTGGTTGGCCCGCTCTTGCCGAGGATCTGATCGTTGCCCGCAACATCCTGCTGGCTGAGGAGACCGGACATCCGATTCATTGCCAGCATATCAGTTCTGCCCGGAGTGTGCGTCTCTTGCGTGAAGCCCGGAAGCGTGGTGTGCCGATCACGGCGGAAGCCTGCCCCCATCATATTTCCCTGACCGATGAGGGGTTGAAGAATTTCGACACCAACTTCAAAGTGAATCCTCCGTTGCGCACACAGGCCGACATCGATGAAATCATCAAAGGAATTGCCGACGGAACCATCACGATCCTGGCCAGCGATCATGCACCCCATGCCCCTTACGAAAAAGAGGTGGAACTTGATAAGGCACCGTTCGGGATGCTTGGCCTGGAGACGGAGCTCGCTGTTTTCCTGAAGATCCTGCTGCACCAGCGGAAGGCTTGCACTCTCCCTCAAGTCATCGCGATGCTGACCGTAAATCCAGCCCGATTGCTGGGACTCGATCGTGGCACTCTTTCTCTGGGAGCCATTGCCGACATCACGATTCTGGATCCCGACCTTGCGTGGAAGTACGACAAAAATGACTCGCCATCCCTATCCCGAAACACACCGTTTCACGGCTTTTCACTTCGTGGTCGCGCTGTGCAGACTATCGTCGATGGAAAGACCGTCTGGAATCTGGAAAACGGTTTTAGCGACTGATTATTCACAGGGATGACGGGGATAAAAAGGATAGGGCTTCTCCTTGGGAGGAAGTTCAATCAGGACAATCTCCGCGCATTCTGAAGCTCTGGATTTTTCGCTGCTAACAGCCTTTACCCTTCGTTCCAATAGACGCATTTCAAGTTTTATCTTCTTTATACCTTTTATCCCTGTGAGTTCTTTATCTCCCTTCACTCTTCTTAAGACAGACGCTTCAAGCAGTGCCCGCGCCGGTATTCTACACACTCGCCCTGGCGATATAGAAACACCTGTTTTCATGCCTGTCGGCACCCAGGCAACGGTCAAGGCCGTTACCCCGGATGAATTGCGCGCTCTCGGTGCCAAGATCATTCTCGGAAACACCTATCATCTGCATGTCCGTCCCGGTGAAGAAGTGATCCGTGAACTTGGAGGTCTTCATTCCTTCATGGGTTGGGATCGTTCCATTCTGACAGATAGCGGTGGATTTCAGGTTTTCTCCCTCTCCAAACTGCGACGGATCACCCGCGAGGGGGTACATTTTCAAAATCATCTCGATGGAACGCCCACGTTCATTGGCCCCGAGACTTCCATGCAGATTCAACGGGATCTGGGCAGCGACGTAGTGATGGCTTTTGACGAATGTCCCCCTTTTCCTTGCAGCTATGAGGATGCGGCGAAGAGTCTGGAACTAACGACTCACTGGGAAGGGCGTTCCCGTGCCTGGTGGCACACTCAACCGGAAGAGGGCCGCCCGCTTCTCTTTGGTATCGTTCAGGGAAGTTCCTTTGCCGACCTGCGGGAACAATCGGCCCGCTCCTTGGTGGAGATCGGTTTTGACGGCTATGCTGTCGGCGGAGTGAGTGTCGGAGAACCCGAACCCGAAATGATGAAGGCCGTTGAATGGAGTGTTCCCTTCCTACCCGAAACTGCTCCGCGCTATGCGATGGGGCTAGGAACTCCCCCTCAACTTGTCGAAATGGTGGCTCGTGGAATCGATATGTTTGATTGTGTTCTACCGACGCGTATCGCCAGAAACGGCACGGCATTTACTGCCGAAGGCACCATCAATTTAAAGAATGCTCCCTTTACCCGTGATCCCAGGCCGATTGAGGAAGGTTGTACCTGCCACGCGTGCGCTACTTTTTCACGGGCCTATCTCCGCCATCTCGTGAAGGCTGAAGAGATTCTTGGTCTTCGCTTGATCACTCTTCACAATCTGCACTTCTATCTCACTCTCATGCGACGTATCAGGGCGAGCATTCTGGACGGCTCTTTTCAGGAATTCAGGGAAAAATTTGTCTCCGGCTACAGGGTCTGGAAAGCAGAGGAATAAAAAAAGCCGTGGCGGTGAGCCACGGCTTGCGATGAACGGAGGATAATCCTCGTACTACCAGGACTGTGCGCTGTACTGACGGGAATAATCGTACTTGCTTTCAAATCCGACTTCGGGAGGGAACTCAGAGTAGCCTGAATTCAACCACTGGATATTGTTGTTGTAAGGGGGCTTGTAGGTGCCGTGATTGGTTGGGAAGGGGAAGGTGAGCGTTTCGAAGACTCCGTATCCCAAACGGGCAAAGGTACGCCCAAGTCCACGAACTAGGCCATAGCTGAAGGCGGCGGAGTTACCCTCCGAGGCGTTCACATCGGACATGGAATCAATGATCTCGGAAGAACCGTAGAGTATGTTACCGAGTCCGCGTCCGAGTTTTCGGGTGGGGCCTTGATCTGATTGAGGAGGAGCCTGAATGTCTGCGAGCAGGGGACTTATTCCAATACATGCTGCCAGCGCGAGGGTAAAGAGGGTGATAATCAGGGGGAGCTTTTTCACGGAGGTGCAGAATTGTAAATTTGCGATCATATTGGCAAGTCTAAAGAAGAAAGTCAGTTTTTTTTTGGAGAATCGTCTCCTGTAAATGCTTGGGGAGGGCAGCAACTGGTGCGACCCCAAGCGGTCGTATCCATTCCATAGTGGGTTTAGAATTTATCTCTCCTGGTGATGAGGATTCGTAGGCCGCCGAGAACATTTCAAGACGGGCATCAATATTGTCAATGAAGTGAAGCAATGCCGCCTCAGGGGTCTTCGGTAGGATCGGAGAGCCGAATTCAAGCTGCCCGTGATGGGCGGCGACAAGGTGCAGGAGATGCAGGCGAACATCTTCGGAAGGAGGAGTGAGGAGTTCCCAGCCTTCCTTCGGAAGTTCACGCCAGAGCGCGTTGATAAGTTCGATCCCAATCGAGAGATGACCGAGGAGTTCTCCGCGAAGTTCTGTTTCAATTCCGAATCCGCGCTCGGGGGGGCATGTTTCCCAAAGTTTTCCAGTGTCATGAAACAGGACGCCGGCAATGAGAAGGTCGCGATTGAGTTCGGGATAAACAGCTGCAAGCGCCAGCGCGCACTCCATCATCCGTGATGTGTGCTCCAAAAGTCCACCTCGGCGTGCATGATGATTTCCCCTGGCGGCCGCCGAGCGACGAAAGCGGGCCCCGTATTGATCGATGAATCGTTCACAGAGTTCTCCAAGCCTTGGATCGTGGATGCTCATCACAGCCTCGGAAATTGCTTTCCACGCATTTTCCAACAAGAGCCGCCGATGGGGAGATCCGGCGAGAAGCAGATCAACGGCCTCCTCTGACAGGGGATCGAGCTCCCATCCCCGCGCGTCGAGTCCGAAGGAACCGTTGTGTCCGAAAAGCCCTTCAACTGCCACAAAGTCACCCTTTTCCCGTTGGGCACAGGATTCAAAGGCGCTGCTGTCAGTCCAGGCACGAAGGGTCATGCTGTCGGATTCATCACGAAGTAAGACCTCATAAAATGGTTTTCCATTGGATGCCTCCTTGAGGGTGATCTTTTCGATCTGGGCATGAACGACGGCTGCCAGCTGGGAGTTCTGGCGGGCTGATTTCTTTAATTCACCGATTGAGAGAAGCAGAGGCATGACGGTCGGATGGGTGATTGAATGGTAAAATAAATAAGGAAAAGACCCGTGACTCAAAGGATGAGCATGCAGTCCCCGTAGCTGAAAAAGCGATACTCTTTCCTGACAGCTTCCTCATAGGCGGAAAGAACAAGTTCCCGCCCTGCGAAGGCACTGATCAGCATCAGGAGTGTCGAACCGGGCAGATGAAAATTGGTGAGGAGTGCGTCGATCCGTTGAAAGGAGTGAGGGGGATAGATGAAAATATCCGTGGAACCGTTGGTTTCGCGGAGATCGCCGGGCGGTTGGGATTCAAGAACCCGTGTCGTTGTCGTGCCGACAGCGATGATTCGTCCTCCTGAATTTTTGGTCTCGTTAATACGGTCGCTGGTTGATGCCGAGAGTGTGTAATACTCATGATGCATCGTGTGTTCCGCAAGATGCTCCGTTTTTACCGGGCGGAATGTGCCTGTACCCACATGAAGGGTCACAAAGGCATGGGGATGTCGGGCGAGAATTTCCTCCGTGAAATGTAGTCCCGCCGTGGGTGCTGCAACCGAACCCTCTTCGCGGGCATACACTGTCTGGTAGCGTTCCCGATCCTGTTCATCGGCCGCCCTCTGAAAATAAGGCGGGATCGGCATCATCCCATGGCGTCCGATGTCGGGGGGCGCGGTGAATTCCAGAAGGCGTGTTCCATCCTCAAGAATTTCCAACACACGGGCCGTTGTTCCTGCCGTCTCAACAATGTGATCGACCCGCATTTTTTTCCCCGGATTCACCATGGCAGTCCAATGAAACTCATCCCGCTTCTCAATCAGAAGAATCTCGATTTTTCCCGTACTGTCATGAAGCCGTGCGGGAATGACTTTACTGTCATTAAGCACAAGCAGATCCCGGGGGCTTAGATACTCGGGGAGATCGGTGAAGTTGCGATGTTCGACCCGCCCACTTTCCCTGTGCAACACCAACATTCGGGCTAGTTCACGGCTGGTGGCAGGACGGCTTGCCACGAGATGCGGCGGCAGGTCGTAGAGATAATCGGAGAGAAACTGGCTCACTGGACGGTTAGTATGGCGGCTCCAAAGACTCCCGCGCTATCACCCAGTTCGGGACGCAAGAGGGGTGTTTCAAAGCGATCGTTGAAAAGGTGTTGCAGGATGGCATCGCGTGTTTCCTGAGTGTAGAGCAGGTCGAGATTGCCGACACCGCCTCCAATCACGATGGCATCCGGATCCAGGATATTGATCACGG
>DKEN01000116.1 GCA_002452515.1 Spartobacteria bacterium UBA6821 | reverse complement strand
GCCCAGGTCGGCCGCGATTGTCTCCGCGATGCCGGGATACTGCACCTTGACCGCGTAATCGCGTCCTTTGTTTTTGGCCCTGTGCACCTGGCCGATTGAGGCTCCGTGAGAGGCCTTCTTCTCAAAGTGATCGAAAAGTTCCTCCGGCCCCTTCCCAAACTCCCGGCGGAAAGTTTGCACCACAAGCGGGTAGGAGAGTGGTGGCACGGAGGACTGGGCNNAGGCACCGAGGACTGGGCTTGAGCGAACTGGCGGACATAGGCCGCAGGAAGCAGGTTCTTGTCGATGCTCAGCATTTGAGCAAACTTCAGAGGCCCACCCTTTAACTTGCTAAAGGTATCATAGACAGTCTCGGCATTTTTCTCATCGAGTTCCTCACGGAGCTTTCGCCGACTTTCATGATCTTTCCCTCCGACCATGGATTGTCCGTAGTGCTTGAGGTAGTTTACCCCGACACGGGCGCCCGCAGTCCCAAGCGCTGCCATCCGGCCAATCGCCCCTGACTGGATGGTCTCCTGATCCTTTTTACGCCCCTTGCCAGAATTAGAGCCTTTCACGGGATCACTTCCCCTTTCCGGCACACCACATATTGCCGGGTAAAAGGAAACGGATCAGATCGGCCGCGGAATCGATGGCCTGTGAGTGGAAGAGATCGAAGGCGAGCACCACTGTCTTCTCGATGAAGGCATCGGTCCGTTCGAACTCCTCGCTCTCATCCTTCAGATACTGGTCGATTACCCAGCGAAGGTGCCCATAAAGGATTGCAGGGTAGAATGCGGTCAGGCCGCGACGGTCGGCGATCTCGCCTCTCTCGATTCCGCGATCAACGATGTTTTGTGAAAATTCCGAAAATTCCTTCCTCAGGCCCTCAAACGCACCCGGATGTGAGAGCGGCGAGATGTCGCTGAAGCGCTCCAGCAGGATCGAACGGCGCTCCGACGCAGACTGAATGAGTGCAAAGAGGAAAGCGAGGTAGCGCTCCCGGGCAGAGAATTCTTCCCACTCAGCACCTTCCTCCACGGCTGATATGACACCTGCCATCCAGTCACTCCAGAAGGCCTTCTCGAGGCCTCGAAGCGAGGAAAAGTGTTTGTAAAAAAGAGCCTCAGTAATCCCAAGTTCCTTACAAAACCGTGAGACTGAACGGGGGGGATGCCCCTCATCCGACCAACTGGCGGCAAAGGCCTCAAGTATCTTGGCCCGCAGATTGGAACCTGCCCCCGTCCCCTTTTTCGGAAGAACAGGAATTTTGGGATGTGGAGAGTGTTTCGTCGCCATAAGTAAAGTGTAATCCTGTCGTCAAGGAGCCCCCCGAGAATCAGAACTCTGCTGGCTGCATCCGGCGAGTCCACAAGCCTTGGAAAATCGAAACCGATTC
This sequence comes from Spartobacteria bacterium UBA6821, assembly GCA_002452515.1. GTDB lineage: Bacteria > Verrucomicrobiota > Verrucomicrobiia > Chthoniobacterales > UBA6821 > UBA6821. Next base: position 31,272 of record DKEN01000116.1, on the reverse strand, counting down.
CGAGCGAATATCCGATAGCATCGATTGAAAATCTTCCGGAATCCGGGAGCGGTTGAAAGTAGATAAAAAGGGTAAGTCCACCAGATACGCCGCATCAGATGGCGATAGACATCGGCTCCCTGGATCACGCGACCATCCGAGAGCAGGAGGCGTAGGTCTTCGATCAAAAGGCTTTCCGAGAGATTCAATTTTTCTCTCACCAAAGGTGCCTGCAAGGGAGCGATGTTATAACCGTGACGCCTTAGTGTGGGTGCCCAGAAAGGGACCCATCGGCGGCAAAATCCACAAGAGTCATCATAGAGCACCCAGCCTTCTGGGGATGTATGATCTAGGTGCATGAGAGGGTTGTCTGAAATCCTGACAACCAACCGTAACACGTGCGAATGCCCTATAGCAATGGGGTGGTGCGTTGGCAGATCTGGAGCGCCAAGCCCCAAGGATCCCTCATCATGATGAGATGGGAGCCATCTTCAAGGTGGGTTTCATTGACAAAAGCAGCTCCCGCCTCCGCCAGTCTCTTCGAGTCTCCAATCGCGTCAGTACTCTTGATGGCCAAATGAAAAATCAGGGGATCCATGGATCGGTAATCCGGAACCTTGTCGGGAGGGTTGCAATAGATCTCGATGATGGTCGATCCTGAATCCGCGAGAAAATGCGTTTGAAAGCGCTCGGGAGCATGGCGAACAACACGCAGACCGCAATGCTCGCCATACCAGGCGGCAACGGCCACCGGATCCGCAACGTTAAAAGCAAGATGTTCGAGTTTCATAGCACTTGAGATCTCGTTCTATCAGGTCTTGCGTTAGCCGCATCCTTCAAATGAAAGGAATCCGTTTCCATTCTACCATCCAAAGGGCTTTCCTGCCCAAAAATCCCTTGATCAGTCCGTTGCGCGTTTTTGGCTTCGGATCTGCGGTGAATTTGTCCGTAATGGAGCCATGACTTTCCGCCCATGGCAGAGAAACCCGATGAGCTATTGGGGTTGCCAGCTATTCGGATGGGGAGGTGTCGCTCTCTTCGGCAGGATCATGGAGGGGCTTCAGGGGCTGGCTTCGCGGCAAAACTCGGAAAACCAGGATCACCTGTTTCTCCCGCTGACCTGTCTGGCAGGATTGATCGCAAGCCATCTACTCCGTAAACTGATCAAGAGCGGCGAGTGGCTGGAACTTCCCCCGCAAACCCTGATCCTCCGCTATGCAGCGGCCCTGGCAATCAGCACGCTGGTGTTAAGCGTGATCGGCGCGACGTTTTTTAAAGCCCCTGCTTCGAGTGGAAAAACCACGGCAACCTTCACCGTCATCCTCATGATCAATAGCAGCCTGATGGGGGCATGGATGGCGGTCTATTTCCTGTTTCACTTCTACGAACGACTCAATCGGGCACGCCAGGAACAGGTTCTGCTGCGAGAGGCCGTGACGCTGAGCCAGTTGGAATCCCTCCGCCTCCAACTCAATCCGCACTTCCTTTTTAACGCGCTCAATTCCATCCGTGCCCTCATTCCGAGGGAATCCGACGAAGCCCGCGAAGGAGTGACCCTCCTGGCCGACGTGCTCCGTTCCACGCTCAGCACGCGGGGGGGAACGACCGTTCCGTTAGGAGAGGAGATGAGGCTAGTAAGGGATTACCTTTCCATCGAGAAGCTGCGGTTCGGCGACCATCTCCGGATCGTGGAGCAGTTGGATGCCACGATCTCAAAAGCAAACATTCCTCCCCTTATGCTGCTCACCGTGGTGGAAAACGCGATCAAACACGGAGCTCAGAGTCAGGAGCAGGCGGCGACCATCACGATCACGGGTCGACTGGAAGGAAAATCCATCGTACTGACCGTTGAGAGCCCCTCTTCCGGCGAAAAAAAGAAGGATTCAGACTCGTCATTCGGAATCGGACTACAAAATATCAGGAAACGCCTGCATTTGATTTACGGTGAGCAGGCAACTGCCATCTTGGAAACTTCGGCAGATGCAACAACGCGTTGCGTGCTGTGTTACCCCTTGCAACCTCTTTCCTAACACCATGAAGGCGCTGATTATTGAGGACGAACCCCTGGCAAGGAAGGAGCTCCACCTTCTTCTGGAATCACATCCCGAAATCACTGTGGTCGGCGAAGCCATCTCACCCAAGGAAGGAGCACGGATGATCGCCGAGTTACAACCCGGGTTGTTGTTTCTGGATGTGCATCTGCGGGGGGGAACGGGCTTCGACTTGCTCGACTCCTCCCTGGAACAAAAAATCCAGGTCATCTTCACCACGGCGCATCCGGATTTCGCAGCGCAGGCCTTCGATTTTGCCGCCGCGGATTATCTCGTCAAACCGATCAGGCCAGAGCGCCTGGCGCGGGCGATCCGCAGAGTTCTTGACCGTACAGAGGAGGAGGGGGGCGTTTCGAATTGGGAACGACTCGATCGTAAGGCTCGGATTTTTCTCAAGGATCAAGAGACGAGCCGTTTTGTCGCGATCACGGATATTCTTCTGATCGAGTCCGAGGGCAACCACTCCAGAATCCACATTGGCGACGAGTCGATGCTCATCCACCGCGCGCTTTCCACGATCGGGGAGCGTTTGCCCGAAGACCTTTTCTTCCGTGCCAATAGGTCGCAGATCGTGAATTTAGACGCCGTTTCGTCTCTTGAACCCTGGTTCAGCAACTGCCTCCGCGCCACGCTCCGCAACGGGGCGGTGGTCGAGTTCAGCAGACGCGCCTCGCTCGCATTCCGCGAAACGCGGGGATTCTGAACCACTCATCACCACGAAGGAACCGCCCGTCACTATCCATGAGACACTGCATTGGTTTATTTGAAATAGTTAATCCATGAAGAACTCTTTACACCTCGGAACTAGTCGTGCAACCGCCCACGCTGCTCCTCATTGGTTGCGCCTCAATCAGGGCCTGCAAAATGAAGTCTGCGGGTTCATTACCTCCAAGGTAGTCGATGCTCTCAATGCTTAAGCCGACTCTCATGCCATTACCTCAATGAAATCCTCCATACGAAATGCGAAGCACATCCTTCGCCAGATCTTTGATTCGGACTATTTCCCAGAAGGAGCAGACGTGGTCCGGAATCGCCCGGATAAGTTTGAGGTTGGACGCTGCATCCCCTTTCTGATCCTACACCTTGGTTGCCTTGGCGTCCTCTGGGTTGGATGGAGTTGGACGGCCGTCGTGGTGGCTCTCTTCCTTTATGCGGTGCGCATGTTTGCAATCACCGCCTTCTATCATCGGTACTTCTCCCACCGCACCTTCCGCACCTCACGCATCGCCCAGTTCCTTTTTGCAGTGATCGGCAACATGGCGATCCAGCGAGGTGCGCTCTGGTGGGCATCGGTTCACCGCCACCATCATCGGCACTCCGACGAGGATAACGACATTCACTCCCCGGCCAGACAGGGATTTCTCTGGGCGCACATCGGCTGGATGACCAGTAGTCGCAATTTTCCCACCGATTATTCGGCCGTGCCTGACCTCGCTCGCTATCCTGAACTCCGCTTCCTGAACCGCTTCGATCTCATCGTGCCGGTACTTTTCGGTCTCTCCCTCTTTGGTTTGGGATATCTGCTGGAGCGCTTCTTTCCCTCCCTAGGAACCTCACCCGCGCAGATTTTTGTCTGGGGGTTCTTTGTGAGCACGACCGTCCTTCTGCATGGAACCCTCTTCATTAACTCGCTCGCACACACCTTCGGGCGGCGGCGCTTTGCGACTGGAGACGACAGTCGTAACAGTCTATTGCTTGCGCTGCTGACATTGGGCGAGGGCTGGCACAACAACCACCACCGGTATATGTATTCAGCCAGGCAGGGCTTTTACTGGTGGGAGATCGACATCAGCTATTACCTCCTGAAATTTCTCTCCCTGCTCGGAATTGTCTGGGGTCTTCGGGAGGTTCCCAAGGTGGTGTACGACGAATCGCAAAACGCCCGTTTTTCCTATCGAAGGGCGAAGCCGTGAAGAAGAAATTAGCCATCGTCGGAAGCGGCATCTCAGGCATGGCCGCCGCCTGGTTTCTGCATCGGCGCTTTGACATCACGCTCTTTGAGCAGAACGACTATGTCGGTGGTCACACGAACACGGTCACCATTGAGGAAGGAAACCGCAAAGTGCCAGTCGATACCGGGTTCATGGTGTTCAATCATGTCACCTATCCGCTTCTCACCAGGCTTTTCAAGGAGTTGGAAGTGGAGACTGAGGCAACAGATATGTCCTTCAGTGTGCAACACCGTCCCAGTAATCTGGAATTCAACGGTGGCAACCTTGATCTTCTTTTTGTTCAACGGCGCAATCTACTCAGCCCGCGTTACTGGCGGATGCTGTTCTCCATCGATCGCTTTAACAAGGAGGCGATCCCGGCAATCAATGATCCGCGCTGGGCTGATTTCACGCTTGCACAATACATTCAGTCCCGTGGCTATGGCAGCGACATGTTGGATCGTTATCTCATTCCGATGAGTAGCGCCGTCTGGTCCACGCCGCCGGAAGAGATGCTTGATTTCCCCGCCATGACACTCCTGAGATTCTGGCACAATCATGGTTTTCTTGGCCTCGACAAGCGGCATCAGTGGTTCACCGTCACCGGTGGTTCCAGAAACTACGCCCAAAAGCTCACGGCTCCTTATCAGGAGCAAATTCGGCGAAGTCGCAAGGTGATCGGGGTGAAACGTTCTCCAAAGAGTGTCGAACTGACCTTCACCGAAGGCGCTGATGAAACATTCGACAAGGTCCTTTTGGCCTCCCATGCAGACCAGTCGCTGGCCATGCTTTCGGATCCGACAGAACAGGAATCGAGGCTACTTCGGGAATTTCGCTATCAGCCAAACACGGCAACCGTCCACACCGACGAATCCTTCATGCCTCGCCTCCGCCGCTGCTGGGCTTCCTGGAACTACCGCCTCGAAGGCAGTGAGAAGGGAGTTGAACGCGCGACGATTCATTACTGGATGAACAATCTCCAGCACATCCAGGGAGAGAAAAATTACTTCGTCTCCCTGAATTGTGAGAACCAAATCGCCCCTGAGCATATCCTGCGACGGATCAAGTATGAACATCCCCTTTTCTCGCTGTCAGCGATCAAAGCCCAGCGCGAACTGGACTCTCTCAACAACTTGAGCCCCGATCAGACAACCTACTATGCCGGTGCCTGGTTCAACTACGGATTCCATGAAGATGGATTGGCCTCGGCCCTTGCCTGCTCAAGAGCCCTAGCAGGAGAGGAGGTCTGGGCATGAATTCCTGTCTTTATGAATGTACGGTCATGCACCACCGCCTCGTGCCCAGGAAGCATGCCTTCCACTATCGCATTTTCCTCTTCTCCCTCGATCTCGACGAAATTGATACTGCCGCCCGGAAAATCCGTGGATTCAGCCGCAAGCGATTTAATTTCTATTCATTCCGGGATGATGATCATCTCGAACCGACACCCGTTCCAGTTAAACAAAAACTGATCGCTGAACTCGATCGTAGAGGGGTCCCCTTCCCCAAGGGAGGAAAAGTGATGCTGCTCACGATGCCCAGAATGCTGGGTTATGTCTTTAATCCTGTTTCGTTTTATTTCTGTTTCGATACCAAGGGGGAACCCTTCGCAGCCCTGGCAGAGGTGAGCAATACCTTCCGGGAGATGAAACTCTATCTCATCACACAACGAGATGAGGAAGGGGTGTTTCGGCTTGTTGAAACGAAACATTTCTATGTCTCCCCATTTTCGACCCCCGATATCGCCTTTGACTTCAAACTCCACATCCCCGGCGAAACACTCGAGATTCATATCGATGATAGGGATGGATCTAACCTGACGCTCCTCAGTGCGATCACGGGAAAACGGGTTGCCCTGACATCCTTCAATCTCGCACGGCTGACACTGCTCCACCCGCTCGTCACTTTCAGGGTGATCTATCTGATTCACTGGAATGCGCTGAGACTTTGGATCAAACGCATCCCATGGTTTGCTAAGACGGACCATCGGGATCTCCAGCGCGGCGTACTTCGCCCTCACTCCTCCCTTTCACCACGTAAACCATGAACGCACCCATCGTCTCCACTTCGGTTGCCTTGCCCAAATCACCGGAATCCTTTTATCAACGCACCCTTCTTCGGGGTCTTGGTAAATTTCAGAGAGGTAGCCTTTCCCTTCGGCTTCCCGATGGTACGGAACAAGTGTTCGGAGAACTTGATTCCGGGCAACCGGCAACCATCGAGGTAAGGGATCCTGATTTTTTCCGCCGCTGCATCCTCTTCGGGGACATCGGCTTGGCGGAAGCCTATATCGATGGGCTTTGGGAGACGGATTCCATCGAACGCGTCATCGCCTGGGCCATCACCAATGTTGAGGAGCAACCGGGCCACCAGCACCGCAGTGGCGGCTTCTCCTTTAACTTTTTGCAAGCCCTCAACCGCATCCGCCATTTACTGCGCCCCAACAGCCTCTCGATGAGCAAGCGCAACATTGCCGAGCACTACGACCTTGGCAATGATTTCTACAGTCTCTGGCTCGATCCCACGATGACCTATTCAAGCGCCCTGTTCACAACCCCGGATCAGACTTTGGAATCGGCTCAAAGGGAAAAATACGATAGGCTTTGCAGACAACTGCGGCTCTCCCATGGGGATCATCTGTTGGAAATCGGCTGCGGCTGGGGAGGCATGGCCGAACATGCCGCGAAACACTACGGCTGCAGGATCACTTCCATCACCATCTCGGAGGAACAGCATCGTTTTGCCACCGAACGGATCGCCCGATCAGGACTCTCCGAACTTGTTGAAATTCGACTGGAGGATTACCGAAAAACTCAGGGTAGATTCGACAAGATCGTCTCCATTGAAATGATGGAAGCCCTCGGCGACCGTTATCTTCCGGTCTTCTGCGCCCAACTTCACCGCTTGCTCAAACCTGAAGGTATCGTCGCCCTTCAATACATCACGGTACCGGACACACGCCACGAGAAGCTTCGCCGGGGTGTTGATTTTATCCAAAAGCACATCTTCCCGGGATCACTCTTGCTCAGCGTGGGGCGCGTCAACGAGGCATTCAACAGCACGAGCGATCTGTTCCTGCACGATCTCAAGGATATGGGGAGCAGCTATGCAACGACCCTCCACCAGTGGTGGCTCGATTTCAACGATCATGCTGATGAGGCGCGGGCTCTCGGCTTCGACACACCCTTCATCCGCAAGTGGAATTACTACCTCCAATACTGCGAAGCAGCCTTCGCCACCCGCAATATCTCGGTCGTCCAGGCAGTCTATACGCGTCCAAATAACCTGAAACTCACATGATTCTCTTCCTTCGCATCGCCTATACCATCGTTTTCCTCACGATGCTTGTTGTCACTTCCTGGGCAAGCAGTCATGTGGCGCTCTGGGAGATTCCTCAACAGGTGTCTCTGCACCCATGGTTCATCGCCACTCTATTCGATACCTATTTCGCCTTTCTAACCTTCTGGGCCTGGGTTGCCTACAAAGAGACCTCAAATTTGTCTCGAATTGCCTGGCTCATAGCGATCCTGCTTCTCGGCAACATCGCCATTGCGGCCTACATGCTTCTTCAACTCTGGAAGCTACCGCTGAATGCACCGCTCTCCAGACTTCTCCTCCGCAAATGACACTACTTCCCCTGCTTCTTACCGGTGCGGCGCTCGCTGCGGTTGAGTTTTTTATTATCTGGGGAATTTCTGTAAAAATCAGGAACTACTCCTTGGTTGATGTCGCCTGGTCGTACGGTGTTGCCTTACTAGCTCCCGTCTATGCCTTCCTTTCCCATGGAAATCCGCTCCGCACGACACTCATCACGCTGCTCGGCATCATCTGGAGTGCAAGGCTGGGCACTTATCTCCTCCTGCGCGTGCTGCGTCATCACCCCATGGAAGATCCGCGCTATGAGAGTCTCAGGAAGACATGGAAGAGCCCGTTGGCCTTCCTCCTTTTCTTCGAGATCCAGGCGTTGACCGTCGTCGTTTTCTCACTCCCCTTTCTTTTCGCGAATAGTAACGCCTCCTCTGAGTTGAAACCCATCGAGTGGCTCGGTCTCGCCGTGGCGCTTCTTGGAATACTCGGAGAAACTACGGCTGACAGTCAGAGACGCCGTTTCAAGGCAGATCCACGGAACCGCAACGAAGTCTGCCAAACCGGCCTCTGGCACTACTCACGACACCCTAATTATTTCTTCGAATCCGTAGTGTGGTGGGGATTCTTCCTTGTCGCCCTTAGCTCTCCCTGGGGCTGGATAACAATCATCTGTCCCCTTCTCATGCTCTGGTTACTGCTCCGCGTCACCGGCATTCCACTTGCCGAGCAGTATGGTCTTGAAAGTAAAGGCGACCGATACAGAGCCTACCAACACTCAACCAGTCGCTTCATCCCCTGGTTTCCCAAACAGATCCCACAAAACGAGCATCCATGAGTTTACTCGACCGCCTTCTCTCCACCCATCTGGTTCCTGACTGGCTGATACGTCCAGCTATCCGCCACTTGCTGACAGCAACCCTTCGTGACAAGACAGCATCAACGCCGGAAGAATGTCAGCAAGCCATCATGGCTCACATCGCGGGATTAAAAGGAAGTCCCATCGCCCTCCAAACCGCCGAGGCCAATGAGCAGCATTACGAAGTGCCCACACGGTTTTACGAACTCGCGCTCGGCAAGCGTTTCAAATACAGCTCTGGCTATTGGACAGACTCCATCCGCTCACTTGACGAGGCGGAGGAGGCCATGCTCGCACTGACCTGCGAACGGGCAGAACTAAGCGATGGCCAACGGATTCTTGAGCTCGGCTGCGGTTGGGGTTCGCTTTCTCTCTGGATGGCGGAGAAATATCCCAAGGCATCGATTATTGCCGTCTCCAATTCCCGGACACAGAAACTGCATATTGACGAGCAGGCACGCCGTCGTGGTTTCAACAACCTGACCATCGTTACGGCCGACATGAACGTGTTTGATATTGAACCGGCAGGATTCGACCGGGTCGTCTCCGTTGAAATGTTTGAGCACATGAAGAACTATCAGCTCCTGATGGCCCGTGTCGCTGGCTGGCTTCGCCCAGGAGGGAAACTCTTCGTCCATATTTTCACGCATCGCTCCCTCGCCTATCACTTCGAGGACAATGGCCCGCGCGACTGGATCACCCGCTACTTCTTTGCGGGTGGTCAGATGCCATCGGATCATCTGCTCCTCTACTTCCAGGAGGATCTCTGCATCGACGATCATTGGCGCGTCAGCGGCACGCACTATCAGAAAACCGCCGAGGCATGGCTCGAAAACACTGATGCCAATCGCCCCGAAGTGGAAAGAATTTTCACTGAGACCTATGGCGCCGAAAATTCCAAAAAGTGGCTGGCTTACTGGCGAATCTTTTTCATGTCCTGCGCAGAACTGTGGGGCTACGCGGGAGGAACGGAGTGGATTGTTTCCCACTACCGGTTCATCAAACCGTCGGTAAACAACCCTCTCTGACCGGCATCACAAACCAAGCCGCTCAGCCTGTTCCTCAGCGGTTTCATAGCGAGCCGGTGGGATCTCGGGACGCTTGATCTCATTATAAGCCACAAGGATTTCCTCCATCATGGAGTGGACTTCCTCATCATCCTTAAGAAAACGCGGTTCCAAAAAACGGAAAGGGACTTCATGCGGAGCAAAACCTCCCCCCGGCTTGAAAGGATCACAGTCCATTGCGTAGGGCACGGTAAGAATGCGATTGGCCCCTCGTCTGTTGAAATGATGCAGCAGACCCGCGCTTCCTTTGCTGGCACGGGCAGCAACTTGACAACCCGATGCCTCATCTAGGCGACTTTCCGATCCACCTTCATTAAGCCAGAAGATATGGCCCCCCTGACGAACCAATCGGGTGTATTCCTTGATGGCAAGCATGTTGGCATGATCACGGATTTCGGCAAAAGCGTCATCCTTGCCTGATTTGCTGTCCGGGAAGGTCTGTAAAACATTGGCGGAATAGAGAATCCCGTCATCAATAATCTTGAAACCGGAAAATTCCTGAAGAGCAACCTGCCGGTGCGTGAATTCCGTCTGGTTCTGCGCGATCTCCGGTCCGAGTAATGCTGAGGCCATCCCAGAGACAGGAATATCAGCGTAGGATTTGTGAGGGCCCACGGCGAAAGCCACCGTTCCTCCCCCAGCAAGATGTTCCTTCAAAGGGCCCTTCAAGAGAAGTTCACCAAGGTATGCCGTCAGTTGCTTCAGGGTCTCGGGCTTGATGAGAACAGGCCCGAAGATCGCCGCAGCCTTTGTGAGTGCATCACCATGATTTCTGATCGGGAGAAAAGGGCGGTCAATCCGCAGCACTCCCAAAGGGTCCAATCGGCCTGCTTCGCAGGGGTCGGAACTGAAGGAACGGATCTGCCAGCGCTCTCCATGTTTTCCTGCGGCCATGAGCTCCGCAAGGCGTTGATAGACACGAAAATCAATATCCGGGCTGCCAAATTTTCGATCAGACTCCGCAAATTGGTCATTACTCATGATTGGGAAATAGTTATACCGATCCTAACCGTATCCCACAACGGCATCATTCTCCTCAATCATGAAATGCTTTAGCACGCTTCATTGTGATAGAACCGATATCAATGACACACCGTCGAGATACCGTGGAGAGTGAGGAGTTCACCCCACCTATTCAGGTTTTAAGGCCTGCTCAAATAAAGAATTATCAATCCACGAAGAGACATTAAGCAATGCTTGGGTTACTCTCAAATCCTAGGAATCGCTGATTTAACACACAGGAGATATCATGCCGCTCACGATTGGAATTCCACGAGAAATAGCCGCGCAGGAAAGACGAGTCGCAACGGTTCCGGAGGTAGTTGAAAAACTGATCAAACTTGGTTTTGAAATCGCTGTGGAATCCGGTGCCGGAGAGGCGTCCAATTTTAGCGATGAAGCGTACACCAAGGCAGGGGCAAAAATCATCCATACTGCCTCCGCCCTCTGGAGTACCGCCGACATCATTTTCAAGGTGCGAGGACCAAGCACGAAAGAGGTCGGTATGATGCGGCCGGGAGGGATGTTGGTGAGTTTCATCTGGCCCGCTCAGAATCCCGAACTCCTGCAGCAACTTGCCGCCAAACAGGCGACGGTCCTTGCCATGGATTGCGTGCCACGCATTTCACGGGCTCAGAAATTGGATGCCTTAAGCTCGATGGCCAATATCGCCGGCTATCGAGCCGTCATCGAGGCGGCACATCAGTTCGGTCGTTTTTTCACCGGACAGATCACTGCGGCGGGAAAGGTACCCCCTGCAAAGGTGTTTGTGATTGGGGCAGGCGTCGCGGGACTTGCCGCAATCGGCACCGCCTCCGGACTCGGCGCCATTGTGCGCGCCAATGATACTCGTCCCGAGGTGGGCGATCAGGTGAAGTCGATGGGAGGGGAATTCGTCCCCATCGACTATCAGGAGGAGGGTGCCGGAACTGGTGGTTATGCCAAGCTCATGAGTGAAGGCTTCCAGAAGGCGCAGCGGGAAGTTTTTGCAAAGCAGGCACGGGAAGTGGACATCATCATCACCACCGCGCTCATTCCCGGAAAACCAGCTCCCAAACTCATCACCGCCGACATGGTTGAATCGATGAAACCGGGAAGTGTCATCGTCGATATGGCAGCGGAACAAGGCGGCAACTGTGAACTTACCGAACCTGGGGAGGTCGTTGTGAAACATGGCGTGACCATCATCGGATACACTGATCTTCCTAGCCGCCTTGCCAGGCAGTCATCCACTCTCTATGCAAACAACCTGCTTCGACTGACAGAGGAACTCTGCAAGACAAAGGACGGGATCGTTCTGGTCAAGATGGAGGATGAGGTTCTGCGCGGCACCACGATCATCAAGGAGGGTCACATAACCTGGCCAGCCCCCGTTCAGACGCCCCCGGCACCTTCCGAAAAACCAGCCAAAGTCGTCCCTCCTCCTGCGCCCAAATCCCCGGAGGCGACAAAGAGTTCCCAAACTTCGGGATTAGCAGTGGCGGCAATTTTCTTCGGAGCAGCACTGCTTTTCTTGCTCATCGGAGCCTATGCCCCGCCGGCATTCCTTAGCCACTTCACCGTCTTTGTCCTCGCTTGCTTTGTCGGCAACATGGTCGTTTGGAATGTCACCGCCTCACTGCACACCCCGCTGATGAGCGTCACAAACGCGATCAGCAGCATCATCGCCATCGGCGCCCTGATGCAGATCGCCCCCCCAGTGATAGCGCATATGGATCGCCCCGATGTCTGGATCCGTTCGCTGGCACTGCTGGGCATCACCTTCACGGCAATCAACATGTTCGGTGGATTCGCGGTCACTCGCCGCATGCTCTCCATGTTCCGTAAATAAGACATCATCATGATCTCAACCGGCCTCGCTTCCATCGCCTATCTCGGCGCCGCCATTCTCTTCATTCTCAGCCTTGGTGGACTCTCCAACCCGGAGACTTCGCGACGGGGCAACCTCTACGGCATGATCGGCATGACCCTGGCTGTTCTCGCCACGATCTTCGGTCCCCACGTCACCCTTTCAGGCCTTCCCTGGATCATCGGATCCATGACTCTCGGGGGAACGATCGGCCTTTACGCCGCCCGTAAGATTCAGATGACCCAGATGCCGGAGCTGGTCGCCCTCATGCATAGCCTGGTCGGGTTGGCTGCCGTACTCGTCGGATTTGCCAATTTCATTGATCCGGCTGCATCCGCGCGTTTCGGGATCGCGGAAAAAGCCATCCATGAAATCGAGATCTATGTCGGCATCCTGATCGGCGCTGTGACCTTCTCGGGATCGCTGATCGCCTTTGGAAAACTCTCGGGGAAAATTGGGGGCACCCCCCTACTTCTTCCCGCACGTCACTGGCTAAATCTCCTCATCCTGTTGGTGGTCATCTTCTTTGGCTGGAGATTCCTTCATTCACAATCTGTTGAGGATGCACTGATCTCGCTTGGAGCAATGAGCGTTCTTGCACTCCTCTTTGGCATTCATATGGTGATGGCCATCGGCGGAGCCGACATGCCGGTAGTGGTTTCGATGCTTAACAGTTATTCGGGATGGGCGGCGGCGGCGACCGGATTCATGCTCTCCAACGATCTCCTGATCGTCACTGGTGCCTTGGTTGGGTCAAGTGGCGCGATTCTCTCCTACATCATGTGCAGGGCCATGAACCGCCGGTTTTTGAGCGTGATTGCCGGTGGATTCGGAACCACGGGTGGAAGGCTACCTTCTGTTGAAAACGGAGAACCTGCTGGAGAGGTCACCCCCATCAGTTCCAATGAAACCTCCGAATTGCTGCGAACGGCCAAAAGCGTGATTATCGTACCCGGTTACGGAATGGCAGTCGCCCAGGCCCAGCACACTATTTTTGAAATCACCAAACATCTGCGGGAACAGGGAGTGGATGTCTGCTTCGCCATCCATCCGGTTGCCGGTCGCATGCCGGGCCATATGAACGTCTTGCTGGCGGAAGCCAAGGTCCCTTACGACATCGTGATGGAGATGGACGAGATTAACGACAAGTTTGCCGAAGCCGATGTCGCCATGGTCATCGGGGCGAATGACATCGTGAATCCCGCCGCTCAGGAGGATCCCAACAGCCCCATCGCAGGCATGCCTGTGCTCGAGGTCTGGAGAGCGAAAAATTCCATCGTGATGAAGCGTGGCATGGCTTCCGGTTACGCGGGGGTCGATAACCCGCTCTTCTACAAAGCGAACAACAGCATGCTCTTCGGGGATGCCAAGAAAATGCTTGATGAAGTTCTGGTCTCGCTCAGGGCGTAGCTGCCTACACTGAAGAAGGACCTCTACACGTCAGCAAGAAGACGGTCAATCTCTGCCAACTCCTCCGTACTAAAGGCAAGATTCTTCAGAGCGGCGACATTCTGCTCAATCTGCCTGATCCGCGACGCACCGATAAGGGCACTGGTCATCCCGGGATGTCGGAGTACCCAGGCGATAGCCATCTGGGCAAGTGATTGGCCGCGGGCAAGGGCAACTCCGTTGAGTCCACGCACCGTTTCCAGTAGCTTCTCATGATCAAGCAACCCCTTAAGACGCGGACCGGCAATCGTGTTGAAGGAGGCTCGCGATTCCTCGGGAATCCCATGGAGGTATTTGTCCGTGAGCATTCCACTGGCCAGAGGTGAAAAGGCGATCACACCAATCCCACGTTCCGCGGCAACCGGAAGCAGGTCGGTTTCAATTCTCCGATCGAACATGTTGTAGCGTGGTTGATGAATAATCAACGGTGCCCATCCACGCTCAGCAATCAGAGCAACAGCTTCCTCCGTGAGAGCTCCCGGATAGTTTGAGATGCCGACATAGAGGGCCTTGCCACTCCGCACGATATCATTCAGCGCTCCGAGAGTCTCCTCCAATGGGGTCTCGGGATCAGGTCGGTGATGATAGTAGATGTCGACGTAGTCGAGACCGAGTCGCTGAAGTGACTGATCAAGGGAGGAGATGAGGTATTTGCGTGATCCCCAGTCTCCATAAGGACCGGGCCACATGGTGTACCCTGCCTTGGAGGAAACAATCAGCTCGTCGCGCGGCATTTCTTTCAAAATCTGACCCACCATGAGTTCGGCGTTTCCGGGTGGCACTCCATAGTTATTCGCGAGATCGAAATGGGTGATACCGAGATCAAAGGCACGGAACATACACTCTCTGGCAACCGCTTCACCGCGGTATCCACCAAAGGTCTCCCAAGCACCGAGCGAGATGACGGGGAGTTTTAATCCGGATTTACCACATCGGCGGTAGATCATCTGTTCGTAGCGGGCAGGTGAAAAATGTTGCATGGGAGAGTTCTGTTTAGTGAATCAGAAGATCATCAGGAAGCAGCAAGAGTCAACAGAGCAATCTCCGGCGGGCAGCGATAACGCATGGGAGGAAAAACAGTTCCTATACCCGTAGAGACAAAGACCTTGCTAGTCGGTCCTTGGATCAGCCCACATGGATATTTTTCACATCCTAAAGGAAGGAACGGACGGCCAAGCAGGGGAAGATTAATCTGTCCACCATGGGTATGACCGCAAAGTACCAACCTGATGCGCGGATCATGAAGAAAATCGACGTAGTGGGGATTATGCTTCAGGGCTATGACGAAAGCGTCGGTCGAAGCGCCCTTCAAGGCAGCCTGCATATCCGGAGTGCCCTCGTTGCAATCATCAAGTCCACCCAGCCAGATTCGTGACTCTCCTCTCTGGATCCAGAGACCCCGATTGGTGAGTTCGGTGATGTTGTTTTGGGCAAGTGACTGCGTTGTCAGTATCCGGTTGATCCAAATATCCCTGTTTCCTTGGACGGCAAAAACCCCCAGCGGAGCGCGAAGCGCTCCGAGTTCCTGCATCACCGGAACAATATATTTCGAATTGTTATGAACATAGTCCCCGGCAAGCAGAACCAGATCGGGCTCCAGTGCATTGGTAAGTTCCACTGCCGTTCTGATGTGCTCACGAGTAATGAAATAACCGTGATGGAGATCTGTTAGAAGGGCGATGCGAAGCCCGTGAAATGCAGAAGGTAAATTCTCCAGCGGAACCGTAACGGCATTCACCCCGATCTTGTGTGCCTCAACAAGTGAATACCCAACACCTCCACCGATCATCCCCGAAGCCAAAGTTCCTACAGCCACAGAGAGAAACTTTCTTCTGGTAATCGGTTTGGTCATCTAAATTAAATCTACCATACTTTCCTTCTATACCCTCCTAGAAAATCCCGCCAACGACACCTTCCTTTTCACGGCACATCAACTAAAGTCGCTGATGGTGACTACTCCCCATGATGCGACAAAGGCCTACAGGAAGGAATTGTTGAAAAATCAGATTTGGCAGGTTTTGAACTTCGTCTCCAAGGCCGGTTTTCTCATTCTGCTCACCCCTCTCATGATCTCCAAATGGGGTGCTGAGGGATATGGCCTGTTTGCCCTGGCCAGTTCCCTACTCGTCTCCATGGCGATTTTGGATGGAGGTGTTCGGGCGTTGACCAGGATTCAGATGGCGGAAGCATGGAAAAAAGGGGAAGAGGAAAGGGCCCGACGGGTCTATCGGGAGGGATTGCTGACATTTGTTTCGATTTGCTTGCTCGCGATTGCGCTCAGCGGCCTGCTTGCAGCAACCGGACATTTGACCTCCTTCCTCCATCTTCCAGAGGGGGGAGCCGCCGTACTTGTCATGACTGTGGCCTGCACGGCACTGCTGATGATTACCCTTCTGCTTCTAGAGCCTTTGGCGGCACGCGGAAATCTGTCGGCGATGAAGGCCGCCAACACTTGGGGAGCCGTCGTGGCAATTCCCCTGTGTGGAGCCCTGGTGTTTTACGGTGCTCATGTCGGGATCGTCGTCTTTAGTTACGCAGCCTCTCTGACGATTCCTAATCTCGTTATGGCCTGGAAAACCGGTCTTTTTGAGCTGGCTCCCTGGAGAGGGGTCTCACAATTCACTCCCCGGGTTTTCTGGAACACACTCCGCTCAGGTCTTTGGTATTACCTGACGACTCTTTCCCTCATCGGCAAGACTCATGCCCTGACCTTCCTAGTCTCGGCCATGGCGGGCCCGGCGGAGGCCGGAGTTTTTTATGTTCTGCTGCGACTCTCCGAGATCGTCGGCAATGTCGGCGCCACGGCCAGTGAAACATCGCTGGCAGCTTTGGCTTCCGCACCCGGAAGTGAAGAGAGACGCGAGAATTTCCAACAGAGTTGGCTTCATGTGGCACTTTTTTGCACTCAGGGGGCTCTGGTGTTCATTTTCCTGATCCATCACCTGCTTTCCCTCTGGCTCCAACATGAGGAATCGATCCCTCATCACATCGGGTTCAGCCTTGCAGCTTTTGGACTGGCGGGAGCATTCAGTCGCGTGGTCGTGAATGCCTCCATGGGGCTGTCACTTGTCCGCCCGGCTGCCATTGCCGGACTCTGGGAGGCGGGTGGGAGCATTGGTGGTGCGGCGCTAGGATTTCACTTCTGGGGACTTCCAGGTCTTTTTCTCGGAGGAAGTCTGGGGATTTTTGCCCTTCTTCCCGTCAGCAACAGGATTTCAGAACTCTGCGGTTGGACTTCCTCCCTAAGATGGTTTTTATCACTTCAGCCCCTTCTCCCTGGTTTTGCTGCCTCGGCTGTGATCCTTTATGCCGCTTCCTGGAGCCATTCCGCTGTAATCTGGCTGCTCTCTCTCATCCCCTGTGGTGTGATTGCCCTCCTGCAGCTTAAACTTCTTCACACGCCAGCACCCCACAAAAACTAGATCGAAAGAAGACTCGCTGGGGCATTGGTCAGCACAACTCCCTCAATCTGCCATTCCGGACCACGGGCATGGGCGCAGATCTGACTCAGGATATTCATTTTGGTTTTTTGAAAATCCGCCGTCACAATCATGGGGGAACCAGCAGGGAGGGAACAATAGTTCCAGTAGGAAAGAATATTGGGCATATCAATAAGAATGATATCCCAGCGTGAAGCGAGTGCTCCCCATTCCTCATCAAGAGGACGCTGTGCAAAATCATCCAGAAGGTTCTTGTCAGCACGGGTTACTGAAAGTACGGCAAGATTTTTGTCCTCCGAATAGTTGATATAATTTTCCAAGGGATCTTCCGATCGCAGCCACCGCTCAAGCCCTTCGTTTACCTTGATTCCCAGAATCTTGGCAATAAGAGGACTCTCCACATGGAGGTCAACAACCAAGGTTCGTTTGTCCGACTGGGAAGTAAGAAACGCCAGATCCGCCACAAGCACGGAAGATCGTTGTTGGGCTGAAGACGGCGTGAAACCGACAACCACGGAACTGCTCCTCCCGATCTTGGAGAGCAAGTGACTGCGCAAAAATCCGATACCCGCCGGTGAATCAGAAAAATTGAGCACCCCTTGTTTTCTGATCGAGGCGAGCGTGGAATCAGGCTTGGACAGGACTGCCAGACAGGGGACGCCAAGCTGGATCTCGATTTGCCTGACCGACTTCAAGCTATTGTCGAGAAGCGCGATGAGAGCAGCCAAACCAAGTCCCAACATCCCCCCAAGCGCACCTCCGAAGAGAAGATAGAGCAGAAGCTGGGGCCGGATCGGACGCGGTGGGGGAGAGGCCTTGTTGACGACAACAACCATGTTGGCAATGCCGACATTGCCATCGGTCGGATTCTCCGCTGCAAGTTTGCGCATCAGGGAGGGATCGCCAAAGCTCTGCGCCAGTCGGGTTGATTCCTGGGAAAAGGAATCCAGTTTCTGCGCTGCCTTGAGTTTGTTCGCCTGAAGATCCTGCTCCTGCGTGAAGCGAATGGCATATTCGGCCCGGAGTGCATTGGCAAGATTGGCGGCCTGACTGTTAAGTTGGGACCGAAGCGTGCGGAGCTCCGCCTCCTTCCCCTCCAGTCGCTGACCACGAGTGCTGGTGGAGGCCAGGTATTTGTATTCCGATTCCACGAGAATCAGCTGCGTCTTGAGATTGTTGAGCGTGGAATCCTGAGCAAAGGCCGGATACGCGTAAAGGGGGAGGTTCTGCCTGAGATAATTTTCCATCTCAGCTACCTCCCTCTCTAGCTTGATTCGTTGGGCGCTCACATCGGCAAACTGCTGAAGCATCGAGTCGGCCTGGGCCTTGGAAAAACCGGCGCTCGTCTGGATGGCCTTGAGCCTCCCTCCAACGATGTTGTAGAGCCCAAGTTCGTCGAGCATTGAGTTGACGACTTTGGCCGCAAATTCAGGGCTTTGAGAATCGGCCGAGATGGCGCCCATGCGACTGTTTTTGACGAGGGAAACCTGAACATTGGCTTCCGGTTGGCCTCCCCCTTTGAACGTGAGAGCGCGGTCAAGCCCCGCAAAGGCAATCCTTCCCGACGGCAGGTCAAGGCGCTTCTCGATGGCAACACGCATGTCGCGGTTGGCAATACTCAGGATGAGCGTCTGAACGAGCTGCCTGTCGGTTTCGGAATCAGTCTGTTTAACGGTCTGGATGAAAGGCAACTCATCCACGAGAAATGTTCCTGTCGCCTCGTAAACCCGGGTCGCGGAGAGATAGGCAAACCAGGCAAGGATCACTCCACCCACAAAACCGAGCAGCGCGATCAGGAAGCTGGAAAAATAAATTCTCAGTACTTCCCGGAAAGCCATCGTTCTCATTCCCCCTTGCAAGGGCTCGATCTCCCACTGTGTCTGGTCGTTTTTCAGGGGAGTCATGATNNCGGAGATCAAGCTCATAGACTTGGACAGTCCCGGCATTCTGGCGGACCAGTCTCACACGGCGCTTGTTGGCAAGGGGAGTGAAACCGTTTGCCGCAGCGATGGCATCCATCACACGCATTGGCCCATCAGTCAGATCGGTATGGATCTGATGAAAGACTTCGCCGAGCACCGTCACCTGATTGGTCCGAAACTCTGTGACCCTAATTTCCTTGGCCCCGGGATAGGAATGTTGCAGCAGTGTCTTGAAATCCTCCGCCGGCAGCCCCTTCACAAGTCGATTGCCTCCCGGCAGATCGACTCTTCCGTCCTGTCCAATCTGAACTTCAGTCAGGGAACCATCCTTGGAAATGATGGTCGCAGAATCCAGTGGTGCCATGACATAGGGTATATTCGCCGTGGAAATCGGATCCGATGATCCAGTTTGAGGAACGCAGCCGCCCAAGGCCGACAAAACAACAAGAACCGCAACATGAAGGATATGAAGGCGTTTCATTTAATATAATAAGCGTTGTGAATCATGAGCAGGGGCTTCAGAACTTGCAATTGAAACCAACAGAGAGTCGCCAATCGACAACCGGATCGCCTGATCCCTGCAGACTCTCGGAACTCATATAGCCTATTTTGGCGAAGATTTTAGAATCTCCCGGATAATAGGTTCCGGGCAAGGCGTAAGCGACCTCCAGTTCCGGACGGACTTGAAGATATAGCCGCTGGGAAGTCTCAAAATCCTGCGTGGAGCAGCCCAGATAAGGCGTCACATACCAGTTACCTCCGAGAAAGATCTCTCCCTTCAACTGAAGGAGCGTCGAAACATAGTTATCATTCACATTGACCTCGTTGAGCACGTAGTCACGGTCGTAGCGAAAGGTCAGCCTGAATCGGGGACTCCAGTCAAAGGTCGTGAAGCCGTTGAAACGCAAGCCGGACATATTCCGTCTTCCCGGAACAGACCCATCCATCATCACCTCTCCGTAACCTATCCTCAGTTCCGTATAAAGTCTGGTAGTTGGTTCCCCATAAAAGCCAATCCCGGAGATGACTTCCGATCCCAGCGAGCCTTGCGCTGGATCAAGATACCGATAATCCCCGTACGCCGTCACCTTCATCTGATCGAGCACTTTCCAAGTCAGTTCCTGTCGTGTTTTTGCAACGGAATAGTTGATGTAACCAGGGTCGGGATGATCAAGCTGGTAATATCCGAATGTCTGATTCGCGCCGAAAACGCTCGTGAACTGATACTGTCCAAGCACCTCCCCGTTCACCGTGAGCCGACGCGTCCGGTTGACCAATTCAGACATGAGGAGATTGCTTCCCGTGATATCGCTGTAAGTGAAGCTCGGTCTCCAGATCGCCCCGGAGCGTCCGACTCGACCCGCAAACCGCACTTCCTGATTGAAGGCGGAAAACTGGGGATTCTCGTAAAAGATATCCGCCCAAGCCTCATAGCGGACATTCATTGCCAGAATAGTGTCGTAAAATTCATTGTAGGTCGAATCGGGCGTGCCGACCTGCAATTCGGCACCGAGGCGGGGTGTCACATAAAAATCCGAAACCGGATTGGCGGAGACGAGATTCACATTGGAATCAAACGACTGGGCAATCCCGAACCAGGGATAAAATTCAACGAGACCGTTCCGATAGACACGCGGATGGAGGCCTATCGGGGGAAGGTAAGAATTCACCGGACGAAAGGAGGAGGGGTCAAACGCATCGGGCAATGGCTTGGGCTGGATTTCCTGAATGTTCTGGAATTTTTGCAGCTGGTAGAACGGCAGAAGCTGTTCCGGAGGGTTCGGTGGCGGCAGCATCGGCACGGCGCGCTCGGAAAGACCTGGTTCAACCGTTCCCGGAAAATACTCGCTTGGGGAGTTAACCTCGAAACTCGACTGCGGAGTCTGATCCACCTCCCACTGGGAGAGATCGGAGGCCCCGGCCATCGACATCAGCAACAACGAAAGAAAAGCAGCCCTCCCTCCCCTCCTCTGGCAGCGTTTCAGCACGGTCTCAGTAGGCGTTCCTCGGGGGAAGCAGCGTCATGAGCATGATCTTGAAGTCCAGGAGCAGACTCCAATGCTCAATATAGAAGAGATCATAACTGAGTCTGTCCTCCAGCGAGGTGTTGCCCCGGAGTCCATGAACGGCGGCCCATCCCGTCAGTCCCGGTTTGCAGCAGTGGCGAAGATTGTAATAGTGAACGGTGTCGCGGAACTTCTCGACGAACTCCGGACGCTCGGGTCGCGGTCCCACCAAGCTCATCTCCCCCTTGAGCACATTCCAGAATTGGGGAAGCTCATCCAGATTCCATTTACGCATGAACTCGCCGATCTTCAACCTCCGAGGATCATTCTCAACAGTCCATACGGCTCCTTTCTCTTTTTCTGCATCCAGACGCATCGAACGCAGCTTGATGAGTTCAAAAGGCTTGTCATGCAGTCCGAGACGAACCTGCCGGTAGAATACGGGGCCCGGAGACTCCCTCTTGATCAAGAACGATAGGATGGCGATCACTGGAGCCGACAGAATCAACCCCACAATTGCCCCAGCAATGTCAACGCCACGCCTCATGATTTTATTGGTGCTATTGTCATGCCGAAGTTCCCTGATATCGAGCAATGGGACGCCGCCGATCACCCGGACCATCAGGTGATCAATCCATATTTCGGTACTCCAGGGAATCATGTGCAAGGCAACGATCTTATCGGCACAGGTGAGGGCGATATCTCGGAGTGTGCTGGAAGGGATTCTTCGTTGACTCACCACAAGGGAGGTAATGTCAAATCGGTCCAAAATCTCGGGCAATTCATTCAGCGTACCGAGCTGCTTGTATCCAAGATGTTCGGGGGGACGAAGTTCGGGGTGATTATCATCCAGAATGTAACCGACGATGGTTTGCTTGGAAAGGAGCTCATGGGTGAATGCCTCCATCACTTTGCCGATCCGAAAACTCCATCCGACACACGCAATACGCTCGACTCGCATGCTTCGGAGAAAATGAATATCTATGAAAAGGATCATCCTCCTCAATGCGTAGACGATGAAAAAAGTGATGATCGCATAGAGGGCGATGAACTCGAGATAACCAAACTCACGGTGTGGCGCCGAGAGTTCGCGCATCACTCCAAACGTGATGACGAGAGCGGTCAGCGAGAGAATCAATCTCCGGATCGTCGGCCCACGGTGCAAAAAACAGCGGGAGCGGTAGAGATCAACCCGTTGGAAATAATAGAGCAGAAGGCAGACGGCAAAAATGCAGTTCAGCGTCGTGATCCGACTCGCATTGGGGGTCGGTACGACATCAATGTACCGGGATGCCCAGAAGCTCAAGGGCACAGCAATACTCGCTCCCAGAATATCTCCAAGATGGAGCAGCATTCTCCACGAAATCGGGTATTTTTTTACATTATACATCCGAGGGCTCAGGCTACTTGGCTAACTTACTCGTTGCAAAAATTTTCCGCAGCAGTCGAGTCCCTCTTCCTTTTCCGCTTCGAGTCGCATCGAGCGCAGCTTGATGATATCAAAGGGTTTCTTATTCAACCCCAGCCTCCATCCTAGAAACGCCACCCGCTCGGTTCTCATGCTAAGCAGGAACCGGACTTCAATCCAGCGAACCAGCAATCTCATGCAGAGAACCGTAATAAAGGTGATGCCCGCGTAGAGAATAACAAAAGAGACATAGCCGAAATCACGG
Source organism: Spartobacteria bacterium UBA6821 (assembly GCA_002452515.1). Classification (GTDB taxonomy): domain Bacteria; phylum Verrucomicrobiota; class Verrucomicrobiia; order Chthoniobacterales; family UBA6821; genus UBA6821. The sequence continues at coordinate 8,462 of DKEN01000116.1, read as the reverse complement.
TGTGGCGCTGCCAACTCTCGAAGTAGGATAAAAGTGGCGACAAGCAGAACCATCGAAAGCAGCAACCTGCGAATCATGGATCCCTTATGCAGAAAAGATCGGGAGTGATTGAGTCCCGTCTGCTGAAAATAATAAATCAGAATGCAGACGGCGAAAATGCAATTGAATATCATGATCCGGTTTGCATCAGGCGTTGGTATGGCCTCAATGTGAGAGGAGGCCCAAAAACTAAGCGGAATGGCAACGGACACCCCGAACAGATCACCAAGCCTTATCAGGATCGTCCAAGAAACCGGGTGTTCCTTAATATTATACATCAATCAATCAATAAATTATTTCGCTGTTGAATTCCGACTTTGACTAGCATTTTATGTGCCCTTTCCTCCATGTGAGAAAGCATTATCATAACCATCCGAGAGCCCTGACCCACTTGGGAGGATCGGTGTTTTCAACGATGCTTCCAAAACGCAGCACCCTGCTCACCCTGTTAACGGTGGGCATTCTGGTGTTGCTTGCGATACCTCTCGGACTCTGGAGCGGACTTTTTGATCCCATACGGCTTCATTTTCTCCTGAGTGCGTGGACTCCTCCTTGGGCAACCCCTCTGGCCATCGCCCTGATCTCCCTGCTCGTCATCATTCCAGTTGCCTGGGTATTACTGAGCGATGTCTTGGATCTGGTGGCCTTTTTCCTAGTTCAAAATGCCCTGCTGGTGGTTGGTTATTTTTTTCTGCCGGTCACGGCGTGGAAACTGACCCCAGACGTGGCAACGGGCATCATGCGGGCCGGCCCTGTGGTCATTCTGATCAATGCCATCGGTTTCAGTGTTCTCCTCATCACCCTCTCCCTCACTTATCTCTCAGGGGCGTTGCGCCATGTGAGGCTTCAACCATTGCGTGACTCTCCGGAAGCCTATGACCTTCGGGTGAAATGGTTTCTGCGTGCAGCAGGGCTTGTCATTCTCTGCATTCTTGCCCTGCCGATGCTCCAGACGGGCATCATTCCCCTCTTGGCTGAAAACGCATCCCTTGCCCGTGCGGCCAACATGGAGTCGGATCTTCAACGCTCCCTCTATAATCTGGGAACCGCACTCATGCCGTTTATCAGCGCAGGACTACTGATGCTCTGCTATCGCAAGCCTCTTCGGCTCCTTGGAATCGACGGCATGACGGCCTCCGCTCTCTATCTTGTCCAGCTCCTGAGCGGGAACAGATTTCCACTCGCCATCGCCGCCTTTGCCGCCTTCACCCTGATGACCATGGAGAGGCACCTGCCCCGCTTCCTGCTCCTCGGAGTCTTTGCTGGGTGCATGTTTTTCTTTACGGGACTGAGCGGTTTTACAGGAATGCTGCGAACCCAACGGGATCAACTCGCGGAGGGAAATCCAGTAGCCAGAAGCATCGAAGCCGCCTTCACGGGGGATAATCTCATTGATGTCCGCGATGCCGCATGGGTCATCAGTCGATGGGATTTTGATCCGCTGATGGGTAAGACCTATCTCGGAGGACTCGTCTCGATGATGCCAAGCGGTCTCTTCCCGCAAAAAAAAGAATGGCATCTCGGACTGACCGGTGTGCGGATTGTCGGTTGGGATCCCGAATCTCACTTTGGACTTCGTATCACCTTTTTCGGGGAATCCTTTCTTAACTTCGGACTGGCAGGAGTGATAACCCTCGGCATGGTCCTCGGCATCCTCTTTGGCACGCTCCTCAGAGCGGTGCATCAGGCGGCGGAGAAACGCCCGCCCTGCCTCCACTACAATTTGAAACTCGTGGTTCTGATGCAGATGTGCATGCCGTTGGCCAATACAAGCGATGCCTTCACCTTCTGGGCACTCTGCGGATTTCTTCTTCTCCAATGGTTGAGTGTGGACTGCACTCTTACTGCCTCCTGGCCCCTAAAAAACTCCTTTCTCAATGTCGCGCGTAGCACTTAACGGACGTTTCACGGGTACTCCCCAGCCGACGGGCACCCAGACGGCCTCCGTTCAGCTCTTCAATGCCATCCTTCGGCAATCTGGAGAGACAGAGTTTGTCGTTTTTGCCGACAGCCGGTTTCCGGGAGTGGAAGAGTGGAAGAATCTCGAACGTGTCAGCTTTGTCGAAACGCCGTTTCAGGACTGGTCACGGGGCCGATCCCAACTCTGGGAACAATTCCTCTCCCCGCTGCTCGCCCGCAGGCATGGTTGCAAAATCATGCATCATCCGATGACGACCTCCCCTGCATGGCAAAACGGGATTCAGAGCATCGTCACTCTGCATGATCTCAATTTCCTACTCCATCCCGAGTGGTATTCTCGTTCGTTCAGGATTGTTTATGATCTTTGCGCCCTTCCGGGCCTGCGCCGGTGCGCCCGCGTGGTGACAATTTCCAATTTCGTGAGAAATCAGACCTCCCGTGAACTCAGGATTCCGGACTGGCGACTTGGGATGATTTACAACGGGGTTAAGCCAATTCACGCCAGTGCGCCCTGGAGTGGAAACTATCTCTTCGCCGCCGGATCCCTCCAACCGCACAAGAATCTGACCCGACTCATTCGTGCCTATCGGCAGATCCAGAACGATTATCCAGGGTTGGAACTCGTGGTTGCCGGGAGACCCCAACCTCGTTTTTCTTCCGATCCCGAACTCGCAGACCTGCTCTCCACGCCGGGTCTCCGCCTTACCGGCTACCTCTCGGAAGAAGAGCTCTCGAATGCCTATGCTGGTGCCCGTGCTTTTTGCTACCCATCTCTTGAGGAGGGATTCGGACTCCCCCTCCTCGAAGCGATGACCCTGGGAACCCCCGTACTCACTTCCACTGTTTCCTGTCTTCCCGAAATCGCAGGCCCAGCAACCCAGGTTGATCCGTTGTCGGTCGAGGCCATCGTAGGAGGAGTGCGTCACTTGCTCGACCTCCCGGAGACGGAACGGGATCATCTCATTACCCTCGGAAAAGAATGGGCTGGCAGGTTTTCCTGGAAGGCTGCCGCACAAAAGTATCTCGCCCTCTACGCAGAGCTTGCCTCATGAAACCGCTCCGCCTGCTCATGATCAGCGAACCGGGAATTGACGGGGTTTTTTCCATCGTCAATTCCATCATCCGGCAGATTTTGGCAAATCATCCTGAGATTACGGTCGATCTGGCCTACTCAAGCTGCAGATCAGGCGAAGGATTGCGGGAGCTCATCAGGGAGATGGAGAATCACGGTGGAAAGACCATCGATCTGAAAGTTGGCAACGCTCCTTCTCCAGCGGATTTCAGCGCCATGGCGCAACTTCTTCGATTCACCCGCGAACGAGGGCATCAACTTGTCCATGCCCATAGCTCTAAAGCGGGAGCCCTGGCACGAATTGCCCGGCTCATCACCCCCTCCTCCTTTCCTCCAGTCCTCTACACTCCCCATGCTTATTACGGCATGGCGCGTCTCGGTGGAGCGAAAGAGCGCGTTTTTGATTTCATTGAATCAGTTCTTGGACGTCTCGAAACAACGGTCTGCACGTCTCAGGATGAGCGTCGGTTTGCCATTGATGTGCTCCATCTTCCGGCTTCCCGGGTTTATGTCATCGACAATGGCATCGATACGGATCTCTTTTCCCCGGCGGATAGGCAGGGGAAATCGGATGCCCGGGCGGCGCTCTCGCTTCCCTCATCCGGGAAACTGTTGGTAACGATCGGACGTGACTCGATGCAAAAAAATTACGCTCCCCTTTACGCCGCGCTCAATACCCTCCTGCCGGAGAGTTCCTGGAGTTTTGGTCACGCGGGAGCTGGATCTGTCGGACTGCGCAACACCCTCCTCCCCCAGGCAAGGAAACACTGCTTCGCCTTCGAATATCTTTCGACCATTCCTCAGTTCCTGAAAGCTGCGGATGGATTTATCATGACCAGCCGCTACGAAGGGCTCTCGCTCGCCATGCTCTCGGCCCTCAGCACAGGACTCCCCATGATGTTGACCGATGCCCCGGGATTTCGCTTCCTGAAGGGGATCGGCTTCGATCAGATCACCTGGCTACCCGATCCAGAAAATACCCCCTACCTTGGGGAGAGTATCAGGGAAGCCCTCCAGACCTGGTCTGAACAACCCTCAGAAACCCTCCTCTCCGAGAGGGAACTTGTCTGCCGTCATTTTTCGCAACCCGTCCAGATCGAAAAACTCATCACCCTTTACGAGAAGAGCGCCTGAGATCTTTTTCAAGGAACTGCGAGCTGCTCCAGAAGACGGGAACGATTGGCAGGAAGGCGATGGGCGACTGAAGAGAGAGAATGATGGGCAGGCATTGCCGGGTCATGAATGCCAAGCAGCCTGGCCAACTCCATCTCGAAATGCTCGACGGCTCGTGTACTGGGACTCTGCGTCCGTAAAAATCCCCAGGCCCGCTGGAGAAGCGAGAACATCTCGGGCACCGGATGCATCGGTTCGGAAAAGAGGTCGCAGAGTTCCGCGAAATAGGAGGCTGCGAGAAGCGTCACATAGGTGGCGGGCAATCCCGGATCGCCGCAAAGCACGACTTCACTTAGGGAATAAAGATCGCCGCTCTTCGGAGGCTTGAAAGCAATCTCTGCCTCCGTGAAGAGTTCCAACCTACCCGCGAAAGGATTCCCGGATTTGGTCGCACTCCTCACTGCCGTCTTCACCTTGCCGTGGCAATCGGTCATCCAGACAACGACAAGGCTGTTTTCGGCAAAGCGGTACCTCCTGAGAAGTATGGCGCGCGCCTCCTCCATTAGCGGCCTTCAGCATCATCTGACTCTCCCACCTGCCCCTCATCCTCCTCATCCTGCGCACGGATCAGACACTCCTGAACGAAGGCGAAGAAATTGACCTGCATGAGGGCAAGACCTCTTTCGTTTGAAAAATCGGGCTCCGACTTTTCTGCAAGCTCCTGCTCGGTAATCGAATACTCGTCGACAAGGGCCAGACGATGGGCATTCAGCGTTGTGAGCCACGCATTGCCATGAGTGCTCTCGATCTCCAGCGACCATCCGGGATTTTTCCCCTTTCCCGATTTCAGCCGGGCGAGATCCTCTGCCACCACGGAGCGTTCCGAATCAAAATGACGGCGCAATTCAGGTTGCACAATATCCTCCCAATCGACGCAGAGTTCCTCGTCGTCGCCCGGGGAGGGCAGAAGCCGCGCACTCCCATCGGGAAAGCGTTCCCAGGGATCGACGGCCACGGTTTGAAGCATTCCAGCCAGCAAGGGATGAATCTTGCTGAAAAGCGGATTCCCCTTCTTTGAAATCTCAAAATACATGGTTCAAAAGAAGATTAGCGGGGCGAGCGTTCCAAGGTCGCGAGCAGGAGATGACCGTGAAGTTGCTGCACGTAAAGTTCCCCCTGCTCCCGGGCTCCGCTCCAGACAACGGAACGCCCCTTGGTGTGCACCTCCAACATGTGGCGCTCCGCGCGTTCTCGGTTCCAGCCAAAGACGCGGCGAAAAATCATCGCGACATAGCTCATCAAATTCACGGGATCATTGTGTACGACGACCAACCAGGGATGATCGAGCGCATCCTTCTGCTCGGTCTCCGTCGACTCCAAAAGGCGCGGATCGTTCATGGGATGATCAGCCAGCCAGGTCATGAATCTTATCGCTGCTACCACCGCTCCCAGCCGAGGGAAGTTCCAATGCTCCGCAAACCCCGGCAATCAGGAAGCGACCGATCTCAAGATCATCAAGTCCGGCACCGATACCCTCCTGAAAAAGATACGAGGCGATGAGCACGCGCGGGGGAAGATGAAAGAGTGCGGCACGGAGCGCGTGAATCATGGCAAGATGGCCCGGGGAATCTCCCGCGAGCACCGCAGCGCGATAGCGTTCGATCATCCGGTCGCCACGAGGAGCTAGAAGCCCCTGCACCAGCTGTTTCCCCGCTGTCCGGCTTTGGAGCCTAAGCTTTTCGGGCAACGATGCATCGAGACGGCAGTCGAGAGCCGCGATTTCAAAACTCCCGCCCTCAGCGACACGCACGATCACTTCCAGCAGTGCCGGCTGGAGCAGTGGGGTAAAAATTGCCGCATTCCAGTTCAGCACAGATGCCGCGATGGAACCGAGCGGAACTAGGGTCACGTCGCCAAGTGAGTCGAGGAAGGGGTTGCAAATCATCGCGGCACGGGCAATCACCACAAAATCCGATTCCTCGGAAATCTTCTCGGGCTGCGCGGCGGCATGAATCATGCCGCCAAACTAACACACGCTCCCAGATGTTGGAATGGTCTATTGACTGTGGGGGACATTAAAACTTCTGAAGGGCTTTGAACTCAGGCTCTCCCGAGCCACTCGCCCCTATCGGGGTTGTCCGTAAAACGGACACTCCTATCAGCTCCCGCCAGTCGCTGATTTTAAAATCTCCTCCTGCCGGGCATGCATGATCACACGTTCTTTTTCGGTGAGATCGTCATACCCAAGCAGATGGAGCAGGCCATGGATGGCGCAGAGTGCCACCTCATGAAAAACAGGGTGATGGAATTTACGCGCATTCGCAGCGGCAATGGGAACACCGATTAGGATCTCCCCATGCTCGAAGGTGATCACATCAGTCGGTGTCGGATCCTCCAGAAACTCCCCGTGGACCTTGGCAATGGCCGCCTCACCGAGCAGTGTGATCTCCACCTCCGAGGGTAGCACCATTCCCCGCTTGCGCGGTTTCTTCACACAGAGAGGCAAAGCCGCCTGCACGATATCCCGAACCTTCCCAAGATCAACCTGCACCGATCTCTGACGGTTCGACCATGTGAGAGTAGGGAGCATGTTTCTAGGCTGTTAGGGAATCACTGGCCATTTCCTAAGAAATCTGTCGATAAAATTGCGTGGAGTCAGGACCTCGATTCCATGGTAGCCGGATGTCTTGAGCAACGCCTTGTCGCCACTGCAGATCACTTTGGCTTTTGAGGAGAGGGCGCAGGCCAAAAACTTGTCGTCGTCCGAATCGGTGCAGACTGCTTCGGTAAGAGGCTTTGCCTCCACCATGGTTGCCTCGATGGCCACCAGTTTCAGAAAGGGGGACACCTCCACGCCGGGAAACTTAGTCTCCATTTCGTCACCCACGCGACGATACTCCTCCATGATTTCAGGTGAGACGATCAGCTCAATTTTCTCGTCCCTCCATGCCGAGAGGATCTCACTTGGGACACCCGAGAAGAAAATCCCCGAGATCAGGACATTGGTGTCCAGAATCGCCTTCACTTGCCTTTGCGGACAGTCTTGATGGCTTTGGTGATGTCAGAAGGCTTGATCCCGACCCTCTTGGCCTGCTTCCGCGCCCGCTGGATCAGCCCGTCAAAGTCCCTCATGGAAGGAGCCGACAGGGTCTTGAAGATGATGGCATCCCCCTCTCCGATGACCACAAACTGGGAACCGGGGGCAAGATGCAGTCTGTCTCTGATTTCTTCGGGGATGACAACCTGTCCCTTGGAAGACATGCGGGTGGTGGCAAGAAGGCTCATGGGGTGTATTCTTACTGGTAAGATTACCCGCAGCCCCCGTGAAAGCAAGGATGATAATCAGCCCATCAAAGCCGATTGCATTGTCAGCAGGGATAAAAAACACCTGCTTGCCCTCAAGGAATACGAGGGAATGCCAATCCTGAGTCCTGCTGATTTTCTACGCAGATTGGGGTAAAACAGGGAAATGAGACTCTGAAGGGACACGGAAGACCGATATCTCACACGGAGGCGCGGAGAACTTTTCTTCAGAAATCTCATCAGTCACCAGTCATGAGGATCGGAAGCCGTAGTAATCTACGTCAACCGCAGGCCAACGCAGCTATCCGCCAATACCGGGCCGTGGGAACGGCCGGGATAGCCTACGCGAAGTGTAGCCCGTCAGGGCGAGACGAGTGAACATCGAGTGCAGGGATGCACGATGAAGCCTGCGAAGCAGTCCGAAGGACGAGGCCATCGGGAGATGGCGATGGCAAAGCAAGCGAGGCAATATCACGATCCTTTTATCCTAGAAGCAGTAGTGGACAATTGGACAGGATGAACAAGATTAACAGGATGGGGTTACAGAAAAGTCACCCCTCACCCAACGGGTCTATAGGCTTTATTTTGCAAGTCCCTTGTCTTCAATCCTGTTCATCCTGTCCANNCCAATTTCCGTTTGTAGGTTTAGCTATTGGTACTGGAGGTAGGGGCTGAGCCACCGTTCCACTTCTGTCACTTCCATCCCTCTGCGGACTGCATACTCCTGGATCTGATCTTTATCCAGCTTCCCGACAGCAAAATACTTTGCCTCGGGTGAGGCAAAGAAGAAGCCGGAAACGGAACTCGCGGGATACATTGCCAGACTCTCGGTGAGGATGACGCCGGTATGTTCCGTCGCGTTGAGAATCCGGAAGAGNNCGGTATTTTTCCCGGATGAAATCCTCTTTGGAGAGTCCCTCTGATTTTCCGAATCCCCAAAGGTCGCGTGCCTTTTTGTGGAGCCATTCAGCAGTCGCCTCGGCAAAACGGTCACCCAGTGCCTTCACCATCAGCG